>DASRRQ010000160.1:0-15913 GCA_035695505.1 Marmoricola sp. | reverse complement strand
GGGCCAGGGGCCTCGACGTCTAGACTCACCCCCATGTGCGGCATCGTTGGGTACGTCGGGGACAAGCAGGCCCGTGACGTCGTGATCGAGGGATTGCGACGCATGGAGTACCGCGGCTACGACTCCGCCGGCATCGCCCTGGTCACCGGCGCAGGTGCTGACGGGGCCATCGCCGCCGACAAGCGGGCCGGCAAGCTCGCGAACCTGGAGAAGGCGATCGCCGAGGAGCCGCTCCCGGCCTCGACCACCGGGATCGGGCATACCCGCTGGGCGACCCACGGCGCCCCGAACGACGTCAACGCGCACCCGCACCTCGGCCCGCAGCGCCGGGTGGCGGTCGTGCACAACGGCATCCTGGAGAACTTCGCCCGGCTGCGTGACGAGCTCGAGCGCGCCGGCCACGACCTGGTCTCCGAGACCGACACCGAGGTCGCCGCGCACCTGCTCGAGGACGAGGTCCTCGCTGGGGCCGACCTGACCACGGCGATGCAGCGGGTCTGCCGCCGGCTCGAAGGCGCGTTCACCCTCGTCGCGGTCGATGCGGCCGACGCGTCGCGGGTCGTCGCGGCGCGGCGCAACTCCCCGTTGGTCGTCGGCCTGGGTGATGGCGAGAACTTCATCGGGTCCGACGTTGCTGCGTTCATCGAGCACACGCGGGACGCTCTCGAACTCGGACAGGACCAGGTGGTCACGATCACCCGCGACGGCGTCGAGGTGACCGATTTCGCGGGCAACGCCGCCGAGGGCCGGCCGTACCACGTCGACTGGGACCTGGCTGCTGCCGAGAAGGACGGCCACGACTGGTTCATGCGCAAGGAGATCTTCGAGCAGCCGCGGGCGATCGCCGACGCGCTGCTGGGCCGGCACGACGAGGCCGGGCTGCTCCAGCTCGACGAGGTCCGGATCTCCGACGACGAGCTGCGCGACGTCGACAAGGTCATCATCATCGCCTGCGGCAGCTCGAACTACGCCGCGATGGTGGCGAAGTACGCGATCGAGCACTGGACCCGGATCCCGTGCGAGGTCGAGCTCTCGCACGAGTTCCGCTACCGCGACCCGATCCTGACCCGCAACACCCTGGTGGTCGCGATCAGCCAGTCCGGCGAGACCGCCGACACCTTGATGGCGATCCGGCATGCGATCAAGCAGAAGGCCAAGGTGCTGGCGATCTGCAACACCAACGGCTCGACCATCCCGCGGGAATCCGACGCCGTGATCTACACCCATGCCGGGCCCGAGATCGGGGTCGCCTCGACCAAGGGCTTCTTGACCCAGCTGGTCGCCTGCTACCTTCTCGGCCTCTACCTCGCGCAGGTCCGCGGCACCAAGTTCGGCGACGAGATCGCTGCCGTGGTCGACGAGCTGGCGCAGATGCCGGACCGGGTGCAGCAGGTGCTCGACGACGCAGACTCTATCTATGGGCTCGCCCAGCGGTTCCTCGGCACCAGATCGGTGCTCTTCCTGGGCCGGCACGCCGGGTTCCCCGTAGCGCTCGAAGGCGCGCTCAAGCTCAAGGAGCTGGCCTACATCCACGCCGAGGGCTTCGCCGCCGGCGAGCTCAAGCACGGTCCGATCGCGTTGATCGAGGAGGGTCTGCCGGTTTTCTGCGTCGTACCACCGCGAGGGCGCGACCAGCTCCACGACAAGATGATCAGCGCCATCCAGGAGGTGCGCGCACGCGGCGCCCTCACGATCGTGCTGGCCGAGCAGGGAGACGACGAGGTCACGCCGTACGCCGACATCCTGATCCCGCTGCCGACCGTCCCGACGCTGCTGCAGCCGCTGGTCGCGACCATCCCGATGCAGCTGTTCAGCTGCGAGCTGGCCACGCTGATGGGCCACGACGTCGACCAGCCGCGCAACCTGGCCAAGTCCGTCACCGTCGAGTGACCGGCCGATGACGGTGCTGGGGGTCGGCATCGACGTTGTCGAGGTCGATCGGTTCACGGCCTCGCTGGAACGCACCCCGTCGCTTCGCCAGAAGCTCTTCACCCCTGCCGAGTGCGCTCTGGACGGCGAATCGCTAGCGGCCCGTTTCGCCGCCAAAGAGGCGCTGGCGAAGGCACTCGGCGCCCCCGGCAACCTGGCCTGGCACGACGCCGAAGTCGTCTCGCTGCCGTCGGGTCAGCCGACCATGAAGCTGCGAGGCACCGTGCTCGCCCGCGCCACCGAGCTCGGCGGCACCATCACCCACCTCTCGCTCTCGCACGACGGCGGCATCGCAACCGCCGTACTGATCCTCAGCAGTTGAGTCGTGTGCCCCAGCGCGTCGCCGGCGACGCGCTCAGGCACACAACCCGTGGCGCTTGAGGTCGCCGAGCACCGAGTCTGGTCGTTCGCGCAGCTCCCGGGCCGTGCACCGTACGACGATCCGACCCTGGCTGCTGAGTCCACGTTGGCGAGCGAGGTCGTCCTCCCAGTGCTCGACGTCCATGTGGAACGCACCGTCGATCTCCAAGATCAAGATGCGTCCGCCAGGCAGCTGCCATTCGCAGTCGGTGAATCGGATCCGACCCGATGAATCGCGCCGTCGAGTTTGTCGCGCCGGCGCTGCGACATCATGGCTTCGGCAGATCCGGGCGATGTCGATCTCTGCCAACGACTGCGCTCCGCCCGCGATGTCTCCCAAGGTGGTCCGGAACAGGCGAGCCCGCCGCAGCGGGCGTAGTTGCTCGAGCGCGGCCTGCATGGAGCTGGCGGTGGTCAGGCGCTGCTGGATGACCGCTGCCAGAAGGCCCTGTCCGGTGCGCGCTGAACGCTCGTAGCCTGCGAACAGCAGGCTCGCCGGCTCGATGCGCGCAAACGGCAGATCAGCACTGGCTCGCATCCCGACGAGCGGTCGCCTCGTCCGGAAGAACGTGACGCCGGCGACCGGGTCGAAGGAGAGCTGGTCGTCGACGAGCACGGTGATCTCGTCGCGATGCCAGTTCCGCAGGCCGTGCCACTCGAGTGCCGTCAGGCCGCCAACCAGCGCATCGCCTCCTGCATGGAGTACTGCTGCCCACACGCTCTGCCGCCAGGTCGGCGGGCCGGTCGTCACGGACAGGACCGTGCTGGTGCGTTCGATCCAGCGCCGGGCATCGAGCTGACGTCGTACGAAATGCCGGCTGCAACCAAGCGCCAATAACTGCCGACGGGCGATGGCGCCCTCCTGCGCCGCAGCGAGCTGCTGCCACTCGTCCATCGCGACATGGTGTGTGACGTGCCGCTTCAACGGCTCGCAGTCTCCACAGCTTCCGAGTCGTGTGCCTCAGCGCGTCGCCCGCGCCGCGCTGAGGCACACAACTGGATAGCGTGGGGGGATGAGGCGGGCACACACGGTCGAGCAGGTCCGGGCGGCCGAGGGGCAGGCGCTGGCGGTGCTGCCTGAGGGCGCGCTGATGCAGCGGGCCGCGGCCGGGCTGGCCGTCGCGATCAGCGATCTGCTCGGCGGCTGCTACGGGCGCCGGGTGCTGCTGCTGGTCGGATCTGGCGACAACGGCGGCGACGCCCTGTACGCCGGCGCGATGCTGGCCCGTCGCGGCGCCCGGGTCGAGGCGCTGCTGCTGTCCGAGCAAGTGCACCGGGCCGGCCTTGCCGCCCTCAGATCCCAGCACGGACAGGTCGTGACCGCACCGTCGGCGCAGCGGCCCGACGTGGTCGTCGACGGGATCGTCGGGATCGGCGGGCGGCCGGGGCTGCGGTCCGACGCCGAGGCGGCGGTCGCTCTCTTCCCGGATACCCCGGTGGTCGCGGTCGACGTGCCGAGCGGCGTCAGTGTCGACACCGGCGAGCTCGACGGCGCTCACGTCCGGGCCGACCTCACCGTTACCTTCGGCACCCACAAGCCGTGCCACCTGATCGACCCGGCAGCGGCTGCCTGCGGGGTGGTGACGCTCGTTGATCTGGGTCTCGACCCCGCAGTTGCCGAGATAGAGGCCCTGCAGGCCGCGGACGTCGCCGCGCTGCTGCCGCAGCCGGACGCCTCCGCGCACAAGTACACCCGCGGCGTCGTCGGGATCTCGGCCGGCTCGGCGGCGTACCCGGGCGCGGCGGTGCTGTGCACGTCCGGAGCCTCCAGCGGCCTGGTCGGCATGGTCCGGTACGTCGGCGCGGCCGCTGACCCGGTCCGGGCCCGGCACCCGGGTGTCGTGGTGGGCGAAGGCCGGGTGCAGGCCTGGGTGGTCGGCTCCGGCGGGCACGACCAGGCCGATGCGGCGCTGGCCCGGGCACTCGAGCAGCAGGTGCCGACCGTCGTGGACGCTGACGCGCTCAAGCACCTGCGGCCGAACGCGTCGCCGTCCCTGGTGCTCACCCCGCACGCCGGCGAGCTTGCGGCGATGCTCGGCATCGACCGCGACGAGGTCGAGGCGGACCAGCTCGGGCATGCGCGGCTGGCGGCCCGGTTGTTCGGCACGGTGGTGCTCCTCAAGGGCCGGCACTCGCTGACCGCGCACCCCGACGGCCGGGTCCGGGTCACCACCAGCGGCCTGCCCTGGCTGGCAGTCGCCGGTGCCGGCGACGTCCTGGCCGGCCTGATCGGGTCGTTGCTCGCTGCGGGCCTCGACACCTACGATGCCGCGTCGGTGGGGTCCTGGGTGCACGGCGCCGCAGCCGTGTACGCCGGCCACGGCGGCCCGGTGACGCCGGAGGGCGTTGCAGATGCGATCGCGCCGGTGGTGCGCTCCCTGCTCGGCTGACCTGCGCTCTGGAAGGATGGGCGCACCATGACATCCACCACCAGCGCACCCGACGCATCCGATGACTACCGGCGCGCCGAGATCGTCGTCGACCTCAGCGTGATCCGCCGCAACGTCGAGCAGCTCTGCCACGCCGTCGCGGCGAGCACCGACGGCCCCGCCGTGATGGTGGTGGTCAAGGCCGACGGCTACGGCCACGGTCTGTTCGGCAGCGCTCGCGCAGCGCGCGCCGGTGGCGCGACCTGGCTCGGCGTCGCCGACCGCGACGAGGCACTGGACCTGCGCGGCGACGGCGACACCGGCCGGATCCTGGCCTGGCTCTCGATGCCCGGCGAGGACTTCGGCGCCCTGATCGAGGCGGACATCGACGTGGCGGCGTACTCGGTGTCCCAGCTCGGCGAGATCGCCGACGCTGCCCGGGCGCTCGGCCGTCCCGCCCGAGTGCACCTGAAGATCGACACCGGCCTGTCCCGCGGCGGTGCCCCGCGCGCCGAGTGGGCCGGCCTGGTCGCCGCCGCCCGCACGGCCGAGGAGGCCGGCGAGGTCAAGGTGGTCGGCATCTGGTCGCACCTGGCCTGCGCCGACGAGCCCGACCACCCGTCCAACGACGAGCAGGAGGGCGTCTTCGAAGCGGCCCTCGAGGCCGCCGAGGAGGCCGGCCTGGAGCCGGAGGTCCGGCACCTGTCCAACTCGGCCGCGGCGCTGCTGCGTCCGAGCGCCTGGTACGACCTGGTCCGATTCGGTATCGCGGCATACGGATTCTCGCCGGCGCCGGCGGTGATCAGCGCCGAGGAGCTCGGTCTCGTGCCGGCGATGACGGTGCGAGCGAAGGCTGCTCTGACCAAGGACCTGTACCCCGGCGACGCGGTCTCCTACGGGCACACCTGGTCGATCGACACCCAGACCCGGGTCGCGCTGGTCCCTTTGGGCTACGGCGACGGCATCCCGCGGCATGCGTCCTCGACGGCACAGGTCGCTGTCCGTGGCACGCGGGGTCGCGTGCTCGGACGGGTCTGCATGGACCAGATCGTGGTCGAGGCGCCGCGCGGGACCATCGCCGGTGACGAGATCGTCTTGTTCGGACCGGGCACCAGCGGCGAGCCGACGGCGCAGGAGTGGGCCGAGTGGTGCGACACGATCTCCTACGAGATCGTCACCCGGATCGGAGGGAACGCCGGCCGCGCTGAGCGTCGCTGGATCGACGACGATGGGTCGTTGGTGTGACCGAGATCCATGAGGTCGGCGCCGAGCGTGCCGACGAGGTCCTGGCGCTGATCCGCACCAGCTTCGCCGACCGTCCGGCGCTGGACCCGCCGGCGACGGCGCTGCAGGAGACGCTCGAGAGCGTCGCTGCGGCGCTGGCCGAGCACGGCGGGCTGGTCGCGACGTACGACGGCGAGCCGGTGGGCGCGCTCCTCTTCCGCGCCGAGGGGCGGCTGCTCGGGCTCCGACGGGTCGGCGTGCTGGCGAGCGCGCGTCGGCACGGCATCGCCAGCCTGCTCGCCAAGCGGGCCGAGTTCGTCGCACGGCAACGCGGTTTCGCCGGCCTGCGACTGGAGGCGCGCGCCGAACTGCCCAGCACCGTGGCGTTCTGGCAGGGCCACGGGTACGTCGAGACCGACCGCGAGGGGACCCGGCTGCACCTGCAGCGGCTCCTACCGACTGAGCTCACGCTGCCGACCCCGGAGGACACCCAGCGGGCCGGCCACGCGCTCGGCTCGTTGCTGCACGCCGGTGACCTGGTGATCCTCACCGGCGACCTCGGTGCCGGCAAGACGACCTTCACCCAGGGTCTCGGCGACGGGCTCGGCGTCCGTGGACCGATCACCTCACCGACGTTCGTGATCTCCCGGGTGCACCCGTCGCTGGTCGGCGGGCCCGGCCTCATCCATGTCGACGCCTACCGCCTCGGCGATGCAGCCGAGCTCGACGACCTCGACCTGGATACCGATGTCGACGAGGCGGTCACCGTCGTCGAGTGGGGGTCCGGCCTGGCGGAGGCGCTGAGCAACGACCGGCTCGAGCTCGCGCTGACTCGGGCTGCCGACGACGTCCGGACCCTGACGATCACACCCGTCGGCGGTCGCTGGGCCGCTGTCGATCTCGGTAGCCTCGTCTGATGCTCCTCGCGTTCGATACCGCCACGCCGCACGTCACCGTCGCCCTGCACGACGGCGACCGGGTCGTGGCCGAGTACGCCTCCTCGGAGTCGATGAAGCACGGCGAGATGCTCGCGCCGGGGATCGCCTCGGTGCTGAGGCAGGCCGGCGCGACCAGCCGCGACGTCACCGCGATCGCCGTCGGCGTCGGCCCGGGGCCGTTCACGGGCTTGCGGGTCGGCCTGGTCACGGCACGCACGATGGCGCTCGCGCTGAGCATCCCCGTGTACGGCGTCTGCACTCTCGACATCCTGGCCGCCGAGGCGATGGATGCTGGCCACGACGACTTCCTGATTGCCACCGACGCACGCCGCAAGGAGGTCTACCTGGCCTCGTATGCGAGCAGGCAGCGGGTCGAGGGTCCGGACGTCGTCACGCCTGCGGACGTCGCCACCGATCGCCTCGTCGTCGGGCGCGGGGCGCTGCTCTACCCCGAGGCGTTCCCGAACGCCGCCGGGCCTGAGCACCCGGATGCCGCGGTTCTCGCGGATGTCGTGGTGGGCGAGCGCTTCGAGCTGCTGGACCCGGATCCGCTGTACCTGCGCCGCCCGGACGCGGTCGCCGGCCTGAGCGCGAAGAAGGTGTCATGAGCATCGACGAGGCCACCCCTGCCGACGTGATCGCGGTCGTCGCGCTGGAGGCGGAGACTCAGGGCATAGACGCCTGGAGCGAGCCGCTCGTGCGTGATGGCATCGAAGGCGGCCTGCCGACGGTGTCCTACCTGGTGGCTCGTGACGGCGCCACCGTGCTCGGCTACGCCGTCGCGTCGTACGCCGGGGATATCGCCGAGCTCCAGCGGATCGGGGTAGCCGCTGCCGCCCGCCGCCAGGGCCTTGCGTCCGCGCTGTTGGACGCCGTCATCGCGCACGCACCGTCGACCGGTGCCGACCGGCTGCTGCTCGAGGTCCGCTCCGACAACCGCGGTGCCCTCGCCTTCTACGCCGCCCGCGATTTCGTCGAGATCGACCGGCGCCCGCGTTACTACCGCGACGGCACCGATGCCGTGGTGATGCGGCTGCCGCTGGTCGCCGGCTGCGGAGGGGGCGGGCGATGACGAGCGAACCGTTGGTGCTGGGCATCGAGACGTCGTGCGACGAGACCGGCATCGGCATCGTCCGCGGGCACACCCTGTTGGCCGACGCGGTCGCCTCCTCGGTCGAGGAGCACGCGCGGTTCGGGGGCGTCGTACCGGAGGTCGCGTCGCGGGCGCACCTCGAGGCGATGGTGCCGACACTCGAGCGTGCCTGCGACACCGCGGGGATCGCGCTCGGTGACATCGACGCGATCGCGGTGACGTCGGGACCGGGGCTCGCGGGCGCGTTGCTGGTCGGCGTGGCGGCGGCGAAGGCGCTCGCGATCGCGCTCGAGAAGCCCCTGTACGGCGTCAACCACCTCGCGTCGCATGTGGCTGTGGACCAGCTCGAGCACGGCCCGCTGCCCGATCCGTGCCTGGCGCTGCTCGTGTCCGGCGGGCACTCCTCATTGCTGCGTATCGACGACGTCACCTCCTCGGTGACGCCCTTGGGCGCCACCATCGACGATGCTGCCGGCGAGGCCTTCGACAAGGTCGCCCGACTGCTTGGGCTGCCGTTCCCCGGAGGCCCGCACATCGACCGTGCGGCCCGCGAGGGCAGCACCGTCGCGATCGACTTCCCGCGCGGCCTGACCTCGCGCCGCGACCTGGAGCGGCACCGCTTCGACTTCTCCTTCTCTGGCCTCAAGACCGCGGTCGCGCGCTGGGTCGAGGCCCGCGAGGCCAGTGGCGAGCCGGTGCCCGTTGCCGACGTCGCCGCGTCGTTCCAGGAGGCGGTCGTCGACGTGCTGGTCCGCAAGGCCGTCAACGCTGCCGCCTCCGAGGGCATCGAGGACATCCTGATCGGCGGGGGAGTGGCCGCGAACTCGCGGCTGCGGTTCGTGGCCGAGGAGCGTGCTGCGGCGAAGGGCATCCGGGTGCGCGTGCCACGACCCGGGCTCTGCACCGACAACGGCGCGATGGTCGCTGCCCTCGGCTCCGAGATGGTCGCCCGCGGCCGGACGCCGTCGCCGCTGGACCTGCCGGCGGACTCCTCCATGCCGGTGGACCACCTGCTGAACTAAGAGCGCGTGATCTGAGGCCCGCTGGGTACTCCAGGGCGTGACTACGCACCAGAGCACTGCACCTGTCCTCGTCGCCGGCGGCACCGGGTTCGTCGGACGCCGCCTGGTCGCTGCGCTGGTCGAGGACGGCCACGACGTACGGGTGATGACCCGCTCGCCGGAGTCGCAGCGCGGACCGGGTGAGGCGGTGTACGGCGATGTCGCCGACCCGGGATCGCTGGCCGCGGCGCTTGCTGGCTGCGGGGCGGCGTACTACCTGGTGCACTCGCTGGACACAGCCGACTTCGAGGAACGCGACGCCGAGGCGGCCGCGGCATTCGGGAAGACAGCCGGAGACGCGGGAGTCCGGCAGATCGTCTACCTCGGCGGTCTGGGCGATGACTCCGACGACCTGTCCGCGCACCTGCGCAGCCGTCGCGAGGTCGAGCAGCTGCTCGGCAGCGCCGGCGTGCCGGTGACGGTGCTGCGCGCCGGGATCGTGATCGGCCATGGCGGCATCTCCTGGGAGATCACCCGCCAGCTCGTCGAGCACCTGCCGGCGATGGTGACGCCGCGGTGGGTGCGCACCCGCACTCAGCCGATCGCCGTCGACGACGTGGTGCGCTACCTCGTCGGCGTCCTGGACGAGCCGCAGGCGATCGGGAAGGTCTTCGAGATCGGCGGACCGGACGTGCTGGAGTACCGCGAGATGCTGACCCGGGTCGCCGCGATGGAGGACCGCACGCTGCCGATCGTGCCGGTGCCGGCACTGACCCCCGGCCTCTCCTCGCGCTGGCTCTCCCTGGTCACCGACGTCGACACCCGGACTGGCCGCAACCTGATCGACTCGATGGCCAACGAGGTGATCGTGCACGACGACTCGATCCGCTCGGTCGTCCCCTTCGAGCCGACCGGGTACGACGACGCCGTCCGGCATGCGCTGGAGGAGAGGAAGGGGCTGCGGTGAGGTGGCGCGAAGCCGCCCGTGCCCGCGAACGTCGCCGTCGGCAGGTCGTCAGCGGCACCGGGGTCGTCGGCACGGCGCTGCTCGGACGGTCGCTGTCGACTCCGCCCGGATCCCCGGAGTTCTACGCCTCGACCGCGACGGTGGCCGCGCTGTGGGCTGGCGGCGGCCTGCTCTCCGGGCCGCTGCGCCGCGGCAGCAGTCTGCGGCGGCCGGTGCTCACCCCGCTCGCGACCGGAGTCGGCGCCTTCGGGGTCTTCTACGGCGCCGCCCTGGTCGCCCGCCGGATCCCGGTGCTCGCCGAGGCCATCTCGCACGTACTGAACTTCGCCGACGAGGGCGAGGACCGGCTGGTGCTGGGCACCACGTTGGCTAACGGCGTGGGGGAGGAGGTCTTCTTCCGCGGCGCCCTGTACGACGCCCTCGGCGAGCACCATCCGGTCGCAGTGTCTACGGCGCTGTACACCGCCTCGACCGCCGCCACGCGCAACCCGGCGCTGGTGCTGGCCGCGTCTGTGATGGGGACGTTGTTCGGCCTCCAGCGCCGGGAATCCGGCGGGATCCAGGCGCCGCTGATCACGCACCTGACGTGGTCGACGCTGATGGTGCGGTTCCTGCCGCCGCTGTTCCGGTCGCGGGTTACTGCGGACCAGCCGGGATGACCAGCGGCGTCTCGTTGTCGGACTGCAGACCGCCGACGATGCTGGTCGCGCGGTCGAGGCGGTTGTCGGGCGAGAGGCGGAGGATCGCCTCCTTGCCGGAGGCCTCCAGCGCGACCACGAGCAGGTTTCCCGAGTCGTCGAACACCGGGCCCGCATTGACCTCGACGTCTTTGGCCCCGAGATCCGCCGAAGCGACGGGGCGTCCGTTGTCGGCATCGAGGATCGCGATCTTGCGCGGGTCGTCGTCGGAGAGGTTGACCGCTGCGACGAATCTGCCGTCGTTGCTGAACGCGACCGGCTCCCAGTCGGGCGATGACCACACGGCGCGATGCGTCGTCAGAGAGAACACCGTCCCCCTGCCGTGGGCGATCCCGCCGACCCGGTCGTTGATGTCATCGGTCGCCTTCACGGTGCTCAGGCTGTCGAGGTCGTGACCGAGGTCTCCGCTGGTCAGTGCCAGCTCGGGGGCACCCGCAGCGGTCGCCTTGCCGGTCTCGTACAGCAGCAGATCACCCGGCAGGTAGCCGATCGGCGACGCGCCAGCCGGCACCGGGCCGACGGCGCCGTCGCCGTTGCCCATCCCGGAGCCTGAGTTGGAGTAGAGCTTGCCGTCCATCACGTACGCCGTCTCGACGCCGTCCGATGTCGTCACGAAATAGCTCGAGCCGGGCCCGGACTTCACGACCTTGCCGCTGCCGTCGTACAAGGTCACTGTGCTGGTGTCGCCGTTGGCGACCAGGTAGCCCCCGAGGTACGGCGTGATCCCGGCTAGCCTGTCGGACGCCGCCGCGGGCAGTTGGGTGGTCGTGCCGTCGACGTCGTGGATGATGCCAAGCTCGACGTAGGAGTGATCGGGCTTCGCGCCGAGCGGGATCCGCGACAGCGCACTGATGGTCCGCGCTGGGGCCTTCGTCGCGGTGGGGCTCGGGCTCGGCGGCACCGACGGGCCCTGTGTCGTCGGCGCGGTCGGGTCGCTGCTGTCGTCGTTGCCGAGCAGGTTGGTGATCCCCACCGGGACTGCGACCGCCAGCACCACGGCCGCCATCACCAGCGAGGCGCGCAGCCGGCGGCCGCGCCGGATCTCGCCGGCACGGGCCAGCACCTGGTCGAGGTCGAGGTTGGTACCGCCGTCGGTAACGAAGCGGTCCGCTTGGCGGGTCAGGGCGTCGTTGAGGTCGTTCATGAGGTTGCCTCCCAGCCGGTGAGGTCGGTGCGCGAGCCGAGGCGGTCGCGCAGGGTGTCCAGCGCTCGGCTGGACTGGGATTTGATGGTGCCGACCGAGACGGCGAGGGCTTCGGCGGTCTCCCGTTCGGAGAGCTGCTCGTAGTAGCGCAGGACGACCACGGCCCGCTGTCTCTCGGGCAGCGACCGGACGGCCTCCCACAAGGCGTCGCTGACGCCGTCGTACTCCGCGGCGGGCACCGGTACGTCGTGGCTGCGGGTGTCGCTGACGACCTCGCGGTGACGCCAGAGCCGGCGCCAGGCCGAGGTGTGCTCGTTGATCAGGATCTTGCGGGCATAGGCGTCGACCGATTGGGCTGCCGAGACCCGGTCCCAGGCCAGGTACACCTTGGCCAGAGCCGTCTGCGTCAGGTCCTCGGCCGCGTGCACATCACCGGTCAGCAGGTACGCCGTCCGCAGCAGCCGGTGCTGGCGCGCGGACATCCAGGACTCGAAGTCCGCCGCGCCTGGCTCGGTCATGCCCTGCTCCCTCGTCGTCGTGAGCATCATCGCCTCCTTCACCCTGACCAGACGAGCCGACTCGGCAAAAGGTTGCACGTGAGAAGGTCGTGCCGGAGAGCAGCCGAGTAGCAACCGTCGAGGAGGAGCGCAATGCAGCAGGTCAAGGGAGTCATCGCCCGCGCCAAGGGAGCACCGGTCGAGCTGGTCACGATCAACGTGCCCGATCCCGGCCCGGGCGAGGCCGTGGTGAAGGTGCAGGCCTGCGGGGTCTGCCATACCGACCTGCACTACCGCGAAGGCGGCATTAACGACGAGTTCCCATTCCTGCTGGGCCACGAGGCCGCCGGCATCGTCGAGGCGGTCGGGGAGGGCGTGACCGAGGTGGCTCCTGGCGACTTCGTGATCCTCAACTGGCGCGCCGTCTGCGGCGACTGCCGCGCCTGCAACCGCGGCGAGCCCTGGTACTGCTTCGCCACCCACAACGCCACCCAGAAGATGACGCTGGCCGATGGAGAAGACGCGGGGACGGAGCTCTCGCCCGCCCTGGGCATCGGCGCGTTCATCGAGAAGACCCTGGTCGCAGCCGGTCAGTGCACCAAGGTCGACCCCGAGGCGCGGCCCGCTGCCGTCGGCCTGCTCGGCTGCGGCGTGATGGCCGGCCTCGGCGCCGCAATCAACACCGGCAACGTCGGCCGGGGCAAGTCCGTCGCGGTGATCGGCTGCGGCGGAGTCGGCGCCGCAGCGGTCGCCGGCTCGGCACTGGCCGGTGCCAGCACGATCATCGCCGTCGATCTAGACGACAAGAAGCTGGCGTGGGCCTCGAACCTCGGCGCCACGCACACCGTCAACTCGGCCAGCACCGACCCGGTGGCCGCGATCCAGGCACTGACCGGCGGCAATGGCGCTGATGTGGTGATCGACGCCGTCGGTCGGCCGGAGACGTGGAAGCAGGCGTTCTACGCCCGCGATCTGGCCGGGACGGTCGTGCTGGTCGGCGTACCGACGCCGGACATGAAGGTGCCCGACATCCCGCTGATCGACGTCTTCGGTCGCGGCGGCTCGCTGAAGTCGAGTTGGTATGGCGACTGCCTGCCCTCGCGTGACTTCCCGCTGCTGGTCGACCTCTACCGCCAGGGCCGGCTCGACCTCGATGCGTTCGTCTCCGAGGAGATCGGCATCGACGGCATCGAGGCTGCCTTCGAGAAGATGCACCACGGCGACGTCCTGCGGTCTGTGGTGGTCCTCGCGTGAATGGGCAGAGCCCGGTACGCGTCGACCACGGCGTCACCAGCGGCACCTTCAGCCTGGACGGTCAGACCTTCGACGTCGACAACAACGTCTGGGTGGTCGGCAACGACGACGAGTGCATCGTCATCGACGCACCGCACAGCGTCGAGGGCATCCTGGCGATCGTCGGAGGACGGACGGTGAAGGCGATCGTGTGCACCCATGCACACGACGACCACGTACGGGTGGCGCCCGCCCTACGCGAGGCGACGGTGGCGCCGATCCTGCTCCATCCCGCGGACCGGCCGCTGTGGGAGCTCACTCACTCAGACGAGCTGTGGGACGTCGACCTCTCCGACGGGCTCGAGATCGCTGTCGGCGGCACGTCCTTGAAGGTGCTGCACACGCCGGGTCACGCGCCCGGCGCGGTCTGCCTGTACGCCGCCGACCTCGGTTGCGTCTTCACCGGCGACACCCTCTTCCATGGCGGCCCGGGCGCTACCGGCCGCAGCTTCAGCGACGCCGACGAGATCGTCGCCTCGATCCGCGCGCGGCTCTTCACGCTGCCCGAGGAGACCGTCGTGCACACCGGCCACGGGGAGGACACCACCATCGCGGCGGAGCGTCATCAACTCGATGGTTGACAAGGAGTTGGACGTGGCCGCGATGCCCAGGACCTCGGTCCCCGGAGTCCCGGCCGTCTAGGCCAAGCACAACAAAAGCACATAAACCGCGCAAGACTCCTCAAGACAAATTGGTGACAAAACGGACATTACGTCCTAAAGTGGACTCATCGATTGGGGCGGGAAGCCAGAACGGCCTACCAACAGGTTGAGGACCTTCGCGTGACGAAGTGTCCGCTCAACGGTCTTCCTCCCCTGGGAGGAGTCGACATGAAGAAGATCGTTGTGCTGGTCGCGGCACTGCTCGGGACGTTGGTCCTAGCAATGCCCGCCGAAGCGAGTGCCAGCAGCAAGGTGACTGTGCTGAAGCCGGTCGCCCACAAGGTAGGGAGCGCGCTGGTCGTCACCGGCAAGGTGCACGGCGCCGCGCGCTCGGTGCGGATCCAGCAGCGCAAGGCTGGCAGGTGGGCCGTGGTGCGAGTCGCCAAGGTGACGAGGGGCCACTACCGGGCCAGCCTGAAGGCGAGCGCCAGCGTGACCCAGGTCCGGGCGGCCACGGCAGGCGCTGTCAGCAAGACAGTGACCGTCGCGGCGACGCCGACCAGCGACGCGTGCGGAGCGCTGATCAAGAAGGCCGACGGGACCTACTGGACCTGCACGTTCGATGACGAGTTCAACGGCACCACATTGGACCGCTCGGTCTGGCAGCCTCAGACCGCGTTCGCGATGGGCACGCAGGCCGCGCACGACTGCGCGATCGACGACCCGTCGACCGTCAATGTCTCCGGTGGCAGCCTGAATCTGTCGCTGCGCAAGGTGGCGACCCCGGTCACCTGCAACTTCGGCGGACTGACCGGTGCGACCAGCTATGTCAGCGGCGGGGTGACGAGCTATCACACCTTCAGCCAGGAGTACGGCCGCTTCGAGGCGCGGATCAAGAACACCGCGACCACGTTCCCGGGGCTGCAGGAGACGTTCTGGTTGTGGCCGGACGACCGGGTCAAGCAGACCACGATCTGGCCCTTCGCCGGGGAGATGGACGTCAGCGAGACCTACTCGTCGTACTCGACGCTGTCGATCCCGTTCCTGCACTACAACGCAGCGGGACCGCTGCCCGGCACGAACACCGCGTGGACCTGCGCCGCGCCGCGGGGCACCTGGAACACCTACGCCTTGCAGTGGTCCGCCACGTCGGTGCAGATCTTCGTCAACGGCAAGTCCTGCCTGACCAACACCTCGCGCAGCGCGGCGTTCAACAAGCCGTACATCATGGCCTTCAGCCAGGGTCTGGGCGCGGCGGGCAACGTCTACGACGGCCGGGCGCCGCTCGGCACCATGAGCGTCGACTACGTGAAGGCCTGGAAGTGAGTCACTAGCCCGCAGGATCAGAACGGTTCCACCAGCAGGCAGACGCCCTTGCCGGCGACCCGGGTCAGCACGATCGTGCCCTCGGAGTCGCCGGTGAGGGCGAGCCGTCTGCGCAGCTCCTCGGGGACGATCGCGACCCCGCGCTTCTTGATCGTGAGCCGGCCTATGCCGCGCTCGCGCAGGGCAGCGCGCAACGGCTTCTCCTTGTAGGGCAGCTCGTCGAGGACCCGGTAGGACCGCGCGAACGGCGTACGGAAGGAGGCGTCCGCGGTCACGTAGGCGATGTGCTCGTCGACCAGGCCGCCCCCGACGCCCGCGGCGACCGCGGTGACCAGCCCGGCCCGGATGACCGCCCCGTCGGGCTCGTAGAGGAACGCGCCCACCGGTCCGGTCGGTGCGCCCGGGTCGTCCTCGTCGGTGAGCGTGGCCAGGCCACCGTCGCCGAGCACGGTTGCCCGCCGGCGGGTGGTGG
>DASRRQ010000159.1:0-1847 GCA_035695505.1 Marmoricola sp. | reverse complement strand
CGCGGGGAAGCGGGCGATAAGCGTGTTCAACCTGCGCACCTGGACGCTGCGGCGACGGATCGTCGCGCTCTGCATCACGGTCGGCGTGCTGCTCGGCGCGCTGGCCGTGTTCGCGGTGATCACCGCCGCGCGCAACAGCCGCCAACTCGACGACGTGCTCAACCGGACCAGCCCGATGCGGGCGGCCGGCGAGTCGCTCTACACCGCACTGGTCGACCAGGAGACCGGCATCCGCGGCTACGCGATCACCGGCGAGCCGGGCAACCTGGCGCCTTACACGAGCGGCCAGCAGGAGGAGAAGGCCGACATCGCCCGCATCGAGGGTCTCCTCAAGCCGGGCGACGCCGACATCCGGACGTCCCTCGATCTGGTGAAAACGCGGGCCGCGGCCTGGCATCAGGAGATCGCCGAGCCGGTGGTCCAGACGGTGCAGACCCAGGGCACCGCGGCCGGCCAGAAAAAGATCACCGCGGCCTCGACCGCCCAGTTCGACGCGCTGCGGACGTCCATCGACCAGATGCAGTCGCAGATCCAGGTGCTGCGCACCAAGGCTGCGGCCGCCGCCCGGCAGACCAGCCAGACCCTGGTCGCGATCCAGATCGCCGCCGCGGCGATCGTCATCCTGGCCGGTGCCGCCCTGCTGCTGGTGCTCGACCGCCTGGTCAGCCGCCCGGTCGTCGAGCTGGCCGAGCAGGTGCGCGGCGTCGCCGAGGGCGACTACGAGCGTCACATCACCAGCGGCGGCTCACCCGAGCTGGCCAGCCTGGCGGCCGACGTGGACGGCATGCGCCAGAAGATCGCGGCCGAGCTGTCCGAGGTCCGCGAGGCGCGCACCCAGGTCGAGTGGATCAACGACCAGCTCAAGATCCAGGCCGAGGAACTGACCCGGTCCAACCGCGACCTCGAGCAGTTCGCCTACGTCGCCTCCCACGACCTGCAGGAGCCGCTGCGCAAGGTGGCCAGCTTCTGCCAGCTGCTCCAGCGCCGGTACGCGGGCCAGCTCGACGAGCGCGCCGATCAATACATCGGGTTCGCGGTCGACGGCGCCCAGCGGATGCAGCGGTTGATCAACGACCTGCTCGCGTTCTCCCGGATCGGACGGCTGACCAGCGGGTTCACCGACGTCGACCTCAACCGGGTGCTGGGCGAGGTCAAGTCGCAGCTGGAGGCCCGGGCGGGCGCCGACGGCGAGATCAGCTGGTCCGATCTGCCCACCGTGGAGGGCGAGGAGCCGCTGCTGACGACGCTGTTCGTCAACCTGATCGGCAACGCGCTGAAGTTCCGCCGTCCGGAGGTGCCGCCGGTGGTGCGGATCAGCGCCGAGCTGACGGGCGACGAGTGGCACATCAACGTCCGGGACAACGGCATCGGCATCGAGGCGGAGTTCGCCGACAAGGTGTTCGTCATCTTCCAGCGGCTTCACGCGCGGGATGCGTACGAGGGCACCGGCATCGGACTTGCCATCGTCAAGAAGATCGTCGAATACCATGGCGGTCGGATCTGGCTGGACCTCGATGCCGAGGTCGGCACCTCGATCAACTTCACGCTCCCGGTCGTGCCGGGTGTGCCGGAGCCGGCAGCGGCGCCGGAGATCGAGGTCACGGCGTGACCGCCCGCACCGAGCGGCACCGCACGACAGAGCAAGCCCAAGGAGGCTCGGCATGACCATCCCCACGAGAGCCGACGGCACGCCGATCGAGGTGCTGCTGGTCGAGGACGACCCGGGCGATGTGCTGATGACCCAGGAAGCCTTCGAGGAGCACAAGGTCCGCAACCGGCTCACGGTGGTCTCCGACGGCGCCGAGGCACTGTCCTACCTGCGGCGCGAGGGCGCCTATGCGGATGCC
>DASRRQ010000158.1:0-2248 GCA_035695505.1 Marmoricola sp. | reverse complement strand
TAGCGGCGGTTGTTGCTCTTCGTGATGCCCTTTGCCCAGTCCCGACCGGTGCGCTCGTTCACACCGACCACTCGTGAAGCCTGACCAGATGTCATGCCCTGATCCAACAACTCCAAGAACCGAACCCGGGAAGCAGAAGGGTGCCGTCCCCGATAAGGACGACGCCCGTTCTTGTTCTGCATAGCAACTCCTGATCAATCAGGTGTTGCATCGACCCCTAGAACCCAAGCTTGCTCGTCGGGGCCTTCTGGCGTCTCGAAACCCGGTGAGCCGACAGGAGTCCGGCGACGCGACTCCCGTCTCGAAACCCGGTGAGCCACATGGAGTCTGAAGCCGCCACCAGCGATGATCGCCCCATGACCTGGCGCGACGACCTCAGCGCATTGCTTGAGACAGCAGCAGCAGAGTCAGGACCCGCAGCCGTCACGGACATCCTCGAGTCCCATCTCGAGGCCTTGAAGACTCACCCTGACGTCCCCGTCCCGCCGCTCGCTCCCGACGTCCCCGTCCTCGGCGTCGATGCCTGCCCCGCAGGCTGGGTCGGCGTCGTGCTCGGCCCGTCCGGCCGCCCGACCGTGCACGTCGGCGCCACGATCAAGGCATTGGTCGCCCAGGTACGCGAGAACGCCGAGATCAGGGTCGTGGCGATCGACATACCGATCGGGCTCCCCGATGCGGGCGGCCGCCAGGCAGACGCCTTGGCACGGGCGGCCCTGCCGGGCAAGGGCTCCTCGGTCTTCTCGACGCTGACCAGGTCGGCGTACCTAGCCGAGACCTATGCCGAAGGACGCGAGCAGAACCTGGCAGCGACTGACGACCACTTCAGTGCCAGCGCTCAGGCCTATGCGCTACGGACCAAGATCCTCGACGTCGACGGTTGGGTCCGGGGCTCGCCGGGGGGCGTCGTGATCGAGGCGCACCCCGAGCTCAGCTTCGCGCGGATGGCGGGCGCCCCGCTGGTCGAACGCAAGAAAGACCCCGAGGGGGCGCTGGTACGCCGCGAGACGCTGCGCCGTCACGGCATCGCGGCGCCGGCGTGGTTCTCCGGTTCCGGGTTCGCCGAGGACGACCTGCTGGACGCGTGCGCGATCGCGTGGACCGCCGCCCGGCATGCCGACGGGGAGACGGAGTCCTTCCCGGCCGAACCGGAGTACTTCAGCGACGGCCTGCCGGCGGTGATCCGGGTCTAGGCGCTACCGGGTCGCCGGGTCGGCGGCGGTGAGTCCAGTGCCTCGCGCAGGAACGACAAGCCGCCGTCGCGCTCGAGCGAGGTTTGGACCCGGCTGATCAGGGACTCGCGCGGCCACATCACCGAGAACATCACGACCTCGGAGATCGCTACGCCGAGCAGGACCGGGTACAGGCCACCGGACGAGACGACGAAGCCTACGACGATCGCGACCAAGGCGATCGCCTCCGCGATCGCGAACCGGAGCAGGGTCGTCACCTGGAGCTGGACTGCCGAGCTCAGCCGCGCATCGGCCTCCGGCGTGCCCGGCGCGATCGGCTGGTAGCGGAAGCCGAAGCGCTGGAGCGCCGCGATGAGACAGACCGCGGCGACGAGGACCACGAGCAGTGTCCAGATCCGGACCGAGCCCGTCGGCTCGCCACCGTTCTGCGCCAGGATCGCGGCGATCGCAGCGAGGATGACCAGAAGCGAGGCCATCAGCGCGATGGTCAGGAACCTCAAGGTCTGGGCGAACGTGTTGACCGACGGGGTGGCTGCCATGGGCCAACGCTAGCGACCCGCTGTGCTCCGGGGCTGCCGCACTGGGAGAATGCACCGGTGACCATGCCCACTCCCGCGAGCACTGACGTCCTCGTCGTCGGTGCCGGCCCTGCCGGTTCCGCCGCGGCGGCGTGGGCAGCGCGAGCCGGCCGGGACACCGTCCTCGCGGACGCAGCGGTCTTCCCGCGCGACAAGACCTGCGGCGACGGCCTCACCCCGCGGGCCATCGACGAGCTCGCCCGCCTCGGCCTCGAAGAGTGGGTGCGGGCGCACACCGTGAACCACGGACTGCGCGCCCACGGCTTCGGCCAGACGCTGCTGCTGCCCTGGCCCGGTCCCGGCAGCAACGGGACCGGCCTGCCGTCGTACGGCTCGGCGGTCGCGCGCACCGAGCTCGATGATCATCTGCGCACCACGGCTGTCAAGGCCGGCGCCCTCGCCGTTGATGGGGCCAAGGCGGTCGACGTACGCCGCTCGGGCGCCCGCGTCGCCGCCGTCGTCTTCGACAAGGACGGCGAC
>DASRRQ010000157.1:0-6384 GCA_035695505.1 Marmoricola sp. | reverse complement strand
CCCGCCGGCGCTGGTTGAGCCTGTCGAAACCCGGTGAGGTCGCGCAGACCCGCCGGCGCTGGTTGAGCCTGTCGAAACCCGGTGAGGTCGCGCACACCCGGCCCCCGCTGGTTGAGCCTGTCGAAACCCGGTGAGGTCGCGCAGACCCGGCCCCCGCTGGTTGAGCCTGTCGAAACCCGGTGAGGTCGCGCACACCCGCCCCCGCTGGTTGAGCCTGTCGAAACCCGGTGACGCTACGGAGTCGTGCCCGAGGTCGGCTCGTCGGTCGGACTCGTCGTGGGATTGCCCGTCGGCGAACTGCTCGGCTGGTCGGTCGGCGTCGAGGTGGGCTCGCTCGTCGGCGTCGAGGTCGGCGTACTGCTCGGCGTCGGCCTCGGCGTGCCGGTCGCGGGGTGTCGCGGTGTCTTGGTCTGCGTCCGCGACGTCCCGCTGTGGTGGCTCGTACCGGTCACCGCCGAGGAGACGCTGGTCCCGCTTGCGTGCGACCCACCGAGCAGCGTCGAGAGCGGCTTTCCGATCACGGCCTCCAGCCCGGTCAGGGATCCGAGGGTGAGCACCAGCACGGCGACGGCCGTGGCTGACAGGTGCAGGAAATTCGAGTGTCGCGAAGGGGTCCTGGGCGGCTCCGGAGCGATCTGGAGGACCCGGGTGCCCTCGAGGTCCTCCACGGCGCTCAGCGGAGCCGTGGCGGCTTCCGAGCCCGGCGAGACGACGCGCGAGACGGGCGAAACGCTCGAACGTGTCACCAGGTTCGCCGTACGCCGGACTGCGGCGCTGCTGCGCCGCAACGATGCGGTGTACATCGATCCGGCGACGGTCGCGATCACGCTTGCGACCGCGGCACCGATGATCGTCCCGGCGACGCCGAGGTAGGAGGCCGCGAACGCGGCCGACGAGGCGGCCAGGGCGCTCGCGGCGATCTGGGTCACGCTGATCGTGCGGGTCTTCGGGGTCTCGGCGGGTGCTGCGGTCGGCGGTGTGGGGTGCTGCTGGCGGGACATCGGCTACTTCCATCCGGGAACAGGTCTCCCTGATGGAACGCACCCGGGGCCGGAGCCGTTTCGTCCGGGCGGCGTGATGCTCGTTACCCCGCGGTGATGCGGGTTGCTAACGGGCCGGAGAGACCCGTTCGAGGATGCTGAGTGACTCGTCGAGCGCTACCTGGTTCCAGCGCTTGGCGCCGGTGAGCATGTAGTGGCCGAGGCCCTGCATCGTGAGGTACTTGGTGTCCTCGGCGACCTCCCCCGCGCGATCGGTGAAGATCCGCGATGCCTTCGGGCTGGTGATCTTGTCCCGGGTGCCGTGCGCCGTGACTAGGTGCTTGCCGGCCAGGGCGCCGACCGGCTCGTCCGCGGGGAACCACGGAGCCAGCCCGACGACGCCTACGACGCCGGGGGCGTCCGCGACCCGGACCGCCGTACGGGCGCCCATCGAGTGGCCGAGAAGCACGATCGGCGCGTCGGGATGGGCTGCATGCAGCTCGGCGATCGCAGCGCGGGCATCGCCGACCGGGCTCGGCTCGCGGATCCCGGAGGCGTTCCAGCCCTTCACGGTGAACCGGAGCAGCGCGACCAGGCTGCCCGCAGCGACCAGGTCGGGCGAGAGGGTCTTGAACATCGCCCGGGTGCGCCGCAGCGCGAGGCTGCGTCCGTCGACCGGCTGCAGCCCGTTCTCGGCGCCACCGTGCAGCATCAGCACGAGCCCATGCGCCTTCTCGGGCGACCGCGCAGGCAGCGGGCTCAGCGTCAGGCGGTCGTCCATGGACCCATCCTTCCAGGCGGTCCCAGCGACCGCGACCGGTGTGGTTCGGAGCCGCCGCCGTCGTGGATTGGTAGATCCGCGGGCGCGCCCAGGCGCACACCGGATGCGGCGGACTGTCGGTGGAAGGGGGCAAGATTGACCCGTGAGCAAGCCCACTCCTCAGCCTGACGCGACCTCGCTCCGTGCCGAGCACGCCGAGCTCTCCGAGCAGATCGACGAGGCCCGGTTCCGCTACTACGTCCTCGACGACCCGACGCTCGACGACAACGACTTCGACCGACGGATGCGCCGCCTCGAGGCCATCGAGGACGAGTCGCCCGACCTGCGCACGCCCGACTCGCCGACCCAGCGCGTCGGGGGAGCGGTCTCGACCGGGTTCACTGCCGTCGACCACCTGGTGCGGATGGAGAGCCTGGACAACGCCTTCTCGACCGAGGAGCTCGGCGCGTGGCAGGCCCGGTTGGCGCGGGACGGGATCGAGTCCTGCGACTTCCTCTGCGAGCTGAAGGTCGACGGGCTGGCGATCAACCTGCTCTACGAGGGTGGCAGGCTGACCCGGGCGCTGACCCGCGGTGACGGCAGGACCGGTGAGGACGTCACGCCCAACGTGAAGACGATCGCCGCCATCCCGCACACGTTGAGCGGCACTGCGGAGTTCCCGGTCCCGCGCCTGGTGGAGGTGCGCGGCGAGGTGTTCTTGCCGGTCGAGGCCTTCGACCGGCTCAACGCGAGCCTCGCGGACGCCGGCAAGCCGCTGTTCGCCAACCCTCGCAACTCCGCTGCTGGGTCGTTGCGACAGAAGGATCCGCGGGTCACCGCGAGTCGTGACCTGAGCATGGTCTGCCACGGCATCGGCGCCCGCGAGGGCTTCGAGCCACAGACGCAGTCGCACGCCTACGAGGCGCTGGCCGCCTGGGGCCTGCCGATCTCAGATCAGGTCCGCGTGGTGGCCTCGCTCGCCGAGGTCGAGGCGTTCATCGCCAACGCCGGCGAGCATCGGCACACGATCGTGCCGTACGAGATCGACGGTGTCGTGGTGAAGGTCGACGACGTGACGCTGCAACGGCGGCTCGGATCGACGTCCCGGGCGCCGCGGTGGGCGATCGCGTACAAGTACCCGCCCGAGGAGGTCAACACCAAGCTGATCTCTATCGAGGTCAACACCGGCCGGACCGGGCGCGTTACGCCGTACGGGGTGATGGAGCCGGTCAAGGTCGCTGGGTCCACCGTGGTCAACGCGACCCTGCACAACGGGTACGAGGTGAAGCGCAAGGACGTCCGTCCCGGCGACACCGTGATCTTGCGCAAGGCCGGCGACGTCATCCCCGAGATCCTCGGGCCGGTGCTTGCGCTGCGCCCGAAAAACCTGCCCGAGTGGGTGATGCCGACCGAGTGCCCCTCCTGCGGCACGACGCTGGTTGAGCAGAAGGAGGGCGACAAGGATCGCCGCTGCCCCAACCACCGAGCCTGCCCGGCGCAGGTGACCGAGCGCGTGTTCCACGTCTCGAGCCGGCAGGCCTTCGACATCGAGGGCCTTGGCTACGAGGCCGCGGTCGCGCTCCTGGAGTCGGGCGTGCTCGAGGACGAGGGGGGAGTCTTCGCGCTCGACGCCGACAAGCTCCGGCGGACGCCGTTGTTCACCCGGGCCCCGAAGAAGGACGAGGAGGGCCCGCAGCTCTCGGCCAACGGGCACAAGCTGCTCGACAACCTCGACAAGGCCAAGTCCCAGCCGCTCTGGCGTGTCCTGGTCGCCTTGTCGATCCGCCACGTCGGCCCGTCGGCGGCGCGTGCGCTCGCCGACACCTTCGGATCGATGACGGCGATCAGGGAGGCCTCGCTGGCCGACCTGGCGGCTGCCGAGGGCGTCGGAGCGACGATCGCAGAGTCCGTGCGCTCCTGGTTCGACGATGCCGACGAACCGTGGCACGTCGAGATCGTGAAGGCCTGGGCAGACGCCGGTGTGTCGATGGAGGACGAGAAGGCCGAGACCGGCGAGCAGACCCTGGCGGGGCTGACCCTGGTTGTCACGGGGTCCCTGGTCGACTTCAGCCGCGACTCCGCCAAGGAGGCGATCCTGGCGCGCGGAGGCAAGGCGTCAGGGTCGGTCTCGAAGAAGACCGACTACGTCGTGGTCGGCGAGAACGCCGGCACGAAGGCCGACAAGGCCGAGGAGCTGGGCGTGAGCGTGCTGGACGAGGACGGCTTCAAGAAGCTGCTCGCGGGTGGGCCGCCCGCCCTCGGCTCCTGAGCCTCAGGATTCATAGGAGAGCCCGCCGAGCTTGACGCTGCCGGCCCCGACGTGGGCGTGAACGCTCTGGCATGCCCCGGTCCCGGGATCGCACGTCGTGATGGTGTCGTGCTCGGCATCCACGCTGAGCGTGCGGCCCTGCGGAGTCCACCCGTAGAACCGCTGACCCGAGATGCGGACCGATGTGCCGGTCTCGACCGAGACGAACCGGTCCGGACCGGGCTCGCTGACCACCTTGTTGCCGGGACCGAAGACCGCGCCGTTGCTCTCGAGCCGGACGTAACGGCCATCGGGGGAGAAGGTGCCGTACTCGGTGCCGAACGGGCCTTCCAGAGTGCTGCTGGGCGGGGCGGTAGCCACGGGGATCGTCCGGATCAGCCCGGTGCTGTCGAAGCCGTAGATGCGCCAGTCCGGGCTCCCGCTGTCGTGGTGCAGCGCATAGCGGCCGTTCGCGGCGTCCAACGGTGCGCCGGCAGTGCCGGGGATCGTCCGGGTCGTCCCGGCGGTCCAGTCGAACTCCACCCAGCCGCGGTCGAACAGCGCAGCCATCCGGTCGCTGTACAACGTCACCGGAGGTGCTTCCCAACCGCCCCAGGTGAAGGCGCCGTCGACTTGGGTTCGGGCGACCTCGGTGCCGGTGACCAGGCTGACCACGACAAGGGACCAGTGGTCGCCGGTCGGCTCGGCGTACGCGACGTCAGGACTGCTCGGGTCGGTGCCGGGCACCCGGTCACCCATCCGCAGGTCGATGCCCTTCGTGCTGCCGTCGGGGTGGATCAGTGTGTAGTGCGAGGGCCCAGCGGAGTCGGTGCTCGCACTCGCGCCGGTCCGCACCAGGACGCCGAGCGAGGTGTAGTAGAGCGCCTTCACCTTGCCAGGGAGAGTGACGTCGTGGTTCCCGATGTGCACCGTGCTGCCGGTGGAGAACGCCCCGTAGCGCTGGTAGGCCTCCGACGCGGACGCCGCGACGTACTGCCGCTGTGCTGGGGTCTCGTCGCGCCCGACGACCAGTGGGCTCAACGCGGCACCGAGCACGCAGACGATGGTGAGCCCGATCATGCCCTGGCCGGCGCGCCGCCGGCGCGACCGCTGACGACCGTTGTTGACGATGCGGTCCACGGGGGCCGGCGGGATGCTCAGCGTGTCGGCTTCGCGATGCAGGAGTACGGCGAGTCGTTCAGTCATGGCGGGCTCCATCGGTGACGGGGACGAAGGCGTCGCCGAGTGCGACGCGAAGCTTGTTCAGCGCGTGCGTTGTCTGGCTCTTGACCGTGCCGGTGCTGATCCGCAGAGCGTCCGCGGTCTGCTGCACGCTGAGATCGTCGAAGAAGCGCAGGACCACCACAGCGCGTTGCCGGGGCGGCAAGGTGCGCAGGGCGGCGACGAGGGTCGGTCGGTCGTCCTGCTCGGACTGGAACGGCTCGTCGGGCAGGGACGCGGACGCGATCTCCCTGCTCCAAGCGCGACGGCGGAACCACGAGGACGCGGTGTTCACCAGGACCGTGCGGGCGTAGACGCCGGCTGCGGCACGATCGCGGACCCGGCCCCAGGACACGAAGGTCTTCGCGAGCGCAGTCTGCACGAGGTCCTCAGCCAGATCGCGCTCCCCGACCAGCAGGTACGCCGTGCGGTACAGGCCGGGCCAGGAGTGCTCGACGAACTCGGTGAAGCCGTCGTCGGGGCTGCTCATGGTCGGCATCCTGGGCTCACACAGGTAAGGATGCGCCGTGGCCGCGTTTCGGTTGCATGGGTTCCTCAGGTGCTGCTGTCCGCCGCCAGGATCTGCTCCTTGAGGATGTCCGCGTGCCCGGAGTGCCCCGAGAGCTCCCGGATCAGGTGCACCATGACCCAGCGCAGGTTGATGGGGCCGCGCCGGTTGTGCAGCGCCAGGTCGTCCAGGTCGTAGCGCGCCGCGATCCTGCGCGACTGTGCGCACACCTCGCGGTAGCGCGCGAGCACGCAGGCCACGGTGTCGGAGTCCTCGAGCATGAAGCTGCTGTCGATGTCCTCGGGCAGCCCGAGATCGGCACGGGCGCGGCCTTCGAGGGAGACCTGGAACCACACCTGCTCCACGAAGGTCAGGTGCTTGACCAGGCCCAGGGGAGTGGTGAGTGAAGGGACGAGGCGGCGTCGGGCCTGCTGGTCGTCGAGGCCGTCGAGTCCCGCCTCGACCTCGGCACGGGCAGCGTCGAGGAAGCCGTCGAGCTGGGTGCGCTCGTTCCCGATGAGCTCAGGTTCCATGGAGGTGAGCGTAGTCACCCGATCAGCCCCTGTGCCTGGCTCATGCCCGGACCTAGGGTCTGGGCATGACGAAGAACATCGACCCGGCGGCGCCGGTCCTCGTTACCGGTGGCAGCGGCTACGTCGCGAGCTGG
>DASRRQ010000156.1:0-29529 GCA_035695505.1 Marmoricola sp. | reverse complement strand
GGTTCGAGTACTGGTCGGGCTTGAAGCCGCCCGGGATTTCCTCGGCGAGACGTGACGAGACCGAGTAGTACGACTCCGGCGACTCGTGGTCGACGGCGGTCGGCGTGATCACGACATCGGCGCCGTAGGCGCGCAGCATCGCGATCTTCTCCTGACTCATCTTGTCGGGCATCACGAAGATGCAGCGGTAGCCCTTGATCGCCGCGGCGATCGCGAGCCCGGCGCCCGTGTTTCCCGAGGTCGGCTCGACGATCGTGCCGCCCGGCTTCAGGAGCCCGTCGCGCTCGGCGGCCTCGATCATCGCGAGGCCGATCCGGTCCTTGACCGACCCGCCGGGGTTGAGGTACTCGAGCTTCGCGAGGATCGTCCCGGGAACATCCTGCGAGAGGCGATCGAGGCGAACGATCGGCGTGCCGCCGACCAGCTCGAGGACGTTCGGAAACTCTCGCGTCGCCATTCGGCGAAGCCTACGGTCTACGCGATGATCGGCGCGCCCTCGGCGACCGCGTCGAGATCGTCGCCACGCACGAGGATGAGCGTTGCGACGAAACCGACGATCGCGATGCCCGTGCAGAGCCAGAAGGCCCACTGCGAGCCGCTCGTGAATGACTCCGCGAAGCTCTTGCCGGCCTTTTGCTCGTGCGCCGCGTGGCTGATCGAGATCGACGAGGTCACCGCGACGCCGATCGCGCCACCGACCTGCTGGGTCGTGTTGATCAGGCCGGAGGCCAGCCCTGCCTCATGCGGCTCGGTCCCGGTGACCGCGGCGATCGTGACGGGCACGAACGACGCACCGAGGCCGATGCCTGCCAGGATCGAGGGCCCAAGCACGTCGGTCGCATATGAGCCGGTGGGCGAGATCTGGCTGAACCAGGCCAGGCCCGCGGCGACGAAGATCATCCCGATGATCAGCACGTTCTTGAAACCGATCCGGGTGACCAGAGCGCTGGCAGCGCCTGCCGTCAGGATGATCGAGATCGCCAGGGGCAGGTAGGAGACGCCGGCCTTCAGGGCGTCGTCACCTAGTACCTGCTGCAGGTAGAGCGTGATCAGGAAGAACATCGAGAAGAGCGACATCCCGATCAGCACACCGACGATGTTCGCGCCTCGCAAGGTCCGCAACCGGAAGATCGAGAACGGCACCAGCGGCTTCTTCACCCGCAGCTCGACGATGACGAACACGGCCAGCAGCGCGACGGCGCCGACGAGGCGCCAGATCGTGCTCGCCGAGGTCCAGCCGGCAGTGGTCGCGCCAACCATCGCGTAGACGCCGAGGGCGAGGCCCGCCGAGACCAGGATCGCGCCGAGCACATCCAGGCTCCGGTCCTTCTCCTCCGACGCAGTCGACTCGACCAGGCGCTTGGGGGCCTGCCAGACGATGAACGCGCCGATCGGCACATTGACGAAGAGCACCCACTCCCAGCCGGCCCACTGGGTCAGCACGCCGCCGAGCAGCACGCCGGCCGCCCCGCCGGCACCGGCAACCGCACCCCAGATGCCGAGCGCGCGGTTGCGCTCCTGGCCCTCGGAGAAGGTGGTGGTGACGATCGAGAGCGCCGCCGGCGACGCGATCGCCGCGCCGAGGCCTTGGATGGCACGAGCCGTGATCAGCCAGGTCTCGTTCTGGGCGAACCCGCCAGCCAGGGAGGCCAGCGCGAACAGCGCCATCCCGATCATGAAGATCCGGCGGCGGCCGAGGTAGTCGGCCAGGCGCCCGCCGAGCAGCAGGAAGCCACCGAAGGTGAGCGTGTAGGAGTTGACCACCCAGGACAGGTCGTCCTGGGAGAAATCGAGGGCCTTGCCGATCGAAGGCAGGGCGACATTGACGATCGAGGCATCGATGACCACGACGAACTGGGTCATGGCCAGCAACGCGAGCGCGAGGTTGCGCGCACGGGGTGTGCTGAGGTCGGGCTGGGACATCCTGAGCTCCTGATAGACTAAATGGAACCGTAATTCCTCTTCCGCTTGGAACGATACGGAACCGTGATTCCGCTTGTCAAGACAACATGCGGAGGTAATATTCCGGATGTCTACCGGGCCGCACCGACAGAAACCTCACCGAGGAAACGACAGACCGTGACCACCGATCAGCGCGACCAGCGTCCGCTGCGGGCTGACGCCCAACGCAACCTCGAGCGCGTCATCAGCTCGGCGCGGGCACTGTTCGCCGAGCGCGGGATGCGTGCGCAGATGGAGGACATCGCGGCGCACGCAGGTGTCGGGATCGGCACCCTCTACCGACGCTTCCCGACCAAGGAGGCGCTGGTCACCGCGCTGGTCCGGCAGCGGTTCCAGGAGTTCGCGGTGATCGCAACCGAGTGCGAGAGCATCGAGGACCCCTACCTGGCGCTGGCCACGATGATGCGCAAGCAGGCCGAGTCCACCGAAGGCGACGCCGCCTTCCAGCTCGCGATGATGAACATCGACAGCTTCAGCTGGGATGGCATCGAGGAGGACAAGAGCGCCCTCAACGCGATCGTCACCCGGATCATCAAGCGCGCGAAGGCCAGCCACCAGGTCCGCGAGGACCTGGGCATCGAGGACTTCGGGATGGTCATGTGCGGCATCACCGCGAGCATGTACTTCATGCACGACGGCCCGTCGTGGCGCCGGCACCTCGACTTCGTGCTGGCCGGCCTGCGGCCCCAGTGACCGGCCGGATCACCCTCACAGCAGCCGGCTGACCTCGTCGTCGTACGCCGCGACTGCGGAGTCGGCGAGCCCGTGGCCGGTGGGTGCGTCCTCGGCAAGCGCCAGGATCGTGGCCGCCCGAGCAGCCGCCTCGCCCGGCTCGACCGCAGCCTCGGTCGGGTCGTGCAGCTGGTCGCGGGTGCGCCCGCGCAGCAGGAGCAGCGCGTAGGGATCCTCGTCGAGATGCCAGGCGAGCTGGTAGAGCAGCGCGAGCACGTGCAGGCACGGCTGGACCCAGGAGTCGCACTCGCAGGCCGAGTCCAGATCGCCCGGCCCGGGCACCAGCTCGACGCCGGCCTCGTCGGCGCCCTCGATCAGATCGACCGGCAGCTCGCCGGCCTCCAGCGCCGCGACATGCCCGGCCTCGCGGGCGAGCTCGGCGGCGAACGTGCCCCACTGCGTCTCGGTCAGGCGGCGTACCCGGACCTGGGCGAGAAGCGGTGTCGCGCCCCGCGGGTCCAGCACGGCCGAGGCCATGCCGGAGATGATCACCACTGCTCCGAGCCGGCCCGAGCGAGCCAATGCCCGCGCGGTGATCAGGTCGTTGGCTTCGAGGACGGTCTCCTCGAAGCTGCGCACCCAGGCCTTGCCCCACCAGGTGCTGCTGCGTGCGGACGGCCCGCGCACCCGACCGAGCCCGGGGAAGACGATCAGGTCGCCGGTGGCAGCACCCCTAGCCATGGCGGGTCCGCAGCGGGTGCTTGCGCAGGGCGACCAGGTCACGCAGCTCGGAGTCGCTGAGCTCGGTCAGTGCGGTCTCGCCCTTGCCCAGCACCGCGTCCGCGAGTCCGCGCTTGCGGGTCAGCAGCTCGTCGATCTTCTGCTCGATCGTGCCTTCGGTGATCAGCCGGTGCACCTGGACCGGCCGGGTCTGGCCGATCCGGTAGGCGCGGTCGGTGGCCTGGTCCTCGACGGCTGGGTTCCACCAGCGGTCCACATGCACGACATGGTCGGCGCGGGTCAGGTTCAGACCGGTGCCGCCGGCCTTCAGCGAGAGCAGGAACACGGGCACCTGCCCGGCCTGGAAGGCATCGACCATCTGCTCGCGCTGACGCACCGGTGTACTGCCGTGCAGGAAGAGCGTCGGCACCCCCGAGGCGGCCAGATGCTTCTCCAGCAGCTGGGCCATCGCGACGTACTGGGTGAAGAGGAGGACCGCGCCGTCCTCGGAGAGGATCGTGCCGAGCAGCTCGTCGAGCAGGTCGATCTTCTCCGAGCGGCCCTTGATCCGCCCGTTCGGCTGGCGCAGGTAGTGCGCCGGATGGTTGCAGATCTGCTTGAGCCCGGTGAGCAGTGCGAGCACCAGACCGCGACGGGTCTCTTCGGGCGCGTTCTCGATCCGGTCCATCGACTCGCGGACCAGCGCCTCGTAGAGGACGACCTGCTCCTGGGTCAGCCCCACGAACTGGTCGGTCTCGGTCTTCGGCGGCAGCTCGGGGGCGATGCCGGGGTCGGACTTCCGGCGGCGCAGCAGGAACGGCTCGACGAGCTGGGCGAACTGGCGCGCTACCGCCGGGTCGACGCCGCTCTCGATCGGCGCGGCCCAGACCTTGCGGAAGGCGTTGCGCGAGCCGAGCAGTCCGGGCGTGGCCCAGTCCAGGATCGCCCAGAGCTCGGTCAGGTTGTTCTCGACCGGCGTGCCGGTCAGGGCGACCCGGCCGGCCGAGCCGATCAGCCGGAGGTTGCGGGCGGTCGAGGAGTTGGCGTTCTTGATGTGCTGGGCCTCGTCGGCGACAACGAGATCCCACGCCACGGCGGCGAGGGTCTCGTGGTCGAGCCGCATCGTCCCGTACGTCGTGAGCACGAACCCGTCGCCGGCCTCGGTGAGGTCCCGCTGCGCGCCATGGAACCGGGTCACCGGTACGCCGGGCGCGAACCGCTGGATCTCGCGTTCCCAGTTGCCGAGCAGCGAGGCCGGGCAGACCACCAGCGTCGGGCCGACTGCCAGACCGCGGTCGCGGCGATGCAGGTGCAACGCGATCACGGTGATGGTCTTGCCGAGCCCCATGTCGTCGGCGAGGCAGGCACCAAGGCCGATGCCGGTCAGCTCGGCCAGCCACGTGAAGCCCTGGCGCTGGTAGTCACGCAGGGTCGCATCCAGGCCCGCCGGCGTGTCCAGCGGGCTGACGGTGGCGGCATCGACGATCCGATCGCGGACCTTCTCCAGTGTTGCGCCGGCGTGCACCTCGACGGTCGCGCTGTCGAAATCGATCTCTCCGGTCAACGCTGCTCGCAGCGCGACGACGGGAGCGATCGGCTTGTCCTTGTGCTTCGCGAGCGTCAGCCGCGCCTGCCGCGCCAGCGCGGGATCGATCACCATCCAGTTGTTGCGCAGCTTGATCACCGGCGTCGAGGCAGCGGCGAGCCCGGCCATCTCGTCGTCGGTCAGCGGGTCCGGGCCGAGCGCGAGCCGCCAGTCGAAGGAGAACAGCACGTCATGACCGAACAGGCCGGTCATCAACGGCTCCTCGCGCACGGCGCCAGCAGGGGCCCGTACGTCGACCCGCACCTGCGGGGTCAGCTCCTGGCGCAGACCCCGCGGCCAGTAGACCTCGACGCCGATCTCGGCCAGTGCAGCCAGCCCCTGCTCGAGGAGGTCGGCGAGCTCGTCCGGCTGGAGGACGATGCGGTCCGGGACCTGGCGCCGCAGCAGCCGATCGAGCACTGGCCAGGCGATCGCCGCCTTGCGGAGCGCGACGCTCGCGCTGACGCGGGCCTTGCGGGAGAAGCCGTGGCCTGCCCCTGAATCTGACGTTGTCAGCCACAGCGCCTCGGCATCCGCGACATGCGTAGCGACGTCGAGCTCGTGGACCTGCGGGACGATGCTCAAGGTGCCGGACTCGAGCTGCTCATCGGGCGCCTCGACGCGGAGACTCAGGAAGACCTCGGCCGGCAGCTCCTGCTCGGGCGTGTGCTCCTCGGCGGTGCGGGCAAGCCGGTCGGCCAGGCTGGCGCGTGGCTCGACGGGTTGCCGGGTCGGGGTCGTCGAGGGCGTACTGCCGACCGCGACCGGGCGCGCCGGCTGCCGCGTCATCGTGTCGGCGACGGCGTCCAGCAGGCTGCGGATGATCCCCTCGGCGGTCTCGGCTCCCACCTCGTCGTACGCGCGCGCGACGGCGAGGGCGCGCAGCCGGTCGAGGTCCTCGGCGGCGAACGGGCCGACCGACCAGGACTCCCCGGACCCGGCACGGAGCAGCTTGCCGGCGGCGACGTACTTCATCGCGAGCATGGTCGCGGCGCTGAGGAGGGCTACCGACGCGTGCGCTTCATCGGCGCGGAGCGCCCGGGTCAGCACCGGGATGGCGCCGCGCATCGGCAGCCGGAGCGTCCGTCGCGGCCCGCTGAACTCGATCTCGCTGTCGCGCGGCGGGTCCGCCAGATGCAGGACGGCCGGACCTTCCAGCGGGACGAAGCTCACGGGTGAAACCTAGCGCCGGGCCCCGACAGCGGGTCGCTCACCAGGTCTCGACTGACCGCTCGCAGGCTCGCTGCTCGACCAACGACGGGTCGCTCACCAGGGTTTCGACAGGCTCAACCGGCGGGGGCGAGGTGCGCGCGGACGTCACCACCGGTGGAGGTGCGCGCGGAAGTCACCACCGGTGGAGGTGCGCGCGGAAGTCACCACCGGTGGTTGAGCCTGTCGAAACCTGGTGCGACGGTCGCAGAGTCAGAGGAAGCGGACGTCGGTGAGCCGCTCGGCCAGGTCCCAGAGGCGCGGACCTTCGGACAGCGCTCGTTTCGGGAGCTTCGCGGGGGCGGGCGGGCCGGTGACCTCGAAAGGTCCGCCGGGGCCGAGGTAGCCGGCGCCCGCCATTCTCGGCGCGGTGGCGGCCAGCAGCGAGGGGCCGGCTGCCTGCTCGGGATAGTTGAGCAATGTGCCGGTGACCCAGCCTGCGGCGGCGCGGATCCCGGGGACCTTGATGATCCACATCTCGTCGGCGATGCCGGTGAACGACGCCCCGGGGTGGCCGCCGACGCTGACCGTGTCGGCCGTCGTACGCCGCAACCGGCGCTCGAGCTCGACCATGAACGTGAGGTCGGCCAGCTTGCTCTGGGCGTAGCCGCGCGGCGCGGAGTAGCGGCGACGCTCGAAGTGCGGGTCGTCGTACCCGATCCGCCCCAGCCGGGCGGCGAGGCTGCCGACGGTGACCACCCGGCTGCCAGGCGTCGCCAGCACCACCTCGTGCAGCAGCCCGGTCAAGGCGAAGTGGCCGAGGAAGTTGGCAGCGAGCTGGAGCTCGAACCCATCCACCGTCCGCTCGTACGGCGCCAGCGCCACGCCTGCGTTGAGCACCAGCAGGTCGAGCCGGTCGTACCGCTCGCCGAACGCAGCCGCTGCCGCGCGTACCGAGGCCTGATCCGCGAGGTCGCAGAGCAGCACCTCGACGTCACCGTCGGGGACCTTCGTCAGCAAGTCGACGATCGCGGCGTCGGCGCGGGCCTGGGAACGGCAGGCCAGTACTACCCGCGCGCCTGCGCGCGCGAGATGCAGCGAGGTCCACCAGCCGATCCCGCTGTTCGCGCCGGTCACGACGGCGATCCGCCCGGTCTGGTCGGGGAGGTCGTAGGCGATCCGCGATTCCAACCGGGCTCCTGGGTCCTGATGACGACGGATGTCCTCGAGGACAGCTGGACGGTACTTCAGGTGGAGGCAGCCAGGGGGCGTTCTGGCGAGGGTTGCACTATGACGAATCCGTCCAACAGCGCAGCGATCCTCCTCTCCGACCCCCGCGTCGCCGCCGTCCCGCTGGCCGAGTGCCGTGAGCCGCTGGTCGAGCTCGATGCCTTCTATGGCCGGGCGCGCGCCCTGGTCCGCGCCGGTCTCGCCTCCCGGCTGGCCGACGCGAGCGCACTGCTGCCCGCCGGGATCAGCTTCCGGGTCATCGAGGGGCACCGGCGCGCCGACGACCAGCTGGCAATCATCGCGCGGTACTCCGCCGAGGTGTGCGCGGCCCACCCCGGTATCTCCGCGGACGACCTGGACTCCTTGACCAGCCGGTTCGTGGCACCGCTCGATGTCGCGCCGCACGTCGCCGGCGCTGCGGTCGATCTGACCCTTGTGGATGCCTGCGGCGAGGAGCTCGACCTCGGCACGTCCATCGATGCGACGCCGGAGCAGTCCGGCGGTCGCTGCTACTTCGACGCTGCCGAGATCGGCGCCGATGCCCGCGCGAACCGCGACCTGCTGGCCAGCGTCCTGGGCACTGCCGGGCTCGTCAACTACCCGACCGAGTGGTGGCACTGGTCCTACGGCGACCGCTACTGGGCGCTGATCACCGGCGCCCCGACGGCGCTGTACGGACCGGTCCGCCTGCGCGAACGGACGGCGGCATGAGCGCCGCCGTGGCGACCGCAGTCCTGACCAGCCGCAGTACGGGGCCGCGCCTGAGCGTCGACCTCGGCGCCGTCGCCGGCAACACCCGCCACTTCGTACGCCGCGCGACGGGCGAGGTGATGGCTGTGGTCAAGGCCGACGGCTTCGGGCACGGCGCGATCGACGTCGCCCGGACCGCGCTGGCGGCCGGGGCGACGCGGCTCGGCGTCACCAGCATCGCCGAGGCGCTGCCACTGAGGGCCGCCGGCCTCGACGTAGCGGTGCTGAGCTGGCTCAACCCCGTCGAGGCCGACTGGACCACCGCTGTCGGGGCCGACCTCGACCTCGCGATCCCGTCGCGTGACCACCTCGACGCGCTGCTGCGGAGCACCGTCGGCGCCCGAGTCCACCTGCACCTCGACACCGGCATGGCCCGCGACGGCGCGGCGCCGGCGGCCTGGGCCGACCTGTGTCGTGCGGCCCGTCGGGCCGAGCAGCAGGGTCGGCTCCAGGTCGTCGGGATGATGGGCCACCTGCCCTGCGCGGAGGACCCCGCGCACCCGTCGAACAATGTCGGCCGGACCCGGTTCGCCTGGGGTCTCATGACGGCTCGCGCCGCCGGCCTGCGGCCGCTCCAGCGGCATCTCGCGGCGACGTCGGCAACGCTGCTCGACCCGCTGGCGCACCACACGATGAGCCGGGTCGGGGCCGGGCTGGTCGGCATCGACCCAACCCGTACGGCGGGCGGCGAGCTGCGCGGCGCCCTGACCCTGACGGCTCCGCTGGTCGACGTACGGACCGTGCGCGCCGGCACTCCCGTCGGCTACGGCCATGTCTGGACGGCCCCGCGCGCGACCCGGCTCGGCCTGCTGCCGGTCGGGTACGCCGACGGCCTGCCGCGGGTGTCCGAGGCAGCGGAAGTCCAGTTGCGTGGGCGACGCGTGCCGGTGGTCGGCCGGATCTCGATGGATATGACCGTTGTCGACCTCAGCGCCTCGGGGGCCGAGGTCGGCGAGCAGGTCACGGTGTTCGGGCCGGGGGCCGATGGCGAGCCGACGGTGCGGGACTGGGCCGACGCGGCCGGGTGCCTCGAGCACGAGATCGTCACCGGGCTGGGCCCCCGGCTCGAGCGGGTCGTAGTCGGCCAGCCCTTCCGGAGCCTGCGGTGACCCGGGTCGCCGTCATCGGCGGCGGACAGAACTGCGAGCACTCGGTCTCGCTCGCCTCCGCTGCCTCCGTCGCGTCGGGCCTGGCTGCGGACCATGACGTGGTGCGGCTGAGGATCGGGACCGACGGGAGCTGGCGCTCAGACGGCCGGGTCCTCGGCCTGGCCGCTGCGGTCGAGGTGCTCCGCGGCTGCGACGTTGCGTTCCCGGTGCTGCACGGCCCGCGCGCGGAGGACGGCACGGTTGCCGCGCTCTGCGAGCTCGCCGGCGTCGCCTACGTCGGCTCCGGCGTCAGGGCCGGTGCCCTGGCGATGGACAAGTGGGCGACCAAGCTGGTCGCCGAAGCGCTGGGAATCGCGACCGCACCCGGGGTGCTGCTGACCTCGCGGACCGCGGCGGCGTACGGGTGGAACGGTCCGGTGGTGGTGAAGCCGGTCGCGGCTGGATCGAGCCACGGCGTCACCCTGGTAGGTACGCCGGACGGGCTCGGGCGTGCACTGGCCGAGGCTCTTGCGTTGGACGATCGCGTCCTTGTCGAGGATGTCGTCGTCGGGCGTGAGATCGACGTCGCCGTGCTCGGCCGTCCCGATGGCTCCCGGGTAGTGGCGCCGACGCTGGAGATCGTCACCGATGGTCTCTTCGACTTCGCCACCAAGTACGACGGCAGCGCCGACTTCCGGATCCCGGCACGGCTGGAGGAGGCCGAGACCAAGGCGCTGGAGTCTGCCGCCGTCGCGATGTACGACGCCCTCGGCTGTGCCGGCGTCGCGCGGATCGACTTCTTCTGGACCGGGAGCGGCCCGGTGCTCAACGAGGTGAACACGATGCCCGGCTTCACCGAGCAGTCCCAGGTCCCGAAGATGTTCGCCGCTGTAGGCACGTCATACGCCGACCTGCTCGCGCTGCTGGTCGGTGACGCCCTCGCCTCGCCCGCTCCGTGATTCCATTGCTGGGTCAGCCCACCACCGAGCAGAGCGGACGTGACGCCGTGACCTGGGACGAGATCTGGGAGGACCGGGCTGACTGGCTGCCTGACCTCGCGCTCGGGCTCGCGGTGCTGGTCGTCGGTCTCTACGAGGCCGCCACGATCCACGTCCTGGTGCAGTCGCGGGTGCCGATGGCGCTGGTCGTCCTCGGTACGGCGGCGGCGGTCAGCCTCTCCCGTCGTGCCCCGGCCGTCGCTCTCGCCCTGGTCTGGCTGACCTGCAGCCTCCAGGTCCTGCACAACACCCCGATCCTGCTGACCCAGCTGTCGATCGGCATCGTGTCCTTCGGCACCGCGCGGTGGGGCCGGCCGGTCACTGTCGTGCTCAGTGCGCTGTCGATCCCGACCGCCGGCATCGTGGCGGTGCTGTTCTCCGGGCTTGACATCTTCCGGCGGCTGATCAGCGTCGCGCAGTACCAGACCGTGCTCGACGTGGCGCACCGCTTCGGCAATACCTGGCAGATCGGCGCCGCGGTCCTCGGCATGGCCGCGCTCGGCGTACCGTGGCTGGCCGGTCTGACGCTGCGGTTCAGCACCAACGCTGCGGAGTCCCGGGTCTCGCAACTGGCCGCGCAAGACGAGGCGGCCCGCGCGCAGCACGAGTCCGAGCAGGCCCACGAGATCGCCCGGCTGCGTGACGAGCAGGCGCGGCTCGCACGCGACGTGCACGACGTCGTCGGCCACTCTCTCGCCGTGATCCTCGCTCAGGCCGAAGCCGCGCAGTACCTGCCCGACGACCCCGAGAAGCTGAAGGCCACCATGTCCACCATCGCCACCTCCGCGCGGTCGTCCTTGCAGGATGTCCGGCAGGTGCTCTCGACCACGAAGCAGGCGACTGCCCCGCAGAACGGGCTCGACACCCTGATCGACGGGATCCGGGCCAGCGGCCACCGGGTGGATGCGAGCGAGGTCGGCAAGGCGCAACCGCTGCCGCCGGAGCTCGAGGTCGTCGCCTACCGGGTGCTGCAGGAGATGCTGACCAATGCGATCACCCACGGGCGCCGCGACCAGCCGGTGCAGGTCGAGCGCGCCTGGCCGGACCCCAAGCTGCCCAACGAGCCGGAGCTGCGGATCGAAGTCCGCAACACCGCGGGCAGCCCGGACGACACCGGGAACCTGAAGCGCGGTGGTGGCAACGGCCTGATCGGGATGCGGCGCCGACTCGAAGCGGTCGGTGGGCGCTTGGATGTACGCCGCCGCGAGGAGGCTGCCGGCATCACCTTCACCACGACGGCCTGGGTCCCGGTGAGGCCACGATGAGCGACGACATCGAGGTCCTCCTCGTCGACGACCAGGACCTGTTCCGCGAAGGCGTCTCCGTGATCGTCGGCGCCCAGGACGGCATGCGCGTCGTCGGTGCTGCGGCCGACGGGTTCGAGGCGGTGCGGCTGGTCGACGAGCTCGGCCCCGACGTGGTCCTGATGGACATCCGGATGCCGGAGATGGACGGCGTCGAGGCGACCCGGCAGATCTTCGCGCCGGAGCGAGTAGCGAAGCGCGCCAAGCCGGTGCGGGTGATCGTGCTGACCACCTTCAACCTCGACGACCGTGCTGCGACCGCGATCCGGTACGGCGCTAGCGGCTTCCTTCTCAAGGACACGACGCCGGTGATGCTGCGGGACGCGATCCGGACCGTGTACGCCGGCAACGCGGTGCTCGCGCCGAGCGACCTCTCGACGCTGCTCGAGGTGCAGTTCAAGGCCGCAGCGCCTACGCCCCCGGCGTACCTGGCGCTGACCGAGAAGGAGCGCGAGGTCTTCGACGCCGTGGCCCAAGGCCTCTCGAACGCCGAGATCGCCGGGATGATCTTCGCCAGCGAGTCGACCGTGAAGACGCACGTGGGCTCGATCCTGCGGAAGCTGGCGTTGCGCGACCGGGTGCAGATCGTCGTGTTCGCCCACGAGCACGGGCTGGTGGGGTAGGCCGCTCGCTCCGTGTGGGATCGTGAGCGGGTGGCCGAACGACGGATCAAGGCGCCGCTGCTCGTCGTGGCGGCGGTGTGCCTGCTGCTGGCACTCGGCGGAGGTGCGCTGCTCTTCGTCCCTAACGGCCAGCCGCTCGGCTTCGCTCTGCTCGGCTTCTTCGGAGCCGGTTCGTTCGTCCTCGGACGCAAAGCCCTCGGGCTCGACTGAGCGCATTCTGCCGCTGAGAGGGAGCGAGGTGGTCAGGATGCGCGACGCGCCCGCCGACTCCGCCTCACAGCGCCTCGCGTAGCGCCTGCTCCACCGGCGATTGTCCGGCGACCACATCGAATGACGCGTTGATCCACCCCGTCAAGGGCAACGGAGGCTGGGCAAGGAAGCGCGGCCCTCGCGCCGCAGAGCCGTGATGGGCCTGGGCGGCATGAACGAGGAACGGGTGACAGAGGTACACGTCACCAGCAGCACCTAACGCAAACTCGACGCGACGCTCGCTGCTTGCGTCGGCACCGTGGCCCGACACCTCCATCATGGTGAGACCGTCGTCGCCATGCGGCGCAAGGATCCTCGCTACATCGTGATGCGACCCAACGCGGAGCCGCGTCGGGGCATCCTCATCGGTCGTGTCGGAGAACAGGAACAGCATGAGGAGCGCCCGCCCCCGGGAGGCGAGATTCACACGCCACGCAAAGGAGTCATCGGGACCGTCCCGGGCCATCGGCGGGAAGCTCCCGTCGACATGCCAACCGTCGTCGCCTGGCGAACGCTCCGAAGGGAACCTGATCGCGAAGGTCCCCAGGTCCCGCCGTGGCATCCATCGGCCCGCTCCCACCAGCGCGTCGTACGCGGCATGCAGCCGCTGGGTGTTCGCCGCCCTCGCGAAGGGCTCCGCTTGCTGGTAGCCCAGGCGTACGACGGGAGACGTCCACGTCGTCGGATCGTCTCGCGTCTCGTCCAGCTGCTCCCAGAGCAGCCCGACGCACTCCTCCGCGAGGTCCCGTGAGAACGCCGCGTCGATCCGGACGAACCCATCGCGGACGAACTGCCCCGAGTCGATCACAGGCTCATGGTCGTCGGGCCGCATAGCCAGCCGCAACCGACTTTCGCTCCGCCTCGCCTCAGGCCTCGCCGAGGGGCGGGAGCCTGCAGGTCAACTGCGGGTAGCGTCGCTCCGCATGAGAGTCCTCCTTTTTGGTGGTACCGGGATGGTCGGTCAGGGCGTGCTGCGCGAGTGCTTACGTGACGAGCGCGTCGAGGAGGTCCTGGTGATCGGCCGCGCCGAGGTCGGCGGCCAATCGCCGAAGCTGCGCCAGCTGGTGCGATCCGACCTCGCCGATCTCGGTGACGTCGCGGACCAGCTGGCCGGGTACGACGCCTGCTTCTTCTGCCTCGGCGTCTCCGCGGTCGGCATGAGCCGGGAGGACTACCGCCGGATCACCTACGACCTCACCCTCAGCATCGCGCGGCTGCTGGCCGCGGTGGATCCCGGGATGCGGTTCATCTACGTCTCCGGTGCCGGCACGAACGCCGACGGGCGGCAGATGTGGGCGCAGGTGAAGGGCGAGACTGAGAACGCCCTGCTGGCGCTGCCCTTCGAGGCGTACCTGTTCCGGCCCGGGATCATCCAGCCGCTCCACGGCATCACCTCGAAGACCCGGCTCTACCGCAGCATCTACACCGTGGCGACACCGCTCTTCTCGATCTTGAAGCGGGTCGGCACGAGCATCATCACCACCGAGCAGATCGGTCGGGCCATGATCGCGGTCGCCGCGGATGGACCAGTAGACGACCCAGAAGACAACCCAGCAGACAACCCAGTCGATCGCATCCTGAGCAATCGCGAGATCGGGCAGCTGGCCGCCGGGTAGGTCTGCAACACCGGGGGGTTCGCCAGCGGCTCCGTTATATACGATACGGTCCCGCATCGTATCGTGGTAGACTCCCCTATGTGGAGATGCCGAGCACTGCTGTGACCGACGAGCCCCATCGGGGCCGTCCTCGAGATCCCAGTCGCGATGAGGCGATCATCGAGGCTGCGATCGACGTACTGCTCCGCGACGGCTACGACCGGCTGTCGATGGAAGGCGTCGCGGCGGCTGCGGGCGTCGGCAAGGCCACGGTCTACCGCCGCTGGAGCAGCAAGGCCGAGCTCGTCATCGACGCGATGGCCACGCTCAAACCCGCCATCGACACGATCGACTCGGGCACGCTCGACGGCGACATCGAACTGTTGATCGCCGCCTCCTGCAACCCGCTCACCGAGCGGCTCCAGCGGGTGATGGTGAGCATCTGCTCCGCCCTTCCGCGCGAGCCCGATCTGCTCGATGCCTTCAAGACCCGCTTCACCGAACCACGCATCGCTCGCATCACCGAGATGCTCGACCGAGCCCGTGACCGCGGGGAGCTCGGGCCTGAGATCGAGGTGTCGATGGCCGCCAGCCTCGTCCCCTCGCTGATGCTCCAAAGGGCACTCATGACCGGCCAGCCGGCCGGACGCGCCTACGCCGAGCAGGTTGTCGGCAGCGTCCTGCTGCCGGTGCTCGGCCTCCCCCCACGCCTCTCGTCCACTACAGACTCGAAGACCACCGACTCGGAGAACCCTCATGACTGAAGCACCACCCGCACAAGAGACCCGCAACGGCGGGATCGCGCTGGCCGTGATCTGCGTCGCGCAGCTCATGGTCGTCCTCGACGCAACCGTCGTGAACGTCGCACTGCCCAGCATCCGCCACGATCTGCACTTCTCACTCGACAACCTGACCTGGGTCGTCACGGCGTACTCGCTGGCCTTCGGCGGGCTGCTGCTGTTCGGCGGCCGCACCGGCGATCTCTTCGGCCGTCGGCGGATGTTCATGATCGGCATCGGGCTCTTCGCCGCCTCGTCGCTGGTCGGCGGGTTCGCCACCAGCGAGACGATGCTGATCATCGCCCGCGCCGCGCAGGGCGCCGGCGGTGCCATCGCGGCACCTACCGCACTCGCGCTGCTGGCCACGACCTTCACCGAGCCTGCCGCACGCTCGCGTGCCTTCGGCGTCTTCGCGGCCATGGGCGCCTCCGGCGGTGCGCTCGGACTGCTCCTCGGCGGCGTCCTGACCGACTACGCCAGCTGGCGGTGGGCGCTGTTCATCAATGCTCCGATCGGTGCGATCGTGCTGGCCCTGACGCCTCGAGTCCTCAACGAGTCGCAGGGCTCCGGCACCAAGCTCGACCTGCCGGGTGCCGTCACTGTGACGGCCGGGATGTCGACCCTGGTCTACGGACTGACCAAGGCCTCCACCGACGGCTGGGGATCGACGACCACCATCGTCACCCTGGTCATCGCGGTTGCTTTGCTGGTTGCGTTCGTCTTCATCGAGAACTCGTCGTCCCATCCGCTGATGCCGTTCCGGATCTTCTCCAACCGCAACCGCACCGGCGCCTACCTGATCATGCTGTTCCTCGCCGCAGCGATGTTCACGACGTTCTACTTCATGGCGCAGTACCTCCAGAACGTGCACGGCTGGAGCCCGTTCCACACTGGCGTCGCCTTCCTGCCGATGCCGGTGACGATCATGTTCATGTCGATCGTCGTGGTGCGGCGGCTCATCCCGAGGCTCGGCATCCGTCCGTTCCTCACTGTCGGCCCGATCCTCGCGATCGCGGCGATGGTCGCGATGTCGCAGATCGGCACGAGCAGCAGCTACTGGCCGTTCGTAGGCTCCCTCCTGCTGCTCGGCCTCGGCATGGGGTGCAGCTTCGTGCCGCTGACCATGACCGCCGTCAACGCCGTCGAGGCTCACGAGACGGGCCTTGCCTCGGCACTGCTCAACACTGGCCAGCAGATCGGCGGCGCCATCGGCCTGGCCGCCTTCGGCACAGTCTTCGCGCACGCCGCGGCCAACCGCGCCGGCGAGCTCGGCCAGAGCGCCGCCAGCAAGGCAGGGCAGGCGGACATCTTCGTGGCCGGCCAGCAGCACGCGTTCGAGGCCGCGATCGTGGTGACGATCCTGGCGTTGATCTCCTCGCTGGCACTGATCCGCGTCAACAAGGTCGCTCCGGTTGCTACCCCGACCGCGGCCCCGGTGCTCGCGGAGTGAGGTCGGCGCCTGCCTAGGCCGGCGCCTTGCGGAGGTACGTCGCCAACTGAGAGGCGAGCTCGACCGATGCGTCGATCTCTTCGCGGCGGATCGAGACGCTTTCGATGTTGAGACCGAACGGGACGTCGAGCCGGCGGCAATAGTCGACGAGCTCGATGGCGGTGATCGCTGCTTGCTCCAGCGACGCGGCCAGCGGATGGGCGGCATGCCGGAGGTCGTTCTCGATCCATCTCGGGACGTCGACTCCGAGCCAGCGCAGGAACTCGAGCGTCTTCATCGAGCCGCAAACCGAGAACGTGAAGACGATGGGCACCGGAGCGAGGCCGCGCGCCTCGCACTCGTAACGGTAGTCGGAGACCAGGTTTTTAGCTGCGTTGAGGTCGTAGACGACCTGGGTGACGAAGAAACGGCATCCGGCGGCCTGCTTCGCGATCAGGCGCAGGTGCTCGTTCTCGCGGCGACTGTGCCGCTCGGGAATCGCGACCCCACCGAGCAGCAGGTCCGGGTTCAGCTCGGTGCGCATTGCTTGCGCGTCGGCGAGCGCGAGGACGGGAGTGGCCCCGCTCGCGGCGGCGCCGACCATCACGGTCAGAGTACGGCGCGGGTCCTGCACGGCGATCCAGGCGGACAGGTCGTCCGGCTGGTACTTGCCGACGGCACGGTAGATGACCACGGGCGTCTTCCACTCGCTCAGGTGATCGGCGCGGTAGTCGGCCGGGTCGACGGTCGGGCTGAAGGGGAACGGCCGCGTTGCCGGGTTGCGCGCGCTCTCATCGTCGATGTCGTAGAGGACCAGGCCATCGAGGTCGAGGTGCTTCAGCCGTTCGACGGTGCTCCTCGCGATCTCAGGCAGCCGCTCGGCCGGGGTCGACTGCCGGGGCGGGGTGATCGCGAAGAGGACGAACCCTCCCTGACCGGAGCTGATGCGGGTTGCGAGATCCACGTCGCGACCGTAGCGGAACGGGGTACGCGGATGGCCGCGGCCCTCGGCGCATGATCCGACCGGCGAGAACCACACCATGAGTGTCTGCACGCTCGAGGTGCACGCCGTCCTACACCGGACGGAGCTGCTCGGCGAGCGACCGGGTCTTCTCGGTGACAACGTCTCCGGTGTGCAGGGTGGCCTTGCTCTCGATCAGCAGCACGTGGCACTCCTGCTCGGCGACGGGATGGTGACGGACGCCCTTGCGGATCACGTAGAGGTCCCCTTCGCCCAGCTCCACGGTGCCCTGCCCCATCTCGATCCGCAGTCGTCCCTGGAGGATCAGGAACAGCTCGTCCTCGTTGTCGTGACTGTGCCAGGCCAGCTCGCCGTGCACCTTGGCAACCTTGACGTAGGAGTCGTCGACCTCGCCGATGATGCGCGGGGACCACAGCTCGGTGAGCGCGGCAGCAACGTCCTTGGGTGACACCGGATCCGTCATGTACCCATGCTCCATCGGCCGCCGTCCGCTCGGCAACGAGATAACGCCGCGGGTGAAGCCGAGCGCTCGCTTCCTGGTGGAGCGAGACGGGCCCGCGTCCCCGCTTAGGCGGCGATCACGGTCCACAACACGGCAACGACGGTGTCCGGGATCTGCTCTTTGGAGTCGCCGCGGTAGAACGCGCCGAAGTAGCTCCCGAAGCACAGGGTGGCGATGGTGTGCTTGTCGATCTCCTCGGACACTGCGCCGCGCTCCTGAAGCTGGGAGAGGACACTCTCGATGAGCGTGACGCGTGGTTCGACGGCGTGCGTGCGCAGCATCTCGAGGAGTTCTGGCGTGTGCGCGACCTCGCCTGCGAAGTTGCCCATCAAGACCATGGCGTCTGCGTTGAAGTACGCAGGGTCCAGGCGGCGTACGGCTTCTACAAGCGCCTCGCGAGGCTCGAGGATGCTCAGGTCGATGACGTAGTGCTCGTACTGCTTGCGGAAGCCGTAGTCGAGAGCATCGGCGACGAGGGCGAGCTTGCTGTCCCACCGGCGATAGAGCGTCGGGCGGCTGACACCCGCATCTGCCGCGATATCCCCGAGAGTCATCCGCGAATACCCGTCGCGGACCAGACGGGCCCGAGTAGCCAGGATGATCGCCTCATCGAGTGCCGGATCACGCGGGCGTCCGCCAGCACGAGGGCTGGCGGCATCGACTGCCTCCCCTCTGGCTTCGGTACCTGTCTTCCCCAACGGGCCAGCCTCCTCACGACGTCGCGGGCAGCAGCATACCGAGTTTCGTTACACGGGCTTGCCTTAACTCGCTCACGTTACGTAGAGTCCGTGTAACGAAATAGCAGTGGCCGATCAGGGCCGCGTGGGAGAAGGTGTCGCAGATGAAGGCGATCGTGGTGACAGATCAGGCTGCCGGACCAGCCGGGATGACGCTCGTCGAGCGTCCCGTCGGGTCGGCAGCGATCAATGACGTCATCGTCGAAGTGCACGCGTCGGGCTGGGTCTCGACCGAACTTGAATGGCCCTCGACGTGGACCGACCGCACGATGAGAGACCGGACGCCCTCCATCCCTGGCCACGAGCTGGCCGGAGTCGTCACCGAGCTCGGCTACGGCACCACCGGGCTGTCGGTCGGGCAGCGCGTCTTCGGACTGGCGGACTGGCATCGTGACGGCACGCTCGCCGAGTACGTCGCGATCGAAGCCCGCAACCTTGCTCCCTTGCCCGACGAGGTCGACTTCACGGTGGGAGCGTCTCTGCCGATCTCAGGTCTGACCGCCTGGCAAGGGCTGTTTCAACACGGTCGTCTTGAATCCGGTCAGCGCGTCCTCGCCCACGGTGCGGTGGGAGCCGTCGGCGCGATGGTCACCCAGCTCGCCACCGAGGCTGGCGCCTTCGTGATCGGCACCGGTCGCGGCCCTGATGAGGGCAAGGCCCGCGAACTCGGGGCGAAAGAGTTCGTCGACCTCGACCATGCCTGTCTCGAGGACGTCGGCAAGGTCGATCTGGTCTTCGACGTTATCGGCGGCACGATCCAGGAGCGTTCCTCGGCCCTGCTCAAGCCCGGCGGCACGTTGGTGTCGGTCGTGGGTCCAGTCGAGTTCGAACCCGTGCACGGACACGCAGTCGACTTCGTCGTCGAGGCTGACCGCGCGCAGCTCACCGAGATCGTCAAGCGGGTGCACGACGGTCGGTTGCGCACCAACATCGGAACCGTGGTGGCTCTCGGAGATGCCATCACAGCCTTCACGGACGCCGAACGGCGCAAGGGAAAGACGGTCATCCAGGTCCGCCCCTGAGCGACTCAGGCCTTTCGGCCCGTCGGACGACGCCCGATGTCGTATTCGGCTCGGGCTGATCGTCGTACTGCTGAGAGGCTGGCCACCGGGCTGCTTCCTAGAACAGGACGACGTCCGTCGGCGTAGGAGAGGAGACCTGGTGAGCAACATCAGGGTCTTGGTGTCAGGGGCGAGCATCGCGGGGCCCGCGCTGGCCCACTGGCTGCACCGCCGCGGTGCCCATGTGACGGTCGTCGAGCAGGCTCCCGGACTGCGGCCAGGCGGGCAAGCAGTCGACGCGCGCGGCGTCGCCAAGGAGGCCATCCGGCGGATGGGCCTGGACGCGAAGATCCGCGCAGCGTGCACCGACACAGCGGGCGCCTACAACGTGGACGCAGACGGGACGGTCCTGGAGACCTTCCGCGCCGACGACAACGATGGCGACGGGTACATCTCGGAGATCGAGGTCCTGCGCGGAGACTTCGCCGAGGTCCTGTACGACGACACCTCCGACTCCGTCGACTACCTCTTCGGCGACCGGATCGCCGACCTCGCCCAGGATCCTGACGGCGTGGATGTCACGTTCGCGAGTGGCGCACAGCGGCGCTTCGAGTTCGTGATCGGCGCCGACGGACTGCACTCAGCGTTGCGCGCCATGGTCTTCGGACCGCGTGAGCAGTTCATCCGGCACCTCGGCCTCGTGCTGGCGTTCTACACCGTGCCCAACGACTTCGAACTGGACCGCTGGATGATCGACTACCAGGCTGAGGGCCGTTCCGCCGGGCTGCGGCCGGGCCGCGACGCGACCCAGGCGATCGCGATGCTGTCCTTCCCTGCGGCCGATTTCGACATCGACTACCGCGACATCGACGGCCAGAAGCAGCTCCTGCGCGACCAGATGGCCGGCTTCGGGTGGAAGACCCAGCAGATCCTCGACCATCTCGACGACGCCCCCGACTTCTACCTCGACCAGGTCGCCCAGGTGGTCATGGATCGCTGGTCGAGCGGGCGGGTTGCGCTCATCGGCGATGCGGCATTCTGCGCCTCACCGATGTCAGGCGCCGGCACGGGGCTTGCCCTGGTCGGCTCTTACCTGCTGGCCGGCGAGCTTGCCTCCGCCGACTGGGACCCTGCTATCGGGTTCGCCCGCTACGAGGCTCGGATGCGCGACTACGTCGATGCCAACCAGGAGATCGGCCGGATGCACGTGCAGATGCTGACCGCCACCGAGCCAGGCCCCGAGCCTGACAGGGAGGCGATGACCGCGTTGATCGAGCGTGCAGTCAACGGGCCGCAGCTGCCCGACTACGAAGGGCTTCTGGACTCGGCGACGGCGTGACAGAGCGCGTCATGCGCTGATCTGGCGCCGCCGGCGAGCCCACCGTTCAGACCCGGCGACAAGGACCAACCACCCGATGACGGCTACCGGGATGCCCAAGAACCCACCGAACCCGCGCTCTGCCACGCCTCCTACAGGGACAGCATCTTCTGCACGGCTTGGCGGCTGACGCCGAGCTCGCGGGCGATGTCGGCTTGCGAGAAGCCCTTCTTGATCAGCCCTTGCATCATCGCCTTGCGCTGCCGGTGGAGCTCCTGGGCCTTCACCCAATGCGCCAGGGCCTCCGCCTTGACGCGACGGAGCTCGTCGAACTCGCTCTGGAAGTCTTCGATCTGAGGCACGCGACGAGTTTGACAACCCGCATTGTCATTGTCAACCCGCGTTGTCGATCGTCACTCGACGGAAGGTTCGGAGTGATATACCGAGAGCGTGCCGACGACGTTCGTGCTGAGCCTGAGCCACAACTTCACCGAAGCGCTGCGCCTGATGCGGGCCGCGCTCGCCGACTGCCCCGACGAGCTCTGGCAGACGGATCTCTGGCCCGGCGAGGCGACCACCGGCCCGGCCCCGTACGGCGGGCTGCACGGATCGGCGCCCTGGTTCCTCGGCTACCACGCGTTGTCATGCCTGGACTACGACCTCGCCGCCGAACTCGAGCCCTGGTCGCCGCCCGAACCCTTCGACGACAACACTTACTCCTTCCCGAACCGGGTGTTCACCCAGGCCGAGCTCCTCGGCTACGTCGAGGAGTGCCGGCAGCGGGTCGCCGCCACGCTCGAGGCGCTGACCGACGAGAAGGCCGCACTGCTGGTGCCGGAGCGTCATCGCAAGCACGGCATCCGCTACGGGGCGCTCGTCGGCAGCGTGCCGTTGCACGTCATCGAGCACGCCGCCCAGATCCGCCAGTTCCTCACGGCCACCGGCGTCACCGTCCAGCCGATGCCCGGAGATCGGGGCTACGAGGGTTGAGCGCTGGCCGCTACTCGGCGCCCGGGAACCCGTGCTGGCGCCAGGCCTCGTAGGTCACGACGGCGGCAGAGTTCGCCAGGTTCAGCGACCTGCGCCCGGCCAGCATCGGGATCCTGATCCGGTCGGTGATGCGGTCGTGATCGAGGACCTCGACGGGAAGGCCCGTCGGCTCCGGCCCGAAGAGCAGCACATCGCCCCGCTTGAACTCCACATCGGTGTACCAGCGGGTCGCGTGAGCCGTGAACGCGAACACCCGCGAGGTCACCAGCTCCGGACCGGCGAGCGCGGTCTCGAGATCCGGGTGCACCACGACCGACGCAAGGTCGTGATAGTCCAGCCCCGCGCGCTTCAGCTTGGGCTCCTCCAGGTCGAAGCCGAGAGGTTCGATCAGATGCAGAGTGACGCCGGTCCCGGCCGCCAGCCGGATCGCGTTCCCGGTGTTGGGCGGGATCCGCGGCTCGAGGAACATCACGTGGAACACGCGTCAATGTAACCGGTGCCGCATCCCGGCCGACCTACTCAACCGGTCGCACAAGGCAACCGGGCAGTTGGTTTCGCTATCGTCGACCTATGGCGTACGACGCAGCTGCGACCCGGAGGCGGCTCCTGGATGCGGCCTACGAGGAGTTCGCGGCGCATGGGCTGGCCGGCGCGCGCGTCGACCAGATCGCCGCAACGGCATCGGCGAACAAGCAGGCGATCTACGCGTACTTCGGATCCAAGGACGACCTCTTCGACGCCGTCCTTGCCGATCGGATGAGCGTCCTTGCTGATGCGGCGCCCTTCACTCCAGATGATCTGCCCGGCTACGCCGGGGCGCTGTTTGACGCGCTCAACAGCAGCCCGGAGGTCCTCCGGCTAGCCCGCTGGCGCAGTCTCGAGCGCGCCGACGTGGCGCCGACGGAGGTGGCCTCGCACCTGGAGAAGGCGCGGGCCGCCCGGCACGCCCTCGGCATCGCCGACGACCGGACCGCCGTAGACGTCATCGAGCTAGTGGTGGCGCTGGCATCGACGTGGAGCACCATCCCCGACGGCCTGCGAGCAGTCGGGAGGACGTCGAAGGCCGCGCGGCAACGAGCCCACCGAATGCTCGTCGTCGGTGCCGTCCGCGCATTGGTCGAGGCACTCCCGACCTCCTGACCCTCAGGACGTCCAGTAGGAGTTCGCGGCCGCGACCGTCTGGAAGTTGATCGCGATCACCTGTGAGCTGGCGATCAGCGCAGAGGCATCCTCTGCGTAAACGGGGCGGAGCCGGGTGCGCACCTCGTCGGACGGCTGGGTCGACTTCACCCCAACCCGGGCGAGCTTCACCGCGAGGTTGAAGCCCTCTTCGGCGGTGTCGGTGATCAGCGATGGAAGCCAGGTATCGGTCACGGGAGTACTCCTCGGTAAATTTAGGTTGTGCCCAATTTAGTTGCTCCTCATTTAATTGGCAAGTGCGGTTAGACTCCTACCGACAAGACGCAGCCAGAGCGCATCAGGAGGGAGGAACGCTGTGCCCGTCCACCCTGCGCGCGTCGAGGACCAGCTCTGCTTCGCGCTGTACGCCGCCTCGCGAGCCGTCGCCGCGGCGTACCGGCCCCTGCTGCGCGAGCTCGACCTCACCTACCCGCAGTACCTGGTGATGCTCTGCCTGTGGGAGTCGGACTCGATGACGGTCACCGACATCGGGCGGACGCTGGGACTCGACTCAGGCACGCTCTCCCCGTTGCTGCAACGGCTGAGCGCCGCCGGCCTGGTCCGCCGCGAGCGCCAGGCCGACGACGAGAGGGTGGTGCGCATCCACCTCACTGGCGAGGGCAGGGCCATCGAGGAGAAGGCGGGACTGGTCCGTGAGCAGGTCGAAGGGTCGACTGGATTGACCGGCAAGGAGTTCGCAGGTCTGCGCACCAGCCTGCACGCGCTGACCGCGACGATCTCCGGGACTGCCTGAACGCGCAGGTCATCGCCCCAGAATGCTCTGGGTCTCGTCCCACAGCTGTGTCGCCAGGTCCCGGTCTGCGGCGTAGTACGCCAATCCGGTGCCTCCGATCGCCGGCTCCTGGGTGATCTCGGCCGGCTGGTTGTCCTCGAAGTACTGGCCGGTGACGTCTGCGACCAGCGGCGAGCCAGCCAGCAGCACCGAGGTTGCCGCCCCCTGCTGCGGAGTCTTCCAGCCCTGCGGCACCTCGAGCCTCGCACCGTGCTCGTCCGTCGCCCCCACGAACGCCAGCGCCTGCTCGTCGAGGTGACGTTGCAGGTTGGTCATGATGTAGCCGGGATGCAGTGAGTTCACGGCGATCCCGTCAGCCGCCCAGCGGTCCGATGCGGCCATCGCGAACAATGTCGTCGCCGTCTTCGACTGCCCGTACGCCGACCACGCGTCGTACTCGCGCCCGGAGAAGTGCATGTCGTCGAAACGCACCGGTGAGATCAGGTGGGCCGAGGAGCTGACGGCGACGACGCGGGCTCCTCCGGCCTCGACCAGCGCGTGCCGCAGCCCGAGCATCAATGCCGCATGCCCGAGGTGGTTCGTCGCGAACTGGAGCTCCCTGCCCTCCTTGGTCAGCGTGAGTCCTGGCAGCGCCATCACGCCGGCATTATTGACCAGAACGTGCAGCGGGCCGGTCCATCCGGCGGCGAACGCCGCGACGCTGTCCAGGTCGGCCAGGTCCAGGCGGCGAGTATCGATCGCGGCATTGCCGGTCTCCGCACGCAGCCGTTCGACGACGGACCGGGCTGCACGCGTGTCACGGACGGCCACCGTCACCGCGGCGCCGGCACCGGCGAGAGCCCGCGCAGTCTCCAGGCCGATACCGGACGCCCCACCCGTGACGATCGCTCGCTGTCCCACCAGGTCGATGCCCGCGATCACGTCGGCAGCCTCGGAGCCGGCATCGAACGGAATGGGGTGAGTCATCGTAGTCCTCCAAAACTTCCAACTGGTTAGTTGTTTTGAGGCTAACGCGGAGTCGGTGATGTTTCAACTGCGTCCGCGAATCAGCCGCCGGGTCAGGTGCGCTTCTGCCCGGGGTACGACGTCGGCACCGCGGCGACCATGCGCACGAGTTTGCTCATCGGACGGGCCTTCCCCACGAAAGCAGTACTCCGGACGTCCGAAAACCACTGCGGAACCCGCCGGTCTCGCTAGGCCCGATGGTCAGTTCGCCAGGTAGCGCTCGAGGGTGCCGACTCCGTGGTCCGCCGGCGGCTGCTCCTGTACGCCGTACGTCGTCGCGGTGCCCTGAGGCGGCTTCACGTCGATATACTTGGCACCGAACGCGAACATTGCGAAGAGCAGCGCGATCTGAGCGATCAGGATGAACGCATAGTGAGCGGTGCGCACGGTAGGACTCCCAGGTTCTCCCTCCCAGGTGGTCATTGCGTGATGCTCAACGGCCGTTATGGGCGTTTCGTTACGCGTGAGTCTCGGTGGACTAGGGGGCCAGGGCGACAACAGCTCGGACCTCAGTAGCGTGACGGCCGTGCGGAGTCCCAAGGCCCTGGTGTGTCTGGCGCTCGTCGTGGCGCTGGCAGCGTGCGGTGGTGCGCCCAGCTCGGTGTTTCACTCAGCGGGCTACTACGTGCGCGGCGAGTCCGTCTACTACCTCAACGCGTTCCCCGGTGACGCTGTCAAGATCAGCGGCGCGGACGCGAAGAGCTTCACGATCTTGGACACGACGTATGCCAAGGACAAGCGCGGCGTCTACCTCGATGGCTCGCCCCTAGCCGAAGCCGACCCCGCTTCGTTCGTGCTGCTCGCCCGGCCCGACTACGCCAAGGACTCCGGGCACGTCTTCCTGCGCGACCGGGTGCTGACCACCGACACCGCGCACTTCGGCTTCACCGGCGGCGGCCTGACCAAGGACAGTGCGCACGTGTACTGGTCGGATGGCACCGTCCTGTCCGACGACCCGGGGCACTTCAAGGTCCTCTCCGACGCCGATCACTACCTCTACGTCGAGGACAGCCGGACGGTCTACGTCAACGGGAACGCGATCAAGGGCGCCGATCCGGCGTCGTTCCGGGTCGTCCGAGGCGCGTACGCGACGGACGCCGACCACGTTTACTACTTCGATGGCAGTGTCGCCGACGCCGATGCCGTGACGTTCAAGGTCCTCGCCGAGCCGTACGCACGCGACGCAGCCCACGCGTACTGGATGGGGAAGGTGATCCCGGGAGCCGACCCGAGCAGCTTCGTGGTGCTCAACGCGAGCTTCGAGTGCACGGCCGACGCAGCGCACGCGTTCTACGAGAACGTGCAGATCGAGGGCTTCGACCCAAGCACCATCCCGCACGGTGCGACCGTCAACAACTGCTCGGATACGTCGCTGAGCTATTAAGGCTCAACCACCTGGCTAGTGCGACCAGCGGCTCGATCAGGCGCCGGTGTCGGGCAGTGCGGCGACGGCCTGCGCGCTGTGGTGCGGTGTCTTGACCGTGACCGAGCAGCCGTTGCGGAGGTCGCTGGTCGCGAGCGTCTTGCCGCCTGCGGTCAGCGTGATCTTGGACGGTCCGCTGAGGTCAGCGAGCTTGACTGTGTGGCTGTACGTCGGCGTGCTCGCGTTGAGCACGAAGGACGCCAGCTGCGTGCTCGCGCCACCGCTCAGCGACTGCGCTGAGAGCACGAAGGTCACCGGCTGGAGGTCCGGGCCGTCCGCCGGCACGACGGCATTGCTCGCGGCGACGGCGACTGCGCTGCAGCCTGCCTTGGCCATCGAGCCCTTCGCGTCGGTGTACGGCAACGGCGCGTTGTCGCAGGCAGGGAAGCGGGACTCATCGACGAGGATGGTGCCGCCCTCGGGGGAGCCGGGCCCGTTGGACCGCGCCTGGAAGTCCTGCTCGGAGTCGCTCAGACCCGAGAACGTCACGACCTGGGAGGCGGCGGCAGGCACGAGGTACTCGTTGAAGTACACCCCGTTGAAGTAGACGGTGAAGTCCGCGTCCGCGCCACCCGCGTTCAGGGTGAGCTGGACCTGGCCGTCGCGGCCGACGCAGGTGGCTGGCCCGAGCGTCGCCGAGGGCGGCGCTACCGCGGCCGTGACCGAAGCGGTGGTGAAGGCGAGGGCTGCGGCGACTGCGCCGCCCACGGCTACGAGGCGGTAGGCGCGCTGAGGCATCCGAGTCTCCTTGTTCCGTGTTCGACGCACCGAACCTAGGGGACCGTGACACACCCGTCGTCCGTGCCAGCACGGACAGCACAGCAGCGCTAGACCGGTCGAGAACGAGGCCCGATTTGCGGTACCCGTCAGGACCGTACGGCGCTACGTTGTTCTCGCATCTCCTCCCCTCCCAGGAGTCCTTGTGAAGCTCACGCATATCGCGGCCACCCTCGGGACCGCCGCAGTCCTCGTCACTACCTGCCTCGCCCAGTCCGGTTCGGCCGACGTCCCGGTGCCGCACGGCACCCTCGGCGTCAAGGCGGCAGGCGCCAACTACAGCATCGCCAAGGGCGCCGCCCCGGCGTTCGCGACCCAGGCGGTGGCGAAGGGTGGCACCGCCCAGTTCGACCTGCGGGTCACCAACACCGGCACCGCCGCCACGGCGTACGCGATCTCACTGGCCGCTCGGCAGAACGTCCCTGGGGCGCCGTCGGAGATGATCCCGACCACGGCGACCGTCTCCTCGACAGGCCTGCTCTCGCAGAAGGCATTGCCTGCCGGGCCGATCGGGTTCGTGACCCCGTCGGTCGCCGCCGGCAAGTCGGCGGTCTTCCTGGTCAAGGTGCCGGTGCCCGCCGCCAGCCCAGCCGGGCACGCGTGGCTCGACGTCACGCTGCGGACCCCGGACGGGACCGTGCAGGGCACCGGCCAGCTCGTCGCGGAAAAGAAGGCGGTCGGAGTCGGCACCTCGGCGTACGACCTGACAGTCACCCAGGGTTCGCAGGGCCCTGTCGGCTCATCGGCCTACGAGGCGGTGATCGCGGCACCAGCCCTGGTGAACCAGGCCGAGGCGACCTTCACCCTCAAGTTCACCAATAACGGGCCGACCACCCAAGGAATCCTGATCAGGGCCGTGTACCCGCCGTACTGCGACCAGTTCAAGCTCGGGAACCAGTTCAGCCGGCAGACGACCACCAACGTCTGGCTGAGCGGCAACTCGGTCACCCCCTCCCTGAAGCCGCACACCTCGAAGACCTACCAGGTCACCCTGTCCAAGCCGTCCGGCAACTGCACCGGGGCCGCCGCCATCAACAACGTCGTGGAGATCCGGGCCGCCGCCGCGATCCTGGGCCAGGACCCGAATGTCTCCGACCAGACCTACCACTCGGTGCTCCTGGTGGCGCCGTACGGCAACTGATCGAAGGGGGTGGGCGGCGCCGCACTCTGGCGCCGCCCCTCGGCCCTTGGCATCATCGCTGTCATGACGACTGACCGCGGTATCCACGACCAGATCTCCGAGCTCGTCGCTGCCGAGCATGATCTGCGCCGCGCCCTGTCCGAGCACGAGATCCCACCCGAGGAGGAGCACACGCGGCTGCGGGAGATCGAGGTGCAGCTCGACCAATGCTGGGACCTGCTGAGGCAACGGCAGGCACTGCGCAGCACGGGTCAGGACCCGGACGCGGCCAGCGTGCGGCCGGCCAGCGAGGTCGAGAACTACCGAGGCTGAGACGTAGCCGTCGAGGACTCGGCCGACAAGGAACGAGTACCGCACCTCGCGGACGTCGTTGTCGACGTTGAGGTCGACCAGGCACACCGACTGCCAGGTGCCCAGCATCAGCTTGCCGCCGATCACAGGCACCGTCGCGTACGGCGGGATCAACGCCGGCATCACGTGCGAGCGACCATGCCCCGGGCTGCCGTGCCGGTGCCGCCAGCGATCATCGGCCGGGAGCAGCTCGCGCAGCGCCGCGAGCAGGTCGTCGTCGCTGCCGGCGCCGGTCTCGAGGATGGCGATGCCTGCGGTCGCATGCGGGACGAAGACGTGCAGCAGACCGTCGCCACGACCTTCGACGAAGGCAGCGGCGTCGCGCGTCAGGTCGAGGACGACCTCCGCGTCGCCGGTGCGATAGCTGCGCGTCTCCGAGTCCATGTCCCCACCTTGCCAGGCTGACGGAGCCAGCGCGCACTGAGCGGGTAGCGTCCTGCGGGTGACGCGGCTCATCCATCTGAACGGGCCACCGGGGATCGGCAAGTCCACCCTGGCGGCCCGGTACGCCGAGGAGCACCCTCATGTCTTGAACTGCGACATCGACACGCTCCGCAGCATGATCGGCGGTTGGCGGCACGACTTCGTTGCAGCAGGAGATCTGATCCGCCCAGCGGCGCTCGCGATGATCGGTGCCTACCTGCGGACCGGTAACGACGTCGTCCTGCCACAGTTGCTGCTCCAACCCGAGGAGATCGCGACCTTCGAGGAGTGCGCCACCCGCGCGGGCGCGCAGTTCGTCGAGCGGATCCTGATGGACACGGCTGCCCGGTCGGTCACGCGGTTCCACCAGCGCGGGACGTCGGATCCGCGGGACGCGGTCATCAAGGAGTTCGTGCACCTTCAGGGTGGCGAGGTCTTCCTCGTCAGCGTGCACGCGGCGCTGGAGCAGTTAGCCCACGAGCGCGAGGGCGCCCTTGTCATCCCGAGCGTCGAGGGTGACGTCCGCGGGACCCACGACCTGCTGGTGACGTCCCTCGGCTGAGGATTCCGACAGGCTCCAACGCACGCTAGTTTGACCGGGACCCGGCGTACCGGCCCATCCGCGGAAAGCTCTTCATGCAGCAGGGATCGACGCAGGTCAGCTTCGTCGGCGTCAGCGACCTCGACCCAGCCGAAGCCTTCTACGGTGGCGTCCTCGGGCTGAGCCTGAGCGATGCCCGCCCGTACTCGTTGCTTTCCGACACCGGCGCCGCACAGCTGCGGATCACGCTCGTCGAGGACGTCCGGGCCGCG
>DASRRQ010000155.1:0-10329 GCA_035695505.1 Marmoricola sp. | reverse complement strand
CTGATACCTCTGCTCAGCCACACTCAACTCCCGCATATCGGGAGTGTCACCAATCAACCGAAGTAGGCGTAACCCATCACCCGAAGGCGAGTTACCCATCAGCCGAAGACCGAACGTCACCAATCAACCGAAGTAAAACATGACCGGAGCGCCCCCGGCACGATTCGAACGTGCGACCTAGAGATTAGAAGGCTCTTGCTCTATCCAGCTGAGCTACGGGGGCCAGGGGAACCCGGTCCCCAACGCTGATTATTACCTAGGCGCGTGTGCTGATGGGTCCAAGATGGCCGCCGGATCGAAGGCCCGACAAGATGGGCGCATGTTCGGACTCGAGATGGTGGTCCTGCTGGGGGTCGCATTGGTCGCGTGCGGCGCGCTCGCCGGCCGCTACCCGATCGCGCCGGCGGTCCTGCTGGTGCTGGTCGGGGTGCTGGTCGGGTTCGCTCCGCACCTGCGCCATGTCCAGCTCCCGCCGGAGGTAGTGCTCCTCCTCTTCCTGCCCCCGCTGCTGTACTGGGAGAGCCTGACCACCTCGTTGCGGGAGATCCGCAACAACCTGCGGGTCGTGATCATGACGAGCACGGTGCTCGTCTTCGCCACCGCAGCGGCGGTCGCGGCCACCGGCCACTGGCTCGGCCTGGAGTGGGGCCCGGCGTGGGTCCTCGGCGCGGCCCTGGCGCCGACCGACGCCACCGCAGTCGGAGTGCTGGCCCGCGACCTTCCGCGGCGTACCGTGACGGTGCTGCGCGCCGAGAGCCTCATCAACGACGGCACCGCCCTGGTCCTTTACGGTCTCGCCGTCGGTGTGACCGTCGGGGAGGAACGCCTCGCCGCCTGGCACGTCACCTGGCTCCTAGTGCTGGCCTACGGCGGCGGCGTGATCGCAGGCGGCCTGATCGGGCTGGTCAGCTGGCAGATTCGACGGCGGATGGACGACCCGATGCTGGAGGCGATCACGATGGTGGTGACCCCGTTCGCGGCGTTCCTGTTGGCCGACGTCGTCAACGCGTCCGGCGTTCTGGCCGTCGTGGTGTGCGGCTTGTTCATCAGCCAGGTGACACCGCGCATCACCGGAGCGGTGACGCGGCAGATCGTGATCCCGTTCTGGGCGCTGTCGACCACCGTGCTCAGCAGCTCGCTGTTCGTGCTGGTCGGACTCTCGGCTCAGACCGCGTTCCGAGGGCTGAGCAGTACCTCCATGCTCCGTGCGCTCCTCGACGTCCTCGTGGTCACCGCCGTGGTGATCGGGGTCCGGTGGGTGTGGACCTACACCACGCCGTACGTCGTCCGGCTCCTCGACCGTCGTCCCGCCCAGCGGCTGCGCCGCGTCCCAGCCCGGCAGCGAGCGGTCAGCGCGGTCGCCGGGTTCCGCGGAGCCGTGTCTCTCGCCGCCGTGCTCGCGGTGCCGCGCACCGTCGATTCCGGCGCCCCGTTCCCCGGACGGGACCTGATCGTCCTGATCACCTGCGGTGTCATCGTGCTGACCCTGCTCCAGGCGCTCCTGCTGCCGGCGGCGGTGCGGTTCGCGCGGCTGCCGGCGGACACGTCGCTCGACGACGAGGTCCAGTACGCCGAGGCGTACACGCTGGACGCAGCGATCGAGGCGCTCGAGACCACGGCCAGCGAGCTCGGGATCGGCGAGGCAGTCGTCGAACGGGTACGCCGCGAGCTGGACAAGCAGCGGACGCTGGTGGAGGCCGCCGGCGCCGAGGGGGACCCCGCGGTCCAGCACGACGACCAGTACACCAGCCTCCTGCTCGCGTTGATCAGCCGCCGGCGTCAGGCCCTCCTGGAGCTGCGCGACGAGCAGCGCATCGACGACATCGCCTTGCGCCGGCTGCAGGCGCGGTTCGATGCCGACGAGGTGCGGCTGCTAGGCGCCCGACCGCTCGAGTGAGAGGTGCGGCTCACTTCAACCGGATCGTCCGCGTCACCTTCCGGGTCGAGGTCGCGCCGATCAGGACGACGGAGTACTTCCGCGCCTTGAGCCGCTTCGGGATCTTGACCCGCTTGGAGAAGGTGCCGGTGCTTGTCGCCGTGCCGCGGCCGACGACGATCCCGCCGATCTTCACGACGTACGCCTCGCCGGGCAGCAGCAGGGACCCGGTGAGGGTGACCTTGGTGCCGCGCTTCTTCTTCCCGGTCGGCACCTTGAGCCCGAGGGTGCGTGCCGTCGGCGAGACCGTCCAACCGACGACCGTGGTCGAGGTCGCGCCGTCGGGCGCCTTTACGCGGACGTCGAGCGTGTGCTTGCCGGGCACTCGCAGCAGCGAGATCGTCTTGCTCGAGCCGAAGCACGAGGCGTAGGCCTTGCCGTCTTGCGAGCACGTCACCGTGTAGCCCGTGTAGGGCGGCAGCACGATCCCGTTGTCATCGAGCCGGAGGGTGAACGTCTGCCTCGCTGCCGCAGCCGCCGGGGTGGTGGTGCTGACCTGCGGGTCGACGAACCGGGTCGCCAGGGATGCGACGGACGGGCCGTCGGTCGACAAGGTCTGGGTCGCCGACTCGAGGTAGACCGTGGCGGTGAGGTTCGGGTCGGTGATCCGCTGCGTGGGCCACGGGAACTCCTGGTTCGCCGCGCACGGCTTGTCGAAGACGGTCTGCGGACCGGAGACCAGCTTGCACATCACCGTGCCCGTGAACGGTGTGAAGGCGGTCTGGCCGGTGTCGAGGACCTGCGCCACCTGGACCTTGTAGTCGGGGTAGACGTTCCGGTACGACCGGTCGGTGAACGCGGCCGGGACGTCGCGCAGCACCGCCCGGTAGCCAGGCTGCACGGCAGCCGAGACCTCGAGGTTCACCAGCGCCGCGGGCGGCCTGAGGTTGGAGCCGATCGGCTCCTGCTCGAAGGGGAAGTAGAACGAATGCGTCCCGATCGAGTCGGCCGAGGGGCTGCCCTTGATCTCCAGCCACCACTCGCCATTCGGCTTCTGCTCGATGTCCGGTCGCAGTCCGGCCGGCAACTGGTCGATGATCTGGTCGAAGTACGGCTGGATCGTGAGCGTCTGGTCGGCGCCGGAAGGCAGTGTCGCCGGGTGTACCTGGACGACGTCCACGGTGTAGTTGGCATTGCCGGTCGCAGCCGGGATCGACACGTCGGGGATCGTCGAGTCGTACGTCGGCCGGTTGTCGCCCGGCGTGATCGGGAAGGCGCGCTTGATCACCTGCCCGTAGGAGTTGGTGATCGTGACGTTGACGTACGGCAGGTAGTTCTGCGTCGCCGGGATCGTGAACGTCGGCGACTCCGACCATTGCGGGTTGGTTGGCGCGTCGTCCGGCGCGACCAGCGTGCCCGTATTGCAGGTGTCCGATCCGGTGTCCACGCATTGCACCGTGTAGTGCTTCGTCACCGTGTTGCCTGCGCCGTCGGTCGCCCAGTCGACGGCCACGTCGAAGACGTCCGAGGAGGTGTTCTGGCTCAGGTCCAGGTTCAGCGACAACGCCCCGTCGAGGGTCCGGCTGTCGCGGATGTCGGAGCTGAGGATCTCCGGTTCGGGCTGCTGGATCGTGAACTCCACCCGTCCCGAGGCGCTGAAGGGCGCACCGTTGTTGCCGGACGCGGTCACCTCGGCCCGGTACCTGCCGGGGGTGGTGAACCGGTGCTGGAAGCCGATCGTTCCGTCCGCCACCGGGATCTTCTCGACCGGGTTGCCTGAGTCGTCGAGGCGCTCGACGTCCCAGGTGTAGCTCGTGCCGACGGTCGGGGTGTCGGTCGAGGCGTTCGACTCGATCGTCACGATGTGGTCGGCGTCCATGTCGCCCTCGGCGCTGGGCACGACGTTGATCTGCGGCAGAACCGGCGGGGCGGTCTGCAGGGTCACGGTGCGGGTCTCGCCGGCGTTCGACTTGAATGTCCACGACGTCGCGAAGGACGCTGTCTCGGTCCCGTCGGCCGGCTTGGTCAGCTGGAAGTCGAGCTGCGGGGTGCTTCCGCTGGCGCCGTGGTTGATCAGCGTCATCTGCCCGTTGTTGCCCGACGCGTCGACGTAGTTGACCGACAGGCGAGGGGAGTAGGCGCCGACCGTGCCGTCGGCGGCGACCTCGGCCACCATCAGCCAGCCGTGGCTGAACCGGACCCGGTAGCCCTCGATCACGGTCCCGGACCGACCGATCGCACCTTGCGGGGCAAGCAGCTGGATGAAGCTCTGCGGGACGCCGTTGACCAGGAACTGGTAGTCGTCGGCGGTCGAGTCGTCGGTGTACCCGGTGGTCGGGTCAGGGATGAGCGTGCCGCCCTGGGTGAACGACATCCACTCGTCGACCTGGGCGAGGATCTGGGAGTAGAAGTCCGAGCTGTGGATGAACGCCGGCGCCGTGCCGGAGGGATCCTGCAAGGTCGCGAAGTCAAGGCCGGAGTAGGCCGCCTGCTGGCTGGTGATGGCGAGCGGGTCGGGATTGTTCACGGCGTCTTGAGCGCGTTGGTTGATGTCTTGGCCCGGCTTCTGGTCCTCGACGAGCTGGTAGATGGCGATGGCCCCGATGACGATGCCCCCGATCACCGCCGTCACCGATGCGGCGACCCCGCCGGCGAGCGCTCCGATGGAGGGGACCAGATCCGCGAAGATGTCCGCTGCACTGAGGCCGTCCAAGCTCGCGTCCGCCTCCACTGCGGCTTCCGAGGCGGCGTCCACCACCGCGCCGAAACCGCCGGCGCCACCGGCGGTCAATGCCAGGCCGGTCCCGGCGGCCAACGCGATCGCCGAGGCGTTGGCGACCGACATGCTGCGGAAGGTGGTGTTGTTCGCGTAGTTCATCGACGCTGTCGGGTGCCGGTAGGCGGCCCAGGTGTCGAAGGTGCTGACCGGCGGGGTGCCGTTGGTGAACTTGAACGCCTGGGACAGCCCGCCGGCCAGACAGGCGCCGCTGCTGCTGACGTCATTGGGGACAACCGGCAGGCCGCTGCCGGCCGGCGGGTTCGGCGGCACGTAGGCGCACGGGTCGGCGTTCCACTTGCTGTACTCCGTCAAGGCTTGAGTCGCCTGATCCACCTGGCGCTGCTTGTAGACCGCCGCCATGGCCTCGTAGACGCCCTCCTCCTGATCGGTCAGGGGCTGGCCGTAGAGCTTCTTGTTGAGGATGTTGAGGATCCGGGAGGCGATGTAGGCGCGGATCTCCGGACGTGCGTAGGTGCGGACCAAGTCGTCGAGACGGACACCGTGCTGCAGCGCGACGGCGGTCTCGGCGTCGTCGACGAGCCAGGCCATCGCTGCGTCGGGGAGCCCCGCAGGCTGGGTGGCGAACCCGCTGATGTTCACCGGCGTCACGTCATTCTGGTCGGACTCCTTGTCGGAGGCCCCGAGGCAGAAGCTTTCGCCGTCGGTGTCCGGCGTGGGGACGCAGAGCTGGGTGACCGGGGTCGTGCCGCCCGGGTTGACCACGGTCGTGCTTCCGCCCAGCGAGGTCACCTGGAAGTCGCTCGAGCCACCGCTCCCGACGACGGGAGGCGCGCTGATCAGCACCTGCGGATCCTGCGCCGAGGCCGTTGGCAGATGGTGGTCTGCCACGGCGGTGATGGTGGCGGACATGGCGACGACCAGGACGAAACGTCCGGTCCGACGAGCGAACATGGTGGAACCTCTCAACGCTGCGCTTACAGCCCCCGTGGCGCACAACACGCGCGCCTGCTCCGCAGAGTCTCGGCCGAGTTGGCCAGACCAGACAGCCAGTGGCCGCAGTCGGTGGGAAGTCGGTGGTTCAGCCGTCCTCGAGCGCCGTTGCGAGCTCCGCCCGGACCCGCTCCTCGCCCGCCGGGTACCCGATCGCGATCGACTGGGCGAGGACGCCCTCAAGACACTGCCGGGCCTCGGCCGGCCGTCCGCGAAGGCGGTGGCAGCGTCCTTCGAGGCGGCGGGCCTCGATCCCGTCGATCTCGTAGCGCATCGCCGCGGCCCGTCGTACCGCCCGGGCCACGAGCTCCTCCGCTCGATCGAGGTCCCCGAGGGCGAAGCACGCCTCCGCCGCAGCCACGAAAAGCATCACGTCGTGGACCTTGGTCGGAGCCTCCTGGTCGAGCCACGGCTTGAGGCGGGCGAGGGCGCCTGCGGCATCGCCGTCGACCAGGTCGAGCTCGGCCCGACGGGCCTGGAGGTAGCCCGCGAACGCGAAGGTCTGCAGGTCGGGCGCGGCGGCAGCCTCGTCGTAGGACGCGATCGCCGCGGCGGCGTCGCCCTGGCCGGCGCGCAGCAGTCCGAGGTACACCGGCGGGATCCCGGAGAACAGGGTTGGCGAGGAGGCCCGCGCGAGCTCGAGGCTGCGTTCCAGGTGACCCTCGGCGGCTTCCCAGTCGCCAGCGTAGAACTGGGTAAGCCCCAGCCCGGCCGCATGATGCGCCTCCATGTCGGTGTTGCCCGCTCGACGGGTCAGCTCCACCCCGCGCTCTCCGTAGGCGATGCCACGGGCCAGTTCGCCCCGCATGGTCATGGTCCACTGCAGGCCCATCATCGCGGTGCTCTCGAGCGTGGGGGAGTCGATGCTTGCCCCGAGCGCGACGCCAGCCTCGAGGACGCGGACGGCTTCGTCGGATCGGTCCAGGAACAGCAGTGCCGTCCCGCCGACCGCGCACGCGTCTGCTTCGGCAGCTGCCGAGCCCTCCTGTCGGGCGAGACGTGTCGCCAGCTCGGTCGCCTCCACACAGAGCTCGTGCTGGCCCAGGGAGAGTCGCACCCGGGCGAGGCCCATGGCCAGCTCGGCGCCGCCGGCCGCCCAGCCCTCGGGGCCGATCTCGAGCTCGGCGAGGACCGCGTCGAGCCGTCCTGCTGCTGCTTCGGCTTCGCCGCGGCGGTGTTGAAGGTCGGCGATCATGCCTTCGACCCGCAGTCGTGACCCGACATCGCCGCCACGTCGATGCCGCTCCGCCGCCTCGAGCAGGTGGTCGAGCGCGTCGTCGTACCTGCCGGTCGTTACCTCGACCTGCCCGGTCCGCTCCAGGGCGGTCGCGGCCGCCTTCGTGTCGCCGACCTCCTCGGCGAGCTCGCCTGCCAAGCCGTAGAGCCGGACCGCCTCGGCCCGTGCGTACGCGCCGGCCGCGACGTCACCGGCGACGAGGGCGAAGGGGAGTGCGCGCTCGGGCAGGCCGCCGGCCAGAAGGTGGTGCGCGATCTCGGCCGCTCGGCGGCGGCCCGAAGCCACAGGCCGCCGTTCGAGCAGCTCCCCGATCTCGCGGTGCAGGCGGCGCCGGCGTACTGGGGACATCCCGCTGTGCAGGGCCTGCTGGGTGAGGCTGTGGTCGAACGCATACCCGTCCGCGACGACGGTGAGCAGGCCTGAGGCGACCGCCTCGTCGAGGGCCTGCTCCAACTCGTCTTCGACGGCGCCGCCGATCGCGACGTCATCAGGGTCGAACACGGTGCCAAGGACGCTGGCCGCCTCGACAACACTGCGCGTTGCTGGGGACAGGCGAGCCACCCGCTGTCCGATCGCCTCGCTCACGCTGACGGGCGCCTCGACCTCGGTGAGCGCGCGGCAGATCCAGGTGCCGTTCACCCTGGTGAGGTCGCCGCGCTCGACGAGCGCCGTCACGATCTCGACCGCGAAGAACGGGTTGCCCTCGGACAGGCGGTGCACGAGCTCGCTGAGCCCGTCGGCCACGTCGGTGGTCGCGAGACGCTGGGTGATCAGGCGTGCGGTCGTCTCCCGGTCGAAGCGGGCAACGTCGATCGAGCTGGTCAGGCGCTCGCGGCGCAATGCATGGGTCAGGGCTCGGATCGGGTGGTCGGCGCCTACCTCGGCCTCGCGATAGGTGCCCAGCACCAGGACCCGGTCGGAGGTGGTGCGCCGGATCAGGTGCAGCAGCAGTTCCGCGGTCGCGTCGTCGGCCCAGTGCAGGTCATCGAGCAGCAGTGCCACCGGGCGGTGCGCCGCGACGTCGTGCACGAAGCCGGCAGCGGCACGATGCAGCAGCTGGGCCGCGTCCGGAGTGGTCCACGCGACCTGTTCGGCCGACGGCAAGATCTCGGCCAGCAGGGGCCTCAGCGCCGGCCTGCGCTCGGTCAGGTTGTCGCGAACTGTGGCCGGTGCCTGACGGTGCAGGCTCCCGAAGGCCTCGAGCAGCGGGGCGAACGGCGTGCCGCGCTGCTGCTCGAAGCACCGTCCGCCGACGACGAGGAAGCCGAGGTCATGGGCGTAGGCGGCGGCCTCCTGGGCTAGCCGGGTCTTGCCGATGCCGGGCTCGCCGGTGAGCAGCACGACAGTGCTCCGCCCGGCCGCCGCAGAGGACAAGGCAGACGAGATCGCGGTCCGCTCGTCGTCGCGGCCGACGATCGGGGTAGGTGGCAGCGAGCCGAGGTACCCGCCGGTCGGCGTTGCGCCGCCGTGGTCGGTGCCCTGCCCCCGTCCGGCCGCGGCCCGGAGATCGCTACCCGCGTCGCCGACGAGGCCGAGCGCATCGGCGAGCAGGCGCAGGGTGCTCGGGTAGGGCGAGGTGTTGATGCCGCGCTCGAGGTTGCTCACGGTCCGTACGCCGATGCCGGCGCGGGCGGCGAGTTCGGCCTGGGTCAGACCGGCTGCCTCGCGCTGGCGCCGGAGCACGGCCGCGAACGCGCCGGACTCGGGCGGCGGCTTCGTCATCGCACCGAAGCGCCGTGACCGCGGGTGCGGATCATCTGCTTGGTGAACTCGATCGCGTGGTGGGCCTCGTCGTCGGCCTCGCGGGAGTCGCCCCGGGCGCCGTAACTGGCGAGGAGGCCGACCAGGGCGCGGACCTCGTCCTCAGTCACCGGAGTCCATTGGTGCAGCTCCTGGAGCAGCGCGAGCTGCTCGCCGAGGCGGGTGTCGAGGGCGGTTGCCGTGTAGTAGCGGTGCCGCGACTCGATGAGCCGGTGCGCCGAGGCCACCGCCGCCCAGAAGGCCACCAACAGCTCGGGGTCAGCCGGACGAGCGGGCACGCTGCCGCGCCCCGCTGATGTCGCGTCGTCCATCTCCCACTCCCGAGAGCTAGAGGAGTCGCAGCCCAACATGCCCTGTGGCATGGCGTATTAGCCCCGTCCGCAACCCCTGGTGCTCGCAGCGATGTTAGCGCGAGGCCCTGCGACCGCGTGCATGCTGTGTTCGCCGACTGGGCACGGCGTCGCTGAGTGGCGTGTCACACCGCAGCTGAACACCTGTCCAGTCAGGCTCCGATGGGGTATCTACTTCACATGACATCTCGCGCGGGCAGCACGCCTGTTCTCATCGGCGTCGGCCAGCACTCGGAGCGGATCGACGAGCCCGGCTACGAGGGCCTCGCGCCGGTCGACCTCGCCGCCCGCGCCGCGCGCCTGGCCCTCGACGACGCCGGTATCGACGCCGCCGAGATCGACGTCCTGGCGTGCACCCGGCAGTTCGACCAGTCGATCGCCGGGCTGCCAGCGGCCCTGGGGCGGCCGGACAGCTTCCCTGGCGCGGTCGCGTCGCGTCTCGAGATCGAGCCGGCCCGGTCGATCTACGCGATCACCGGCGGCCAATCGCCGCAGCAGACGGTCACCGAGCTCGCCGCGGAGATCGCAGCAGGCCGCTCCGAGGTCGCGCTGGTGGTCGCCTCCGAGGCGATCTCGACCGTGCTCAGCCGCGCCGCGCAGGCAGACCCGCCGGACTTCGGGGAGACCACGGGTCGCAGCCAGGACGACCGCGGCGTCGGGCTGGCCGGCATCGTCACCCGCACTCACGTCACGCACCGGCTCACCGACGCGCCGACCCAGTACGCCGTCTTCGAGAACGCGCGCCGCACCCGCCTGGGCCAGTCCCGCGCCGAGCAGGCCGAGGAGATGGGGCGCTGGTTCGCGCCGTTCACCGAGGTCGCCGCCGCGAACCCGCATGCCGACGTCCGCGAGGCTCGTACGCCGGCCGAGCTGGTCGCGGTGTCCGAGGCCAACCGGATGATCGTCGACCCGTACCCCAAGTCGCTGGTCGCCCGCGAGAAGGTCAACCAGTCGGCCGCCGTGCTGATCGCGTCCGAGGAGGTCGCCGAGCGGCTCGGCGTACCGCGGGAGCAGTGGGTGTACCTCCGCGGGCATAGCGATCTGCGCGATCGCGACCTGCTCCGCCGCCCGGAGCTCAGCCGGTCCGAGCCGTCGGCGCTGGCGATGCGGGCCACGCTCGAGATGGCCGGCATCGGGCTCGACGACGTCGCCACCTTCGACCTCTACAGCTGCTTCCCGGTCGCCGTCAGCACCGTGGCCGAGAGCCTCGGCCTGACCGCCGACGACCCGAGGCGGCTGACCGTCACGGGCGGGCTGCCGTTCTTCGGCGGGCCGGGCAACGGGTACTCGCTGCACGCGATCGTCGAGACGGTGGCCGCATGCCGGCGTGCGCCTGGGTCCTGGGGATTGGTCGGCGCCAACGGCGGGATGCTCA
>DASRRQ010000154.1:0-58990 GCA_035695505.1 Marmoricola sp. | reverse complement strand
TCGAACTGAACGGCCGCCCACGCAAAACGCTCGACTGGGAAACCCCAGCCGAGCGTCTTGCTGATCTACTTCAGTTCTAACCCCGTGTTGCAACGATTCCTAGAAACCGCCCCTCGCCCGGGCCTTCGGCGTTTTCGTTGGGCCCGAACCGGGCACTAGATGCTCATGGACCAGCTCGATCTCTACGCGAAGGCCAGCGAGTGGACACTCGGCAAGGTCACTGCGGCGGCACCGCTGCTCGACCTGCCGACCCCGTGCGACGACTGGGACGTCCGGTCGCTGATGAACCACATGCTGGCCACTCAGCAGTACTTCGTGGCCTCGGCCCGCGGCGAGCAGGCGACGCCGCCAGGCCGCATCCCGCCTGACCTGCTCTCGGCGGATCCGGCGGCAGACTTCGCCGCTGCACGGGAGGAGACGCTGCGCGTCTTCGGCGAGGACGGGGTCATCGAGCGGACGGGCCCGGCGATCGGCATCGCGTTCGGCGATCAGCTGCTGCACGGTTGGGATCTGGCCACGGCGATCGGGCAGTCGGGCGTGATGCCCGAGGAACTCGCGCAAGCGGCGTACGACGTGGTGCACGGTGCGTTCACCGACGACCAGCGCCAGGGTGTCTTCGCGCCGGAGATCGCGGTCGGCCCTGACGCCTCAGCCCAGGAACGGCTGCTCGCCTACACCGGTCGGGACCCCGGCTAGAGGTGCTGACTGCGCCGGGGCATTTCTGGTCCCGCCTTCAAACTTGGTCCGCCCCCTGGCCGATAACTAGAACACGTTCTAGGCTGCGATCATGGACCTCGAAGCGATCGAAGAGATCAAGCGCCTCAAGTACCGCTACTTCCGCACCCTCGACCTGAAGATGTGGGACGAGTTCGGCGACTGCCTCGCCGAGGACATCACGGCGCGCTACGGCACCCAGGCGATGGACCACCCGCTGCACTACGACAACCGCAAGGACGTCGTGGACTTCATGTCTGGCAACCTCGGCACCGGGATCGTCACGATCCACATCGCGAACCACCCCGAGATCGACGTCGACGGTGACACGGCTACCGGATCGTGGGCGTTCGAGGACACCGTGCTGGTGCCGGACTTCAAGATGATCATCCGCGGCGGCGGCTACTACATCGACTCCTACCGCAAGGACGACGACGGCGCCTGGCGGATCGCCGCGACCCAGTACGAGCGGATCTACGAGTCGACGACCTCGCTCGAGGACACTCCGAGCTTCAAGCTGATCGCGAACCGCTGGGACCCCAGCCTCAAGCACTAGGCGCAGCAGCGAGCCGAATGAATTCGACTACCTACTTCACCTCGGAGCGGGTGACCGTCCAGAGCCCGACCATCAGCGGGATCACCAACCAGTAGCTGCCGCTGGCGGCGAGGTGTGCCCAGTCCTTGCCGCCGACGCCGTTGTCATAGAGCTCCCCGACCGAGTAGTTGAAGTCGAACCAGCCCTGGTGCACCGAGAACCAGTGCTGGAAGCTGGCGAGGGCGCCGAGGGCGGCGGGCAGGACGAGTGCGTAGACGAAGTACGCCACGATGGCCCCCGGGCTGCTCCGGATCAGGATCCCGAGCGTGAAGCCCATCAGCATCGTCAGGCCGTCGGCGAGGAAGATCTGGGCCACCAGTCCCGGGGACATGTCCCACCGGATCGGTACGCCGACCAGGGAGCTGCCGATCACGTTGCCCAGCGCGCCCACGGTGAAGGCGATGATGATCGAGACGACGCCCACCGCGAGGGTGGCGCCGAGCTTGCCGACGATCACCCGGCTGCGATGCGGGATCAGCGTGAACGTGGTCAGGCCGCTGCGCTGACTCCATTCGCTGGTGACGGCGAGGATCGCGATCATCGGCAGGATCACCGTCATCGGGAAGCCGACCGCGCCGGCGAAGTTGCCGTAGCCGAGGTCGTCGTGCGGACTGAACACGATCGTTGCGATGGTGGCGATCGACGCGGCTATCCCGACGCCCGCGAGCAGCCAGAAGCCGGAGCGGGTGTCGAACATCTTCGAGATCTCGACCGTGATGATCCGCGACATCGGGATCGGTTCGGGCGGGGCACCTGTCCGGGTTGCCGGAGCGGTGCGTTCCAGGGTGCTGGTACCGGTGCTCATGCTGCTGCCTTCTCTGTGCGGGGGCCGTGGGTGGGGGTGGTGTCACGCTGGGACGTTGCGGTGAGTTCGAGGAACATCTCCTCCAGGCCGGCCGACTCGGCCGAGCGGAGCTCGGTCAGCGCGATGCCGGCCGCGAGCGCGACCTGGCCGACGCGAGCCGGTTCGGCGTCGGTGCGCAACGAGGCGTCCGCCGATTCGGTGCAGGCCAGCCCGGCCGACCGCAGGGCGCCTGCCAGCCCCGCGAGGTCGGGGGAGCGGACCAGGGTGCCGGCAGCGGCGAGCAGCTCCTCCTTGGTGCCTTGGGCGACGATCCGTCCGTTGCCGATCACGACCAGATCGTCGGCGACGACCTCGATCTCGTGCAGCAGGTGCGAGGACAGCAGCACGGTGCCGCCGGTGTCGGCGTACTCGCGGAGCAGGTCGCGCATCCAGCGGATGCCGGCCGGGTCGAGGCCGTTGGCGGGCTCGTCGAGGATGAGCACCTCGGGGTTGCCGATCAACGCGGTGGCGATGCCGAGCCGCTGCCGCATGCCGAGGGAGTAGTTCTTGACCCGGCGCTCGGCCTCGTCTTCGGTCAAGCTGACCTTGCGGAGCATCTCGTCGACCCGGGCCTTCGGCAGGCCCATCGTGCGCTGGGCGATGCCGAGGATCTCCCGGCCGGTACGCCCGGCGTGCTGGGCCGAGGCGTCCAGGAGGACGCCAACGGCGAGGCCCGGGTTGGGCAACTCGGCGAACGGGACGCCCGCGATCGTGGCGGTTCCGGACGTGGGGGCGGTCAGGCCGACCATCATCCGCATGGTGGTGGACTTGCCGGCGCCGTTCGGCCCGAGGAAGCCGGTGACCCGGCCTGCGCCCGCGGTGAACGAGACGTCGTCGACGGCGGTGAAGCCGCTGTAGGACTTGGTGAGTGCTTCGACGGTGATCATGGGGCTGACTCTGGCCCTCGCGGGTAGGCGCGCACATCGGGGAGACCGCTGGAGTCGACCCTGAGACCGACTCGGGGTAGGTCAGGGGTCCCACCCGACCAAAGTCGGAACAAAGGTCGGTGGGCAGGGGTTCTCCCCACATGCGTATCGAGATCTGGAGCGACGTCGTCTGCCCGTGGTGCTACATCGGCAAGCGGCGTTTGGAGACGGCTCTCGCCGACTATGAGCATGCCGACCAGGTCGAGGTCGTCTGGCGCTCCTTCCAGCTCGATCCCTCGGCGCCGCTGGTGCCGACCGAGACGGTCGCGGAATCGCTGGGCCGCAAGTACGGCGGCGGCCCAGAGGCAGGCAAGCAGATGATCGACCGGGTCGAGGCGGCGGCAGCCGAGGAGGGTCTGCTGTTCCGCCACCACGCGTCCCTGCGGGTCAACACGGTCGACGCGCACCGGGTGCTGCATCTTGCGCTGACGAGCGGGGGACCGCAACTCCAGGGACGGCTGAAGGAGGCGCTGCTCGCGGCGTACTTCGTGGAGACTGAGAACGTCGCCGACCACGCCACCCTCCAGCGGATCGCTGTGGAGGCCGGCTTGGACGGCGACCGGGTCGCTGAGGTGCTGGCCTCCCGCGAGTTCGAGAAGGACGTCGAGGCTGACATCGACGAGGCGGTCGGGCTTGGTGCCGGCGGCGTGCCGTTCTACGTCATCGATCGCAAGTACGGCGTCTCGGGGGCCCAGCCGGCGGAGAGCTTCACCCAGGTGCTCGAGAAGGCTTGGTCCGCTGCGCACCCGGTGCTCGATGTCGTCGGCAGCGACGCGGAAGCGTGCGGTCCGGACAGCTGCGCGATCTAGCTCCGGAGGCCGATCTATCGGTTTGCATGGTCATGCATGATCATGCATACTTCTCGGGTGTCCAAGGTCCTGACCAGTCTGCCCGTCGGCGAGCGCGTCGGCATTGCCTTCTCCGGAGGCCTCGATACCTCCGTCGCTGTCGCGTGGATGCGCGACAAGGGCGCCGTGCCGTGCACCTACACCGCAGACATCGGCCAGTACGACGAGCCTGACATCGACTCGGTCCCGAGCCGCGCCGAGGCGTACGGCGCTGAGATCGCCCGCCTGGTCGACTGCCGCGCGGCACTGGTCGAGGAAGGGCTCGCGGCGCTGACCTGCGGGGCCTTCCACGTCAGGTCCGCCGGGCGCGGCTACTTCAACACCACCCCGCTGGGGCGGGCCGTCACCGGCACCCTGCTGGTCCGCGCGATGCTCGAGGACGACGTCCAGATCTGGGGCGACGGGTCGACGTTCAAGGGCAACGACATCGAGCGGTTCTACCGCTACGGGCTGTTGGCCAACCCCAAGCTGCGCATCTACAAGCCGTGGCTCGACGCCGATTTCGTCTCCGAGCTCGGCGGCCGCAAGGAGATGTCGGAATGGCTGGTCGCCCACGACCTTCCCTACCGCGACAGCACCGAGAAGGCCTACTCCACCGACGCCAACATCTGGGGCGCGACCCACGAGGCCAAGACACTCGAGCACCTCAACACCGGCATCGAGACCGTCGACCCGATCATGGGCGTGAAGTTCTGGGATCCGGCCGTCGAGATCGCCGCCGAGACCGTGACGATCGGGTTCGAGGAAGGTCGCCCGGTCACCATCAACGGTGCGACGTTCGCCGACGCGGTCGCCCTGGTGATGGAGGCGAACGCGATCGGCGGGCGGCACGGGCTCGGCATGTCGGACCAGATCGAGAACCGGATCATCGAGGCCAAGAGCCGCGGCATCTACGAGGCGCCTGGGATGGCGCTGCTGCACGCGGCGTACGAACGGCTGGTCAACGCGATCCACAACGAGGACACGGTCGCGAACTACCACAACGAGGGCCGCCGCCTCGGCCGGCTGATGTACGAGGGCCGCTGGCTCGACCCGCAGGCACTGATGCTGCGCGAGTCGCTGCAGCGCTGGGTCGGCGCGGCCGTGTCCGGTGAGGTCACCCTGCGGCTGCGCCGCGGCGAGGACTACACCCTCCTCGACACCACCGGCTCGAACTTCAGCTACCACCCGGACAAGCTCTCGATGGAGCGCACCGAGGACTCCGCATTCGGGCCGGTCGACCGGATCGGCCAGCTGACGATGCGCAACCTCGACATCGCCGACTCGCGCGCCAAGCTCGAGCAGTACGCCGCGATGGGGATGGTCGGGACCGCGCACGCAGCCCTGATCGGTACCGGCCAGACGGAGCTCATCGGGGCGATGCCCGAGGGCGGCGCGGAGGCGATCGCCGCCCGTGGCACCTCGCCGGACGACGAGGAGCAGGCGCTGGACCGGGCCGCCATGGAGCTCGGGACCGACTAGCGCGACCTCAGCGCTTGACGAGCGGCGATCCGTCCCAGTCGATGTACCAGGTGCCGGCGACTTTGACGACCTTGATGTTCAGGCTCATCACCCGCGACCCTTCGTTGTCATTGAGCGTGCCGCGGACCGTGACCGTCCCGTGGCTGCCGCTGTAGGTGGTGCTGGTGACGTGCAGGCGCTTGAACAGAGCGCCGGGGTCGTCGCTGGCGATGGCCACGCATGGGGGCTTCGTCGTCTTCTCGGGGCCTGCGACGAAGTGGTCGGTGAACCTGCATGCGGCGGGGAAGCCGTCTTCGGAGTGGACGAGCACCTGGACTCCCTTCACGACGTTCGCGCTCACCTGGCTGCGGGCGTGCTTCTTCACGATGCCCATGACGCCGTAGGTAGCCCCGACCAGGACGACGACGATCGCCAGGAAGATGGAGATGGCGACGATCGGCTTGCCCGTCTTGGTCACGTGCGACTCGGCGACCGAGAGGCCGTCGGGCTCTTCGGGCGAGACCGGGGTGTCGCACTCCAGGCAGTAGGTCGAGCGCGCGCTCATCGTCGCTCCGCAGTTGGTGCACTGCTTCGTATTGTCATCCACGCCCAGCACCCTCCCAGGACCCGGTACTCAGATCCGGCAAGCAGGGCCGAATCTCAGCACCTTCCCACGATGTTCTTCGCAGAAACTCAAGTCGGCGATGGATCTGCCCTGGTTTCGTCCCCTCCAGCGGACCTCGAGAAGGCCGGGAGCGCACCGAGCCGTTCGGGTAGAGTCTTGCCGGGCACAGCGTCGTGCGCGGTTGTCGCCGCCAGGGCCGCCCCCAGGATCGGGTCGGGGTCCGGCTCGCGGCTCCTCACCATCAGCCGGCATCTCCAGAAGCCAAGGAACCCATCGTGGCCAAGCCCGTCGTACTCATCGCTGAGGAACTCAGCCCCGCCACCGTCGAGGCTCTCGGCCCGGACTTCGAGATCCGGCACTGCAACGGAGCCGACCGTGCCGAGCTGCTCGCCGCTATCACCGACGTCGACGCGGTGCTGGTCCGTTCGGCGACCCAGATCGACGGCGAGGCCCTGGCCGCAGCGAGCCGGCTGAAGATCGTCGCGCGTGCCGGTGTCGGACTGGACAACGTCGACGTCAAGGCCTCGACCCAGGCCGGCGTGATGGTAGTCAACGCCCCGACATCGAACATCGTCAGCGCCGCGGAGCTCGCCGTCGCGCTGATGCTCGCCGCTGCGCGGCACGTCAGCCCGGCGCATGCCGCCCTGCGCAACGGGGAGTGGAAGCGCTCCAAGTACACCGGCATCGAGCTCTACGAGAAGACCGTCGGCATCGTCGGCCTCGGCCGGATCGGCGTCCTCGTGGCCCAGCGGCTCTCGGCGTTCGGGATGAACGTGATCGCCTATGACCCCTATGTGCAGGCTGGTCGGGCCGCCCAGATGGGCGTCCGGATGGTCACGTTGGAGGAGCTCCTCGCCGAGGCCGACTTTATGAGCGTGCACCTGCCCAAGACGCCGGAGACGGTCGGCCTGATCGGCGCCGAGCAGCTCGAGGCCGCGCGCCCTAACCTGGTGCTGGTCAACGCCGCCCGCGGCGGCATCGTCGACGAGGAGGCGTTGTACGACGCCTTGAAGACCGGCCGGATCGCGGCGGCCGGGCTCGACGTGTTCGCCAAGGAGCCGTGCACCGACTCGCCGCTGTTCGAGCTTGAGAACGTGGTGGCGACGCCGCACCTCGGAGCCTCGACCGACGAGGCTCAGGAGAAGGCGGGCATCGCGGTTGCCAAGTCGGTCCGGCTCGCCCTGAGCGGCGAGCTCGTGCCGGACGCCGTCAACGTCCAAGGCGGCGTGATCGCCGAGGATGTGCGCCCTGGGATCCCGTTGACCGAGAAGCTCGGCCGGATCTTCACCTCTCTTGCCGGCGAGGTCGCCCAGACCCTCGACGTCGAGGTGCGCGGCGAGATCGCGGAGTTCGACGTCAAGGTGCTCGAGCTCGCTGCCCTCAAGGGCGTCTTCGCCGACATCGTCACCGAGCAGGTCTCGTACGTGAACGCGCCGCTGCTCGCCGCCGAGCGCGGAGTCGCGGTGCGCCTGGTCACCGACCCCGACAGCCCCGACCATCGCAACCTGATCACCCTGCGCGGGACTCTCGCCGACGGCACCCAGTTCTCGGTCTCCGGGACCCTGGTCGGGATCAACCAGCGCGAGCGCCTCGTCGAGGTCAACGGCTTCCTGGTCGATCTCGAGCCGACCGAACACTTGGCGTTCTTCCGCTACGAGGACCGACCGGGCATGGTCGGCACCGTCGGCAGGATCCTCGGCGACGCCGGAGTCAATATCGCGGGCATGCAAGTGGCCCGAGATGCGAAGGGCGGCCAGGCGCTGGTCGCGCTGTCGGTCGATTCCGCGGTGCCTGCAGAAGTGCTCGAGCAGATCCGGGAGGCCATCGACGCCGACACGGTGCGGGGTGTCGACCTGACCGTCTGACCGTCACTGTGACGACGCTGTGAATCCAGTGGAACGTGTTCCAACTCGCTGCCGGGTCGGGATAGATTGTCCGGAATCGCCACGAGCATGTGGCGGTTTGGGGTATTTTGGGGCTAATCGATGGTTTGAGCCGGTTGCACCCCGGTCTCGGGCCCTTCTGAGTAGTGGGGAAATCACGCATGTCTATGCGCCGACGCATTCGAGTCCTGGCCACGATCGCCGCTGCAGGCATCGCCGGAGCGCTGCTGACTAGCGTCGCGCCGGCGACGGCGATGACCGCCCCGCGTGAGTCCTCCGCTGCGCCGCAGTCGGCGGGTACGGCGCCTGGCGCAGCAGCGCGAGTAGTTGCGAAGAAGAAGACGAAGGCCGACCGCGGCGCTGCCGCCGGACGCAAAGCGGGCGCGACCGCGGGTGCAGCCGCTGGCCGCAAGACGGGGGCCTCAACGAGCACAGCCGCGGCAGCCGCAGGTGCCGCCGCTGGACGTGCCGCGGGCGCGAAGGCCGGTGCGAAGGCCGGCCGCAAGGCAGGAATCAAGGGCGGTGCGAAGGCAGGACGCAAGGCCGGCGCGAAGGCCGGTGCGAAGGCCGGCGCGACCGCCGGCGCCGCTGCCGTGCGCGCGCTGGGTCCTGGCTGCGGCACCGTGACCTACTACAAAGCGAACGGCACGCCGTGGCGGTGCGTATTCGCTGACAACTTCATGGGCACCAAGCTGGACTCGACGCGCTGGCGGGTGATGACGAGCAGCCAGTTCAACTTCGGGAATCGCCCTGACTGCTTCGTGAACAGCCCGTCCAATATCGCCGTCGGTGGTGGGGTCCTGACGCTGACCTCGCGCAAGCTGAGCTCGACGATCGCGTGCGCGCGCGGCAACAAGAAGTACAACACCCAGTACAGCGCCGCCATGGTCAGCACCTACCAGCACTTCAACCAGGCCTACGGGCGCTACGAGTTCCGCGCGAAGTTCCCCTACACGACCGAGCGCGGCCTGCAGACCTCGTCGTGGCTGTGGCCCGATGGCGCGAACGGCGCCTCGTGGCCCGGCTCGGGCGAGATCGATGTGGCCGAGTGGTACAGCCAGTTCTCCGACCGGGTCATCCCATACCTGCACGGGTCGTCGATCTTCAGCGGATCTAAGGCGACCAACAACATGTGCATGGTGGCCAGTGCTGGGAGCTGGCACACCTACGACCTCGACTGGGAGCCCGGCTCGATCACCATCAGCTACGACGGCAACGTCTGCCTGCAGAACAACACCGACGGCGCCCCGTTCGACAAGCCGTACTTCATCTCGATGTTCCAGGGCTTCGGGGTCAAGCGGAATGCTCCGACCGCCACGACCCCGACCATCGCCAACGCCCAGTTCGACTGGGTGCGGGTGTGGTCCTGAGCACAGGTCGAACCATCTGCACGACGGTAAGGACGAAAGTCCCGATTCATCTGACCGGATGTCTATGCAACATGACTGATTTGCGATAGTTTCACCGTAATCAGCGGATCGACCCGGTTGCACCCGGGTCGGGTCCGCTCCGAGTGGGGAGGAACAGCTCATGCATGTTCGCGTTCGCAATCAGGCTCGTGGCCTGGTCGGGATCGTCGTACTGGCTCTCGGGATGGGTCTGGTGACCGCAACCTCGAGTGGATCGGCGGTGGCCGCCAAGGCCGTCGTCGTGCCGAGCCCGTGTGGCACCGCAGTGGTCAAGAAGGCCGACGGGACCCCGTGGACCTGCACGTGGGGCGATGACTTCACCGGCTCCAAGCTCGATACCACCAAGTGGTTCATCCAGACCACGGCCAACAGCGGCTACAACGCCGGCAACGCCTGCTACACCGACACCGCACAGAACGTCACGCAGTCGGGTGGCACGCTCAAACTGGTTGCCCGCAAGGTCCTCAAGCCGTTCGTGTGCACCAGCCCGACCGGCAACTACACGACCAACCACACCTCGGGCACCGTGAGTACGTTCGCTCGGTTCTCGCAGACCTACGGCCGCGTCGAGATCCGGGCCAAGTTCCCGACCTCGAGGCTGGTCGGGCTGCAGTCCGCGTTGTGGATGTACCCGGTCGCGCCCGGCAGCCAGCCATGGCCCTACAGCGGTGAGATCGATATCGCCGAGTGGTACAGCCAGTACTACAACCGGGTGATCCCGTACCTGCACTACGGCACGTCGTACCTCGATGCGAACTCGACGAACGTGAACTGCATGGTCTCCAACGTGGGCGCCTTCCACACCTACGACCTGGAGTGGACGCCGACCTCCATGAAGTTCATCTACGACGGCAAGACGTGCATGACCAACACGGCGATCGCCGGGCAGTACCCCTTCAACAAGGCCTACATGCTCGTGCTCTCCCAGCTGCTCGGGGTCGGCGATAACGCCCCGACAACGCGGACGGTGCTACCGGCGACGACCACGGTCGACTACGTGCACGTCTGGTCGTGAGCCAGCTCAGGTAGGACCCGTCACCGAGGACATCTCGCCTAGGCGACCAGCGTCGGTGCGCTTCGTCCGATGCCGCCCGGATCGGCCAGCGTGGCGGTCCAGGCATCGGCGAGGCGCCCGATCGCGTCGGTGAGCACCTCGGCGCACTGGGTGTACGGGATCCGCAGGAAGCGGTCCAGCCCGCCGTCGGGCGCGAAGCTCGGCCCGGGCGCGAGCAGTACGTCGCGTGCAGCCGCATGCGGGACGAGGTCCGAGGAATGCGGGGCAGGCAGCTCGCACCAGAGGTTGAGCCCACCGCCGGGACGACGCACCCGCCAATCCGGGAGGTGCAGGGCCAGTGCAGCCAGCGCCGCCTCGCGCGAAGCGCGGAGCTGGGTACGACGGTGCTCGATCAGGTCCTCGTGATTGCGTAGCAGCTCGGTCGCCACGAGCTGCTCGAGCAGCGGCGTGCCGAGGTCCAGGCTGAGCCGCGCCCGGAACATCTCGTCCATCCGGGCCCGCGGCGCTCGGAGCCAGCCGATCCGGATGCCGCCCCAGAACGGTTTGCTCAGCGACCCGACGGTGATGGCGTCGGGTGCGTAGCTCGCGAACGGCGCCGGCATCGGTTGCCCGTCCAGCGCCAGTTCCACCATCGACTCGTCGATGATCGCGACGGTTCCGGCCTGTTTCAGGGCAGCTGCGACCCGTTGCCGGCTGGCATCGGAGAGCAGGTGCCCGGTCGGGTTGTGGAAGTCCGGGATCAGGTAGGCGGCCTCCGGGCGGACCTGCGCGATCGTGGAGAGCAGGTCCGCCGCGTCGGGGTCCTCGCGCCCGACGGGGCTGCACAGCAGCCGGCCGCCCGAGTGCCGCAGCGTCGCGATCGCATTGGGGTAGGTCGGGCTCTCGATCAGCGTCCGGGTGCCGCGTCGCAGCAGCGCCCGCGCCGCGATCGCCACCCCGGCCTGGGCGCCTGGCACGATCATCACCTGCTCCGGCAGGGTCGCCAGGCCGCGCGCCGTGTACCTCTCGGCAACGGCCTCGCGGAGTACCTGGAGCCCGGAGGGGTAGTAGCCGGTGCTCGCCAGGTAGCCGGGGAGCTCGGCGACGGCGTGCTCGTAGGCAGCGACAATGCCCGGGCCGGGCACCGGGGCGGCGCAGGTCAGGTCGATCTTGCCGGCCGGGAGATCGCCGGGAGGGAGCAGGTGATCGCTGCGCAGGCCGCGCGATGCCGGCAGGCCGGCGACGCTGCCGGATCCCTGGCGAGAGACCAGGAAGCCGTGATCGCGCAGTTCGGCGTACGCGCGAGTGACGGTGGTCCGGCTGACCCCCAGCGCTTCGGTGAGCTCGCGCTCGCTCGGCAATCGCACGCCGACCGGCACCCGTCCGTCGGTGATCAGCACCCGGATCGCCTCGGCGAGGCCGCGGTAGGCAGGCTCCCGGTCGAAGTCGCCGACCAGGCTGGCGACACGGGTTGCGGGCATCACGGCGGCAGCGCTCATGCAGACCAGTGAAACACGATTGGCTATTTAGAACCAGGCCAATTTGCCGCATCCTTGGTGCATGTCCGCTTTCAACAACACCCGTATGGGGACTCCGCCGCTGCGCCGCTCACGCCGATCGACCCTGGAGAAGCTCCTGATCCGTGTCCGCCTCCGCTAGCTCCCGCGAGCTGTCCCGGCTCGGCCCACTGGAGCAACTGCGCGCCGGCAGGCTGGTACGCCGCGGCTCCCAACTGGCTTTCGGGCTCGTGCTCTACGGGATGACGCTGGCGATGATCATCCAGGCCCACGTCGGGAACGCGCCGTGGGATGTGCTCCACCAAGGGATCGCGAAGCACACGCCGTTGAACATTGGCGGCGCGGTGATCGTGATGAGCCTGGTGGTGCTGGTGCTGTGGATCCCGCTGCGTGAGCTGCCCGGGCTCGGCACCGTGGCGAACTCGTTCGTCGTCGGCCTGGCAGCAGACTTCTTCCTCGGCCTCTTCGGGACGCCGGACCACCTCGTTGCGAGACTCGCGATGATGATCGCCGGCGTCGTGCTCAACGGCGTGGCCACCGCGCTCTACATCGGCTCTCAATTCGGCCCCGGTCCCCGCGACGGACTGATGACCGGCCTGCACCGGCGTACGGGCGTCTCGATCCGGGTGGTCCGGACCTGCCTAGAGGTCAGCGTCGTGGTCGTGGGCTTCTTCCTCGGCGGCGTCGTCGGGGTCGGGACGCTGATCTACACGCTCGCGATCGGTCCCATGGTGCAGCTGATGCTGCCCTATGCCGTGGTCGACCTCGGTATCCCGATCGAGCTGCCAGCGGTCGTCGGCGGGGGAGCGCCTGCCTAGTTGCGGGTGGCGATCAGGGCGGAGGCGTCCGGGGCCACCATCACCTCGACCGAGGTGAACCGCGGGTCGGTCAACCAGGTCTCGCGGAGCACGTCGACGCGCCCCATCGTGATCGGCGGCCACATCTCGCACGGGGCGAAGTCGTCCATCACGACGATGCCGCCCGGCTCGACGAGGTCGGCGACGGCATCGACCGACGCGTCCTCCGGCGAGGAGGGGTCCAGGAACAGCAGTGAGTAGGGGCCCTTGTTGCGCAGCGTCGACCAGTCGGCCGAGAGTACTTCGACCTGGGCGTCGTCGGTGAAGATCACCTGCGCCGCAACGGCGAGCTTCTGGTCGAGCTCGGCCGACAGGATCATCGCGCCCGGGCGCGCTCCCGATCGCAGCCAGGCAGTGCCGACGCCACAACCGGTGCCGAACTCTGCCATCGTGCCGTTGCGGGTGGCGGCCAGGGCTGCGAGCAGCCGGCCGGTCTCGTTGCGGCAGAAGGAGACGTAGCCGGCGCGACGTGAGACCTCGAACGCACGCTCCACGATGGCGGGGACGTCTGGCGGTGCGCTCATGACAGTGAGTGTGGCAAACGGAACGACGCGTTCCACATTCCGGCGCGAAGTCTCGGATCGTGGGATGTCTTGGGGAATTCGGCTGCGCTCAGGGTTGGCGCGTCGTAACGTGGATGCATCATGCGCGGGTTTCTCGTATCCATTCGCCGCCGTGGCGGGGCCTGACTCGTAGGCCACCTCGCCGCGGAGTTCGGCGTACCCGCCCTAGCGGCGCCTCGGCCTACGAGTTCAGAGACTCGATCAGGCGAATGAGGAAGAACCATGTACGAGATGTATCCCGAATGGGGCCCCGCGAAGCACGACCCGGAGAGCCCGTCGTCACCGGCAGCGGTGCAGGCTGCTCTTGACCTGCGAGACAACGGCGGTCCGCGCCCGGACGACAACTAGCATCGCCGCATGTCTTCGTCACTCAAGCTTGCTGTCATCCCGGGGGACGGGATCGGAACCGAGGTCACTGCCGAGGCGCTGAAGGTCCTCGAGGTCGCGACCCCGTCGGACGTGAAGTTCGAGCCGACCCGGTACGACCTCGGGGCCGAGCGCTACCTCGCGACCGGCGAGGTTCTCCCTGACACGGTGCTGGCGGAGATCCGCAAGCACGACGTGATCCTGCTCGGTGCTGTCGGCGGCAAGCCCAACGACCCGAACCTGCCTCCGGGCATCTTGGAGCGCGGGCTGCTGCTGCGGCTCCGGTTCGAGCTCGACCACTACGTCAACCTGCGCCCGTCCCGGATCTTCCCGGGGTCGGTCTCCCCGCTCGCTCCGCACATCCTGGCGAAGGGCGACGTCGACTTCATCGTCGTCCGCGAGGGCACCGAGGGCCCGTACACCGGCAACGGCGGCGCGCTCCGCGTCGGTACGCCGCACGAGGTCGCTACCGAGGTCTCGGTCAACACCGCGTTCGGCGTCGAGCGGGTCGTCCGCGACGCCTTCGCCCGCGCTCAGCGGCGCCCGCGCAAGAAGCTGACCCTGGTGCACAAGACCAACGTGCTGGTCAACGCCGGCTCGGTGTGGTGGCGCTTGTTCCAGACGGTGGCAGCCGAGTTCCCCGAGGTCACCACGGACTACATGCACATCGATGCGGCCATGATCTTCATGAGCACCGACCCGGCGCGCTTCGACGTGATCGTGACCGACAACCTGTTCGGCGACATCATCACCGACCTAGCGGCCGCGATCACCGGCGGGATCGGCCTAGCCGCCTCAGGCAACGTCAACCCGGACCGGACCGCCCCATCGATGTTCGAGCCGGTGCATGGTTCGGCGCCGGACATCGCCGGGCAGCAGAAGGCCGACCCGACAGCGGCGATCCTGTCCGTCTCGCTGATGCTGGACCACCTCGGTCTGGGTGACGCGGCGCGCAAGGTCGAGGACGCCGTCATCGACGACCTCGCTGCCCGCGAGCCCGGAGCAATGCTGAGCACGCCGGAGATCGGCGACCGCATCGCGGCCCGAGTAGCCGGCTAGCCCGTACGGAGGTCGAGTCGCAGACTCGAGACCCGGGTGGCGGGCGACGGTAAATGCCTATTAACCACTCGACTCACAGAGAGATAGCCTCGACTCATGACCCTCGACATCCGCATCGTTCCCTCGGACTCGCAGCGCACGGACGCCCAGATCGCCGAGATCCTGACCGACCCAGGTTTCGGGACGTACTTCACCGACCACATGTTCACCGTCGAGTGGACGCCCGAGAAGGGCTGGCACGACGCCCGGATCACGGCGTACGGCCCGCTCACGCTCGATCCGGCGACGGCGGTGCTGCACTACGCCCAGGAGATCTTCGAAGGGTTGAAGGCCTACCGCCATGAGGACGGGTCGATCAGGTCCTTCCGCCCCGAGCGCAACGCCGAGCGTCTGAAGCGCTCTTCGCACCGGCTCGCGCTGCCGGTGCTGGAGACCGAGGACTTCGTCCAGGCCTGCGACGCGCTGGTCGAGGTCGACCAGCGCTGGGTGGCCGAGGCGGGCTCGGAGAAGAGCCTCTACCTGAGGCCGTTCATGTTCGCCAGCGAGGCGTTCCTCGGGGTGCGGCCCAGCCAGCACGTCACCTTCATGGTGATCGCCTCGCCTGCCGGCGCCTACTTCAAGGGCGGCGTGAAGCCGCTGACGCTGTGGCTCACCGAGGAGTACACCCGGGCCGGCCGCGGCGGCATGGGCGCGGCGAAGACGGGCGGCAACTACGCCAGCTCGCTGGTGGCGCAGCAGGAGGCCATCGGCCAGGGCTGCGACCAGGTCGTCTTCCTCGACGGCGCCGAGGGCACGTACGTCGAGGAGCTCGGCGGGATGAACATCTACTTCGTCTTCGCCGACGGCCACATCGTCACGCCCGCAACGGGCACGATCCTCGAGGGCGTCACCCGGTCCGCGATCATCGATCTCGCGCACCAGTCCGGCAACAAGGTCGAAGAACGCAAGTTCTCGATCGACGAGTGGCGCGACGGTGTCGCCTCGGGCGAGATCACCGAGGTGTTCGCGTGCGGTACTGCCGCGGTGATCACCCCAGTCGGCACCTTGAAGTGGGACGGCGGCGAGGTGCAGGGCTCGACCGAGGCCGGTCCTCTCACGACGGAGATCCGGCAGCGCCTCATCGACATCCAGTACGGGCGCGCCAAGGATGAGTTCGGCTGGATGCACCAAGTGACGAAAGGTCAGTAAGGGGCTCTGCTAGCCCCAGACCTCGCCTACCTGCTCGGCGACCAGGGCACCCTGGCGAAGGCCGGCCACCGCGGACGCGGCCCGGTACGCCGGGTCGAGGGAGTTCGAGCCCATCGCTGCGGTCGCCTCGTGGTCGGGAGCGACCACGGTGGTGCGCGGGGCGCCGGTCCGCTCGAGCTGCTTGTCGAGATGGTGCTCCTTGACCAGGCCGTCGCGGATCGGGGCGATCGCGATCACGACGTCGGCGCCGGTCGCGAGATCGGCGTTGACGGGCGATCGGGCACCTCCGTCGACATAGGTCGTGGCGCCGATCGTGACGGGGGGCCAGACCAGGGGCACTGCGCAGCTCGCGGCGACCGCCTCGAGCAAGCGGACGCCCGAGGCGCGGTCGAAGACCTGGAGCCGGCCGTTGTCGATGTCGATCGCGGTGATGCGCAGGTCGGCCTCGGGCCACTCCGGGTCGCCGATCCGAGCCCGGATGACTGCCATCCGCTGGGCAACCGTCGTCTCGGTCTTGACGGCGCGGGCCGCCTTGCCGATGCGCTTGAACTTTGCTTCCTCATCGCCCCGCCGGGCCATCAGCACCGCGAGCCGGATCATCGTGGTCGGCCCGAGCTTGGCGGCGATCTCGCCGGTCGGGGGCTCCAACTGCCCGGCGTACGCCTGCTCGAGCCCACCGAGCACAAGCCGGGCTCCGACGACAGAGCCAGCGGAGGTGCCGATCACGGTGTCCGCAGCGGCGAGGTCGACGCCGGCGCGGCGCAGGCCCTCCAGGACGCCGAGCTCCCAGGCGACGCCCGTGACTCCGCCGCCGCCGAGGACCAGGGTTCTGCTCACGCGCACTCCTCGGTGTGGCAGACTCGGGCTGTGCCTGCACTAAGCATCATTATCGTCTAGCGCGCCGGAGATCTCCGACGCGCCAACCTCTCGTCCCACGGGAGGTTTTTTCTTTGTCGCGACGAACCCCCTCGGCACTCATTGCACGTCGACCAGAAGGACCCGAGCATGAGCACCACCGACGCGTTCCACGTCTACGACACCACCCTGCGCGACGGGGCGCAGCAGGAGGGCCTCAACCTCTCCGTCGCGGACAAGCTGGCGATCGCCCGGCATATCGACGGTCTCGGCGTGGGCTTCATCGAGGGGGGCTGGCCGGGTGCGAACCCCAAGGACACCGAGTTCTTCGCGAAGGCGAAGAGCGAGCTCAAGCTGCGCAACGCCCAGCTCGCGGCGTTCGGCGCGACCCGCCGCGCGGGTGTCAAGGCGGCCGACGACCCGCTGGTCGCTGCGCTGCGCGACTCCGGCGCCGGCGTCGTGACCCTGGTGGCCAAGTCGCACGACCGGCACGTCGAGCTGGCGCTGCGGACGACGCTCGAGGAGAATCTGGCGATGGTGCGCGACACCGTGTCGCACCTGACCGCCGAGGGGCAGCGGGTGTTCCTCGATGCCGAGCATTTCTTCAACGGCTACCGCGACAACCGTGACTACGCGCTGGAGGTGCTCCGGACCGCCTTCGAGGCCGGCGCCGAGGTGGCAGCGCTGTGCGACACCAACGGCGGCATGCTGCCGAACTGGGTCAGCGACGTGGTCCATGACGTCGTCACCAGCACCGGGGGCCGGATCGGCATCCACGCGCACAACGACACCGGCTGCGCGGTGGCCAACAGCCTCGCAGCCGTCGACGCCGGTGCCACCCATGTCCAGGGCTGCATCAACGGGTACGGCGAGCGCACCGGCAACGCGGACCTGATCAACGTGGTCGCCAACCTCGAGCTCAAGCTCGACCGGCGGGTGCTGCCCTCAGGTCTGCTGCGCGATGCGACCCGGATCGCGCACGCGGTCGCCGAGGTCACCAACGTGCCGCCTTCCTCGCGCCAGCCGTACGTCGGCGTCTCGGCCTTCGCGCACAAGGCCGGGCTGCACGCGAGTGCGATCAAGGTCGACCCGAGCCTCTATCAGCACATGGACCCCGAAGGCGTCGGCAATGACATGCGGCTGCTCGTCTCCGACATGGCTGGGCGGGCCTCGATCGAGCTCAAGGGCCGCGAGCTCGGCTTCGACCTCGGCACCGAGGTGATCGTCGAGGTCACCGCCAAGGTCAAGGAGATGGAGCAGCGCGGCTACACCTTCGATGCTGCCGATGCATCGTTCGAACTTCTCCTCGCCGAGGCCGTCGGGGGCGTCAGGCCGTCGTTCTTCGAGGTCGAGTCGTGGCGGGTGATCACCGACTCCAACCCGTCCGCGCAGGCGTCGTCGGAGGCGACCGTGAAACTGCGGGCCGGCGGTGCCCGGCTGGTGATGACCGGTGAGGGGAACGGCCCCGTCAATGCGCTGGACCACGCGCTGCGCCAAGCGCTGGACCAGCTCTACCCGGAGGTCGTCACCTTCGAGCTCATCGACTACAAGGTGCGGATCGTCGACCAGGGCCACGGCACCGACGCGATCACGCGGGTGCTGATCGAGACCACCGACGGTGCTTCCTCGTGGGTAACCGTCGGGGTCGGCCCCAATGTGATCGAGGCGTCCTGGGAGGCGCTGATCGACGGCCTGACGTTCGGCCTGCGCCGGCACGGAGCCTGACCGGGCTGCTAGCGGGCCGGGTAGGGTCGAGCGCGTGCCCAATCCCATCGGACGCGCGCTCCGCAACCGCCGTGCAGGCCACCACACCCTGGTCTGGGAGCGTCCGGACCTGAAGGCTCCCGCGGACTTCACACTGACCAGCCCGGTCTTCGAGCATCATGCCCCGATCCCGGAGCGGTACAAGGGCCGGATCTTCGGCGCGAACATCTCGCCCGCGCTCGCCTGGACGGCGCCGCCGGCCGACGCGGTCGAGCTGGTGCTGGTCGTGCAGGATCCGGACGTCCCGATGAGCAAGCCGGCTACGCACGCGCTGGCTGTCGGGATCGATCCCTCGCTGGGCGGTATCGAGGAGAACGGGCTCGCCCACCCCAGCCCGGTGCCCGGGCTGCGTCACGGCAAGGGCGCGGCGGGTCGGCGAGGCTGGGGTGGCCCGATGCCGGTGCCGTCGCACGGCCCGCACTCGTACGTGTTCCAGCTCTTCGCGGTCGCCGCCCCACTCGACCTCCCCGAGAAGTTCTCACTCGACGATCTGCTCGGCGCGTTGGCCGGACGGGTGCTGGCCCGTGCCCGTCTCGACGGGACCTACGAGAACCCCTGAGCGACCCGCTGATGAGGTCAGGCGCGCAGGCCGATGACCCGTTCGACGAGATCCTCCCAGCCGGCGAGGATGCGCTCGACGTCCATCTGCTCGATATCGATCTGCTGGTGCAGGATCGGGATCTCCAGCGGGGCCAGGAGGGCGGTCGCGAGCAGCGCGATATCCCCGCGGACCCCGAGCTCGCCGAGCAGGTAGCGCACGTGCGTCGCGGTGAAGGAGTACGCGGCGTACGACCGGGTCTGGGCGCCGCTCGCTGCCTGTACCAGCTCGGCGCGCTCCAGGGTCGAGACGAGGCGCGAGCGGCCGAAGGCGAGCAGGCGCTCGCGCGGGGGAGCACCCGGGCCCAGCGGCGGCGGACCGCTGATCACCTCAGCCTGCCAAGCGGCCTCTGAGGCGTCGAGCAGCCCGGCCATCAGACCGGCCCGGCTCCCGAAGCGGCGGAACACCGTCCCCTTGCCGACGCCGGCAGCCTCAGCCACGGCATCCATGGTGACGGCGTCGGCACCGCAGCGGGCGACCAGTGTCTGCGCGGCGTACATCAGGGCGTCCCGGTTGCGCGCGGCGTCGCTGCGCTCGCGCGGCTGCTGGCCGAGGATCGGCAGCAGCTCAGGCTCGCTCATGACACCAACCTAGTCGTCCGCGCGAGCCGGAGGACAACGTCTGCATGAGCCGGGGAATGTATCCGGACTACGGTCCGTTTAAAGTCGTGAAACGTCATCCCCCTAACTCAGGAGCATTCCCATGTCCCACGTAGCCGTCCTCGTCGGCAGTCTCCGCGCCGGCAGCGTCAACCGCCAGGTGGCGGAGTTCCTCAAGGCCGAGGCCCCTGAAGGTGTCGTGGTCGACATCGTCGACGGCCTCGCCGACGTCCCGTTCTACAACGAGGACATCGACGATGTCTCGGCTCCGGCTGCGGCCTCCGCACTGCGCGATCGGGTCGGTGCCGCCGATCGGATCCTGGTCGTCACCCCGGAGTACAACGCGACGATGCCGGCCGTGCTGAACAACGCGATCGACTGGCTCTCCCGACCGTACGGCGCTGGTGCGATCGCCGGCAAGCCGTTCGGCGTCATCGGGGTCACCCCCACCCCGTACGGCGGCAAGTGGGCGCACGAGCACACGGCGCTGTCAGCCAAGATCGCCGGCGCGGTCGTGGTCGAGGACGTCACGATCTCGCAGAGCTCGATCGATGTCGACGTGCTCAACGACCCCGAGGTGAAGGCCCGCCTGCGCAGCGCCCTGGAGACCCTGGTCGTCTTCGTCCCCGGGGCCTCCGCCGCCTGATCCGCTGAGCCGCCCGGTTCACCGGTCCCAAGTACGCCGAGCCGCCCGGTACGCCGGGACGCAGCGACCCGCTAGCGTCGAGGCGTGAGCGAGCTCCACGATCTGACGGCCCTCGAGCAGGGTGCAGCGCTGAAGGCCGGCGAGACCTCCATTGCAGAGCTGGTCGAGCACTACCTCGAACGCGTCGAGCGACTCAACCCGTCGCTCGGCGCGTTCGTGACGCTCGAACCGCGGGCGCGTCAAGCACAACGACCGCCGGGTGCGGACGGGCCGTTGGCCGGCGTGCCGACCGCGATCAAGGACCTCAATGCAACCGCGGGGCTGCGCACGATGCTCGGGTCTGCCCTGCTGGGTGACTATGTGCCCGAGGTCAGCGACGAGCTGGTGCTGCGGATCGAGGCTGCGGGCCTGGTCAGCCTCGGCAAGACCAACACCCCGGAGTTCGGATCGCCCTGCTACACCGAGTCGGCGGTCGCACCGCCGGCTGTCACGCCCTGGGACACCGCCCGGATGGCGGGCGGCTCCAGCGGTGGCGCTGCTTCGGCTGTCGGCGGGGGACTGGTGCCGATCGCCCAGGGCTCCGACGGAGGCGGTTCCATCCGGATCCCGGCGAGCTGTTGCGGGATCGTCGGCCTGAAGCCGACCCGCGGCCGGATCTCCGGCGCACCGACGTACGGCGAGATCACCGGCCTGGCGACAGCCGGGCCGCTCGCCCGCACGGTCCGCGACGCTGCGGCGTTCTTGGACGTGATGGCCGGACGGGCGGTCGGCGACCCGTTCTGGGCGCCGACCGAGCAGCGCCCGTTCCTCGCCGCGTGCGACGACGATCCTGGCCGGCTGCGGATCGCGCGGTTCTCGACGCCGGTGATCGCCGACGCTGACCTGCACCCCGACTGCCTGATGGCCTGGGAGGACACGAGCACGCTCCTCGAGAGCTTGGGCCACGAGATCGTCGACATCGAGGTACCGATGCCGCGCGAGGCGGTGCCGACCTTCGAGACCTGCTGGGCAGTTCTTACCGGCCTCTCGACAGCGAACCTCGATGACGCCGCCCGCGAGCGGCTGCAGCCGCTGACACGATGGCTGGGCGGCTTGGGCGAGCAGGTGACCGGGCCGGCATTCGGACTCGCTCTCGGAGAGCTGCGCCGGATCGCCTCCCGCACCCTTGCTGCCCTCGCGCCGTACGACGCGATCCTGACCCCGACCCTGGCCCAACCGCCGCTGTTGGTCGGGGAGCTGCGCGATGACGCCGACCCGGCTGCTGACTTCGCGGCGCAGAAGCGGTTCACGCCGTGGACCTCGATGTGGAACGTCACCGGGAGCACGGCGGTGTCGCTGCCGTTGCATCAGACCGAGGAAGGCCTGCCGGTCGGAGTGATGCTGGCGGCCGCTCCCGGTGCTGAAGCGCTGCTGCTCGCGCTAGCAGCACAGGTTGAGGAAGCTGCGCCGTGGGTCGGGCGGCACCCTCCCTGCTGGTAGTGACCACTGGTCCTCTCCGAGGCCATTCGACTGCTACCAGGCTTCGGATGCCGCTACCGTGCGGCCATGTCGGAACAGACCCACTCACGTCGGGCCCAGTCAGCCCACAGCAGCATCGGCGCGATCCTGCTGCTGGTCGTCCAGGCAATCGGCGTGGCCGTATGCGCGTTCCTGGCCGTGATGCTGGTCTTCGTCTCCGACTCGTGCGACACCACGACCTGCAATACCGGTGAGATCGCCACCGGGATGATGATCACCGGGCTGACGCCGATCGCCTTGTGGGTCGCCTCGCTGATCCACACGATCGTGCGCGGGCGCCGCGACGAGAGCAATTGGTGGGTGCCGCTGCTCTGGATCGTGGTCACCGCTGTGGTAGCGGTGATCGGCATCCTCATCGCCTTCCAGGGCGGGCCGAACACCTTCCACTGACGGGTCCGGTCACAGGCACCAGCCGCCGGTCCAGAGGCTGTGCCGCGTACCGCCGACGACGGGCGCGGCCGCCGGAAGCGTCGCCAGTACGCCGATCCCTGCCCAGATCGCCGCAGTCGTCCACTGCTTCTGACGCGTATGCGGCTGTGTGGTGGTCATGCCTCCCACGATCGCGGGGCGGCACAGGCCCGGCAGTAGTGCAGGTACTCAGATCCCGCTGAGCGCCCGGCGTTATTGTTCTCGGCATGCGATCTGGTCCCGACCGTCGAGCCTGGCGGCTGCTCGTGCTCGTGCTCGGCGTCGTTGCTGTCGCGGCACTGCTCGGCGTCGACCCGGCAGTCGCGGGCCTCCTGCTCGATGCGGATCTGCTGGTCCTGCTCGGCTCCGTCGGCCTGGCGATGCTGGGTGCCGATGCTCGCGTCCTGGTGCTCCGGATGCGCACGAGCAACGTCGCGACGTTGTGCCGGGTCTCGGCTGATCTGTCCGTGCACGCTCCCCGGACGCTGCTCGGGCGTCGGGAGCGCTGAGCTACCTCACCTGCGCTCGGGCCGGCCCAGCGCCATCCACGCGACACCGCCCACGACGCTTCCGAGCACCAGCACCACGAGCCACACAGGCCGCGTAAACGTGCGGATCTCGCGCTCGTCAGTCTGGGTGAAGTCATAGAGGCAGTAGCCCCAGAACAGCAGCGCCAGCACGAGGACGAGGCTGGTCGCCAGTGATGGGCTCGAACTGCTCATGGGGTCATCTTCGCGCGGACGTCAAGGAGGCCCGCACATTGGTCGATCAGACGCTGTCGCAGGGGGGCGCCGCGTTCGGTGAACGTGCGCTGGGCAGCGACGTAGTCCGCTTTTCCGTCCGCTGTCTCGATCGGCACCGGCGCGAACCCCAGCGCTGTGAAGTCGTACGGCGACGCCCGCATGTCCAAGATCCTGATGTCCCAGGCCAGCGCGAAGCAGTCGGCGACGAGCTCGCTCGGGATCATCGGGGTGAGTCGGAAGGCGTGCTTGTAAAGGTCCATGCCAGCGTGCAGGCAGCCGGGTTGCTCGAACGCCGGCCGGTCGTCGCGGCCTGGCTGCAGCGTGTTCAGGCCGCGGGCCGGGGGAGTGAAGAACCGGAACGCATCGAAATGCGAGCAGCCGATCCGACTGCTCTCAACGACCTCGTCGGTGCCGGACGGCCCCAGCCGCAGGGGCCAGTCGTGGCGCATCGGGTTCGCGGGCTCGTCGCCGGTCGGCGCGCTCCGGTAGACCATCGCCCACTCGTGCAGCCCGAAGCAGCCCAGCGTCGGCGGGCGCGACGCGGTGGCAGTCAGCAGGGTACGGATCGACTCGATGATCGGGCGCTGCGAGGCGAGGTAGTCGGCGTTGACGGTGCCAGCTTGGTAGCCCTTCAGGCCGTCGTACTCAGGGGCGTCAGCGAGCTCGACGCCGAACCCCGGATGCCAGCGGCGCAGGGCGGCCGGTCGCTGGGTGTAGTAGCTGAAGAGGAAGTCGTGGACCGGGTGCGCCTGGCCGAGGCTGCGGCGTTCGAGATGCGGGGCGGTCCAGACATCAACGCGCTCGGCATGGTCGGCGGCGCGGGCCAGCCAGTCGACGCGCTGCAGGATCACCGGATGAGGGTAGGTCGTTTCGACAGGCTCAACCAGCGGGGGCTGGGTTCAGTTTGCTGAGCGGCAGCCGACGGCTTGCGCGAAGGCCTTCGGGGTCGCGTAGTAGGTGCCGGTGGGGTAGTAGTCGCCCATGACCTGCTTCTCGGTCCCGTACGACGCGTTCTGGACGGCGTGGGCGAAGGTCGGGTTCGGCAGCATGTTGCGCATGTAGGCGATGCCCTTCGGGTCGATGCCCCACGGCAACCAAGAGATGCCGCAGGCGTCGATGGCATTCGCGGGCCGATCGGCTGCGGTGGAGATGGCCACGGTGAAGTAGCCGTCCTTGTCGACCTGCACGTGCTCGTCGTCGACGCACCCGTAGGTCTGCGTGGTCCGGCTGGCGGTGCACAGCGACCAGTAGCGCATCTGCTGCCCGCCGGTCGCGACTGCTTCGCCGTCGTACGTCCGTGGTGTCGTCGGCATCTTGCCGCGCAGCACCAGGACATTGCCCCACTCCTGGGAGAGGTAGGCGTAGACGTACTTGTTGTCGGCGTTCTCCCCGAGCCCGCCCGGAAGCTTGCTCGTCAGAGCGGCGACCAGCGGGGTCAGGGTGCTGCTCGTGTACTGGTTCTCCGTCGGATCGGTCGCGTAAGTCTGGACAACGTTGACGTAGCGCATGAAGTGCGGCTGCTTCGGTGCCAGCAGGCCGAGCGGCGGCAGCGGCACCTCGAGGCCGAGGCTGGCCAGGAAGGTGGTCACCGGCATCAGGTCCGGCAGCGGGTCCGGGCAGGTCGGGAACGGGATCCTGGTGCCGTTCTTCAACACGATCGTGATCGCTGGTGCCGGTACGCCGCCGAACGGCCCGGCAGCCCGGTCGGGCAGGTAGATCCGGTAGGCCAGCGCGATGCCGTACTTCGTGCCGTCGGTGCTGTTGTTGTACAGCGTGTTGGCGGGCCCGCCGCTGGCTGGCGCCCGCCCGTTGACCACCCGCACGGTGTACTTCCGGTTCGTCGCAGTGCGGTCCGCGCCCACTCGGAACGGGTTGATCGAGCCGGGGTCGGGATCGATTTGGTCGTCGTGCAGGTTGCTCGCCGTCTGCAGGGCCAGGCTGTAGGTCTGCAGCGACATGTACCGGGCATGCGGAAACTCGCCGGTCAGCTCGATCGAGCCACCCGGCGGCACCGGTACGACCGCGCCGAGGTAGCGGGTCGCGAGGTCGGGGAACAGGATGTTCTCCTTGTCCGCGCTCGGCTCCAGGATCCAGGCGCAGGAGCGGTCCCGGGCAGGGTCCGAGGCGCTGGCGCTGGGCAGCACGTGCACCGAGGCGACGATGAGCAGGGCCAGGAGGGCAGCAAGGACGGCACGCGGGGAGGGGCGCATGGAGCGACGCTATCCGCGATGAAACAGATTCGCAATGTGTTCCGAAGGGAACATTTGTGCTGGGTGTCTCACCAGCCGCTAGGCTCGCACCATGACCGCCTCCACAGATGCGCCAGGGCTGCCCCGCCTCGAGCGGGCGACCAAGGAGCACGCGCTGCGGTACGCCCGGGCACAGTTCGAGCGAGGCGAGCGGATCGACATGCGCACCCTTGCCGACGAGCTCGCAGTGGGCCGGACGACGCTCTACCGGTGGGTCGGCGACCGGGAGCAGCTGATCGCGGAGCTCTTCGCGCGCTGGACCGATGAGCTCTTCGACGCGGTGGGGGAGCAGGCTGTCGGCGACGGTATCGACCGCGCGCTCGACACGGTTCGGCGGTTCATGGAGCTCAGCGCCGGGTTCGAGCCGCTGCGCGAGTTCGCTCAGCGCGAGCCGACGCTCGCGCTGCGGATCCTGGTCTCGCCGCGCGGGCTGGTCCAGGACCGTCTGCGCGCCCGGATCACCGAGGCGCTCGAGCGCGAGCGGCCTGACGACGCGGCTCCGTTCCCGACCGACGTCGTCGACGTGCTCATCCAGGTCGGCGCTGCGTTGCAGTGGACACCGATCGTGATCGGCGAGGAGCCGGAGATCGACCACGCGCTCGAGCTGGGCCGCACCGTGCTGACCCGCGCAGTGCCCGTGAACTGGGGCGGTTGAGGCCCGTTACTCTTCGGGGGTGCGTATTGCGAGGTTCACCACCGGAGAAGACCCCCTGTTCGGCGTCGTCACAGGCGAGCTCGACGAGCACGGGATCCCTGAAGACGACTGCGTGATCGTCGGCCTGAACGGCGATCCGCTGCACGTCGGGCTCAACCTCTCCAACAAGGAGTACCTGCTCTCCGACGTCCGCCTCCTCGCGCCCGTGATCCCGCGCAGCAAGATCATCGGCATCGGCCGCAATTACGCCGCGCACGCCGAGGAACTGGGCAACGACGTACCCGCCGAGCCACTGATGTTCATCAAGCCGAACACCAGCGTGATCGGGCCGAACGACCCCGTGTTCTACCCGCAGCAGAGCAGCGAGGTGCACTACGAGGGCGAGCTCGCCGTTGTGATCAGCCGGCCGTGCCGGGACGTTCCGGTCGAGAAGTTCGCTGACGTCGTCCAGGGTTACACGGTCGGCAACGACGTCACCGCACGCGACCTGCAGCGCAAGGACGGTCAGTTCACGCGCGCCAAGGGCTTCGACTCGTTCTGCCCGCTCGGACCGTGGATCGAGACCGAGCTCGACGTCACCGACCTCGCGGTCAAGACGTTCGTCAACGGAGAGGTCAAGCAGGACGGGCGCACCTCGGACATGATCTTCAAGGTCCCCGAGCTGATCGCGTACGTCTCGTCGGTGATGACGCTGCTGCCCGGTGACGTCATCCTCACCGGCACCCCCGAAGGTGTCGGCCCCGTCCAGCCCGACGACGAGATGGAGATCTTCATCGAGGGCATCGGCAATCTGACCAACAAGGTGAAGCTGCGTGACTGAGAACCGCGTCTCGACAGGCTCGACGAACGGCGCCGTGCGCGTCCGGATGGCCCCCAGCCCGACGGGCTCCCCGCACGTCGGGCTGGTCCGCACCGCGCTGTTCAACTGGGCGTTCGCGCGCCACCATGGCGGGTCGTTCGTATTCCGGATCGAGGACACCGACAAGGAGCGCAGTACCGAGGAGTCGCTCACCTCGATCATCGACCTGATGCGCTGGCTCGGACTGGACTGGGATGAGGGCCCCGAGGTGGGAGGCCCGCACGCGCCGTACCGGCAGAGCGAGCGCAGCGACCTGTACGCCGACGCGCTGGAGAAGCTCAAGGGCAGCCGGTTCACCTACGACTGCTACTGCACGACCGAGGAGGCCGCCGAGCGCCGCAAGGCCGCCGGCTCCAAGGTCCAGGGGTACGACGGGTTCTGCCGCGAGCTGACGACTGACCAAGTGGCGGCGTTCGTCGCCGACGGGCGGCAGCCGGTCGTGCGCTTCCGTATGCCCGACGGGTCGATCACCTGGCACGACCTGGTCCGCGGCGAGGTCACCTTCGAGACCGAGTTCGTGCCGGACTACGCACTCTGCCGAGCCAACGGCGATCCGCTGTACACGCTGGTCAACCCGGTCGACGACGCGTTGATGGAGATCACTCACGTGCTGCGCGGCGAGGACCTGCTGTCCTCGACCCCGCGCCAGATCGCCCTCTACGAGGCGCTCAAGGAGGTCGGCATCGCGACGTCGACGCCAGCGTTCGGGCACCTGCCGTATGTGATGGGCGAAGGCAACAAGAAGCTCTCCAAGCGCGACCCGGAGGCCGATGCGCTCGGCTACCGCAGCCAGGGCTTCCTGCCCGAGGGCCTGCTCAACTACCTCGCGCTGCTCGGCTGGGCGATCGCAGCGGACCGTGACGTGTTCTCGCTGGCCGAGATGGTCGAGGCCTTCGACATCGCCGACGTGAACCCGAACCCGGCGCGCTTCGATGCCAAGAAGGCCGACGCGATCAACGCATCGCACATGCGGCTGCTGCCGATCGAGGAGATCACCCACCGGGTGCTGCCGTTCCTGCACGCGGATGGGGTGCTCAGCGACCCGATCACCGAGTCCGAGGCCCAGCTGCTCGAGCTCGCAATGCCCCTGGTGGGCGAGCGGATCAACAAACTCACCGAGGCTTCGCAGATGCTGGGCTTCTTGTTCGCCGACCACGTGACGTACGACGAGACTGACGTCGCCACCGTGCTGGACGAGAACGGCCGCACTGTCGTGACTTCTGCGAGGGAGGTGCTCGCCGCTCTCGGGACATGGAGCACCGCGGACATCGAGGCGGCCCTGCGCGCCAAGCTGGTCGATGAGCTCGGCATCAAGCCGAAGAACGCGTTCGGGCCGGTCCGGGTGGCTATCACCGGGCGGCGGATCTCGCCGCCGCTGTTCGAGTCGCTGGAGCTGCTCGGCAAGGACGAGTCGCTGGCTCGCCTCGACGGCATCCCCGGCTGAGGCGCTGCGTGTCTGAGCGAGCGGGGGAGCCGGCCCCGGCGGGGGCCGGGTATGCCTTCACCCTCCGCACGACCGGATATGCCCCGTGGCGCCCGATCGTGGGGCTCGTGGTTGCGATGCCACTTGCGATGTTCGGTATCGCGCCAGCGATCGCGCTGCTCGTGCTGGCAGCCGCTGTCGGCGTCGACCACACGGGCTCCTACGACGCGGCGTTCAAGGCGGCCTCGAACCTCGACCCGGTGACCTGGCAGGGCCTGCTGTACCTGAACCTGACCCTGGCCCTGCTCATCCCGGCGACCTGGATCCTGATCCGCGGCCTGCACGGACTGTCGCACCGTCGGCTGACCTCGATCGCTCCCGGGATCCGCTGGCGGTTCTTCTGGGCGTGCTTCGTGGCCGCGGTAGTGGCGATCGGAGCACAGCTGGTCGTCGGGGCCTTCCTGCCTGGTGATGCCGACAACGTCGACGGCGCGGTGAACCACGTCTCGGGGCGGCTGATCCTGATGGCGGTGGTGGTACTGCTGACCACCCCGCTGCAGGCGATGGGGGAGGAGTACGGATTCCGCGGCTACGTGATCCAGGCGCTTGGCGCGCTGACCCGCCGGGCATGGGTCGCGGTGCTGGTGGGCGCCCTGCTCTTCGCGCTGGCGCACGGTAGCTTCAACCCGCCGCTGTTCGCGGATCGGTTCCTGTTCGGTCTGCTGGCCGGCTATCTGGTGCTACGCACCGGCGGGCTCGAGGCCGGCATTGCGCTGCACATCTGGAACAACCTGATCACCTTCGGGCTCGCGATCGCGATCGGCAGCATCACCGACAGCCTCAACGTCAAGACGGTGCCGTGGTCGCAGGTCGCCTTCGTCGAATACGCCGTGTACCTCGTCCTGGTGCTCGGGATCGCCCGGCGGATGGGGATCGACGGTCGCGAAGCGGAACCCGTTTTGCCGCTCGCAAGTCCCTCCGTGTAAGGTTTCCCCTCGGTCCGGACGTCACGACGATCGGTCCGATTCAGTGGGATATGGTGTAATTGGCAGCACGACTGATTCTGGTTCAGTTAGTCAAGGTTCGAGTCCTTGTATCCCAGCGAGTGACGCGCTGCAGCGATTTGGATCCGCGTGATCCCAACCGATACAGTCACGTCTGCTCAGGCCCCCGTTGTGTAGTGGCCTAGCACGCCGCCCTCTCAAGGCGGTAGCGCGGGTTCGAATCCCGTCGGGGGTACCAACACGCGCAGCCCGGTCCGTTTCTGGACCGGGCTGCTGTCGTTTCGGCGTGGCCTGGCACGCCGCCGCTGGGTTCAACGCGGTAGCGCGGGTTCGAATCGCGTCGGGGGTACCAACACGCGCAGCCCGGTCCGTTTCTGGACCGGGCTGCTGTCGTTTCGGCGTGGCCTGGCACGCCGCCGCGAGGTGTCGGCTCAATAGCCGTAGCCACCACCCGGAGGCGCCGAGGTCGGCGGCGGCACGGGAGTGCTCGGTGCCTTGCTCGGCGCCTTGGTCGGGGCCTTCGTGGGTGCGTGGGTCGACGGGTGGGAGGGCTTCGCGGTGTGCGTCGAGGTCGGCGTCGCGGCATCGCTCGCCGCCTTGGTGGGTGTGGAACTGCTCCCGGCGGCGTGCTTGGGCGCCGTACTGGTGATGGCTGCCCCGGCCGCGGTCACCTCCCACCACTTGGCACCGAAGCTGTCGCTTCCCTGGCCCACCGCTGCACCGGGCGTGGAGTCGCCCTCGAAGTAGTAGAGCGGGTGCCCGTCGTAGGTGACCTGGGTCGAGCCGTCGCTGCGGCTGCTGGTGCCCAGTGCGGAGGCGAGTACGCCGGACCCCGCCGCAGCGGGCGAGGTCACCGGCGGCCACACACCCGCGCAGGCGCCGTTACAGGTCGAGGCCGAGCCTGTGTCGGCCACCCACAGGTAGAGCGTGCGGCCGGCGCCGTCGACCAGGTGGCCCTTCGCCAGCTTGATCGTCACCTGCTGAGCTGCCGCGGGTGCCGGGGAGCCTGAGGTGCCGGACGAGCCCGACGACCCAGAGTCTGCGGTGTCGTTGCTGGTGCCTGCGGATCCGCAGGCGCTCGCAAATCCAGCGACGGCGACGAGAGCCGCTGCTGGAAGGGCGAATGATCTAACTGCTGGTCTCATCGCGTTCTCCTGTTTTTAGTCGGTATCGGGTGGGGGCAGGCCGAGGGAGGTACGGAGGGCCTTGACCTGGGTCTCGACCGGGACGTTCATCGCGTCGAGCTCGGACTGGTACCGGCGCAGGCTGTCTCCGCTGGTGGCAGTGCTTGCTTGGACAGTGAGGTTGGCTCGCGCCTCGTTGACCCGCACCAGCTCCTTCGCGGTCGACGCCATCCGGCCCGGCAGGCGCAGAGCGAGCAGATCGCGATCGAACCGACGCTCGGTGGCGGCGATGGTGGTGAGGACGGCAGACGCGTGAGCGAGGTCGATGTCCTGGGCGCGTGCCTCGTCCTCGAGCTCGTCGAACGACCTGTCGAGCTTCTTGTTGGCCGGAGTCGCGATCGCGACGTAGTTCGTGGCCAGTGCTGAGGAAATGGGTGGTTGCGCAGAGGTGCCGCAGCCCGCCGTCATGCCTGCGACCATTCCCGCGCCGAGCAGCGCCCGCAGGGCGCACGATCCGGGCCTCATCGGAGGAACGGCTCGACGAGCTGGGACACGATCAGTCCCGGGAGCTGAGCGCGTGCGTGGTCCTGTTCGACAGGGATCGGACGGCCCGAGAGCCCGGTGACGACCGGCGTTGCATTGCGCCGAGGGAAGATCGCCCGGCCGCTGGCCTGGTCCCAGAACGGGAACACGACGCCGAGGTTCACGTCGGTACGCCCCACCGAGCGGTGGTGCGCGCGGTGGTATGCCGGGCTGATCAGCACGCGGCCGAACCAGCCGTAGGTCCACGGCACGTTCATGTGCGGCAGGGCGCCGAGGCAGGCGTACGCAGTGAGCAGTTCGACCGGCGTCGCGCCGTTAGCCGCCAGGACGAAGCCCGGGACCACCGTCAGCGCGAAGCTCAGGTGCACCAGCGGATGAGCGCGGAACGTCGTCAGGACGCTGAGCTCCTCCTGGGAGTGATGGACAGCGTGGAAGCGCCAGAACGGGTTGATCCGGTGGTTGATCCAGTGCACCAGCCAGTCGCTCGCATCGATGACGATCACCCCGACGACGAGGAAGACGCCATGGGGCACGGACGCTAGCCGCGGCAGCTCCAGCCATGGCGCATAGCGCGCGAGCTGGTCAGCCAGCCCGGCGCTGAGCAACGTGACCAGCGGCAGCACCAGCGCGACGTACAGCACCAGGTATCCGAGGTCGGCGAGGTGCCCCCGGGCCAGCACCTCGCGTCGCTCGGCCGGCCTGATCTGCTCGACTGCGAACGCGACCGCCACCACGCCCAGCACGCCCACGCCGGCATAGTGCAGCTGCCCGGTGTGGATCGCGCGGAGTACGCCGTAGGACGCCAGCGCCTGCCAGCCGGCACCAGCGAGCAGCGCGCTCAGCCCCGCGATGACGAAGGACGGCAGGTAGACCTGTCCGACCATCGTCCGCGAGGGCTGGGGCAGTGTCGTCACGACAGGTATACGGAGGCGATCAGCTCCCGGTTCACTAGGGATCGGGCGTGCGCCACGGTCGCGTCTGATTTCCGCTAGAAGTCGTCGGTGGACGCGGGCAGACTCAACGCCATGAACAGCACCGGCACCCATCTGACGGGGATGCACGAGGACAGCGAGGCCTGCTATCGCGCGGTCAAGAGTCGCGACCGGCGCTTCGACGGCGTCTTCTACACAGCGGTGCGCACGACCGGCATCTACTGCCGGCCGAGCTGCCCTGCCGTGACCCCCAGGCTCGAGAACGTCACCTTCCACCCGAGCGCCGCTGCCGCCCAGCTCGCCGGCTACCGGGCCTGCAAACGGTGCCTGCCCGATGCCACCCCCGGTTCGCCGGAATGGGATCTCGCCGCGGATGTAGCCGGTCGGGCGATGCGGCTGATCTCCGATGGCACCGTCGAGCGCGACGGCGTCGAGGGACTGGCAGATCGGCTCGGCTACTCCAGCCGCCAGCTCAATCGCGTCATGACCGGCGCGCTCGGCGCCGGCCCGCTGGCCCTGGCGCGAGCCCGCCGATCGCAGACGGCGCGGGTGCTGATCGAGACCTCGACGATGTCGTTCGCCGATATCGCCTTCGCATCGGGCTTCGCGAGCATCCGCCAGTTCAACGACACAATCCGCGAGGTGTACGCCGCGACGCCGACCGAGCTGCGTGGACGGCGGGGGAGCACGGCGACCTCGGGCACGATCAGCACCCGGATCGGCGTACGGGAGCCGTTCGCTGGGCGGCCTCTGCTCGACTTCCTGACGACCCGCGTGCTGCCCGGCGTCGAGGAGGTCGGGCCGGATGGCTGGTACGAGCGCACCCTGCGCCTGCCGCACGGGCCGGGAGTCGTCCGGGTCGAGCTGGTCGACAGGCCGGCCGGCTACGTGCCGTGCAGATTCACCCTGGCCGACGCCCGCGACCTTGCTCCCGCACTCGAGCGGACCCGACGGCTGCTGGACGCCGACGCCGACCCGATCGCGATCGACGACGAGCTCGGCGGCGACCCGTTCCTCGCCCCGCTGATCCGCCGTACGCCGGGCCTGCGGGTGCCAGGCCACGTCGATGGCACCGAGGTGGCTGTCCGGGCCGTCCTTGGCCAGCAGGTCAGTGTGGCCGGTGCCAGGACCCTGGCCGGCAGGCTCGTGGACACCTATGGCGAGCCGCTCGGACTGCTCGGCGAGCACGTGGTCAGCCGCCTGTTCCCGAAGGCCGACGTGCTCGCAGGCATCGATCCGACCGAGATCGCGATGCCGCGGGCGCGCGGCCGGGCCCTGGCTGCGGTCACAGCGGCCATTGCGGAGGGCAGTGTCGCGTTGGACCGCAGCGCCGACCGGGGCTCGACCCGGGCCGCCCTGCTCGCAGTGCCGGGGATCGGTCCCTGGACCGCTGACTACATCGCGTTGCGGGCGCTCGGCGACCCGGACGTGTTCCTGCCGACCGATATCGGCGTACGCAACGCCGCGGCGCTCCTCGAGATACCCGAGGTCGCGATCCGTAGCGAGCGCTGGCGGCCGTGGCGGTCCTACGCACTGATCCATCTCTGGTCCGCGCTGGGCGGGCCTGCCTCAGACCACGACGAAGGAGCCTTACAGTGACGATCACCAGGACGACCGAGAAGGCAGCAACGACCATGTGGACCGTGATGAGCTCACCGATCGGTGAGCTGCGCATCATCGCGAGTCCCGAGGCGATCCTCGCCATCGAGTTCAGCCCGTTCCGCGGGCTCGCCGATGGCCAGCCGATCGGCGACCGCAGCGACACCGACCCGCTGCTGCTGCGGGCGGTCGGCCAGCTCACGGCGTACTTCGCCCGCGAGCTCCGGGATTTCGACCTGCCGCTGGCACCGCGCGGTAGCGACTTCCAGGTCAAGGTGTGGGACCAGCTGGCGAAGATCCCCTTCGGCGAGACCACGTCGTACGGCGAGATCGCGCACCGGCTCGGCCACACCAATGCGGCATCCCGGGCCGTCGGCCTGGCCAACGGCCGCAACCCGATCCCGATCGTGATCCCGTGCCACCGGGTGATCGGGGCGAACGGGTCGCTGACCGGCTATGCGGGCGGCTTGGAACGCAAGCAGGCGCTGCTGGACATCGAACAGGACGTGTTGTTCTAAGGAGCCAGCGATTCGTTGCGGTACTTCTCCAGCAGCACGCCGAGCCTCTCCTCATCACGCTCCGTGGCCGGGACGAGGAGCTCGGCGAGGATGTCGGTGAGCTCGGCGAGGCGCCGGTTGAGCTGGCGATTCTCCATGACCGCGTCCTCGAGGTCGAGGATGCGACGAGGGAGGTAGAGCGTCTCCGCGAGATAGCGCCGGGCGCCGTACTTCTTCTTCATCGTGTCGCCTCCGTCATGTGGGTGACTCGCTGCGTGCGGGGATGAGGCCAGTGCGCGACGATCCGCGCGACCCGGGGGTCGGCCTCGCCAAGGAAGCCTGAGGACGGCCCGACCTGCAGGTCGTCGATGACACCGCCTCGGGCCTCGATGCCCGCGACGACCTTCGCCGGATCGACCCGCGACATCAGCTGGTGGGGGGCTAGTGAGCCCCGGCGACCGGTGCTGAACTCGAGGAACAGCGAGCCACCGCGACGTACCGCCATCGATGCCAGTAGGAACAGGTGGTCCAGCGCCTCGTCGTCGAGGCAGTTGATCAGCTGGCGTGCGTACAGGTTGACCGGTTGTGCGGTCCGCGCCAGCTCGGCACCCGCGACGAGCGCCGAGCGGCGGTCGTGGAGCGCGAGAGTGCGTGCCTGGGTCCCCTCGGCTCCGTTGCGCGCCATCCGGCGGCGGGTCTGCCGCAGCGCAGCACCGGAGACGTCGTAAGCCAGCACCTGGCGGCCGCGTCGGGTGAACCAGGCAGCGTCGCGGCCGGTGCCGCAACCGATGTCGGCGATGGGTTCGTCCGGCCCTAGCCGTGACTCGACCCAGGAGGCGAACTCGGACTGCTTCCACGGCACGTCCCCGTGACGGTCGCGGAAGAACTCGTTCCAGGAGATGACGTCGTCGCGGAACCCGCGCATCCACCCTTGGATCCGGCGCTGCCCGCCTGGCGGGTCGTCGCTCTGGAACGCCGGGTCGGGGGTGCGCCAGCCGGGGCCGTAGAGGAACGCGAGGACGGCCTCGGGGTCGGCAGGCGCGGCCAGCTCGACGCCCTCGAGGGTGACCGTCGACGCCGGGGTCAGCGCCGACCGCGGGAGTACGCCGCTGCGGGACCCGAGCTGGTAGAAGGTCTTGCCGACCTCGAACGCGCCGAAGACGTCGATGTGTACCTTGCGTCCGTCGGGCAGCGGGTACAGCAGCTTCAGGTCGGCATTCGACATTCGCACCATCATCCAGCCGCGCTGCCGCAGCGCGCGCTCCATCGCATAGGACTCACTGATCACCTGCGAGGGGAGCGTGTACTTGCTCAGGTAGGCGAGGTCAGCGTCGGAGTCGTGACCGATCATCGCGCCGTTGCGGACGGCGCCGAGCAGGCAGCCGTAGCTGAGGTGGGCATCGAACCCTGCGGCCCGCAGGTCGGCCAACGCAGTCCGGGTGGCCTCGACGATCTGATCGCGCATGACCTGGTCGGTCTCGGAGAAGACTCGGGTCAGGTGGCCGGCACTGTCGACGGCGAGCCGGTGGCCGCGCCGGTCGACGAGGCGGAGCGGGTCGCTGTTGCCACCGAAGGTGACGGGCGCCTCGAACCGGACCTGGTCGGCGCTCGCGAGCGCGACCATCGTGGTGCCTTGCAGTCGTCGGCGCAAGGCGTCCGGCCACGGCACCTTCCAGCCCCGCGGCCGCCAGGATCCGTCGCGCGCCGCCGCGAACGACCAGACATAGGAGCCGTCGAACCGCACTGCCACCGGACCGCGCTCGCCGTGCGGCACCAGCAGGTGTCTCTCGGTGACGGCGAACGGCACGGGCTCGGATCCGATCAGGCAGACGGCTGGCTCGCCGTGCAGCGACCTGAGTTTCGTTAACTCAGCGGCCACCTGTTGTTGGCCTGTTCGCAGCCTATGACTCCGAGCTACTCCGCGGCAGCACGACGCAGAGACTCGGAGAGTCGATCCGCTGCGGCGAGGACGGCCGGCGCATGCATCCGGCCTGGCTGCCGGGAGAGCCGCTCGAGCGGTCCGGAGACCGATACGGCCGCGATGATCTTGCCGCTGGGGGAGCGGACCGGGGCAGATACCGAGGCCACGCCCTGCTCACGCTCGCCGATCGACTGCGCCCAGCCACGGCGCCGGATCCCCGCCAGCGCGGTCGCTGAGTACGCCGCGTTCTGCAACCCGCGGTGGATCCGCTCGGGGTCCTCCCAGGCCAGCAGGATCTGGGCGGCCGATCCGGCGCGCATCGTCAGCTGCGAGCCGACCGGGATGGTGTCGCGCAGGCCGCTGGGCCGCTCGGCAGCGGCGACGCAGACGCGGTACTCACCTTGGCGGCGCCACAGCTGCGCGGACTCGCCGGTGATGTCGCGCAACCGGGCCAGGACCGGGCCGGCCGCGGCGAGCAGGCGGTCCTCGCCAGCAGCGGCGGACAGCTCGGCCAGGCGCGGGCCGAGGACGAAGCGGCCTTGCATGTCGCGCGCGACCAGACGGTGGTGCTCGAGTGCGACGGCGAGCCGGTGCGCCGTCGGCCGTGCCAGGCCGGTGCCCGCTACGAGGCCGGCCAAGGTCGCCGGTCCGGACTCGAGTGCCGCCAGAACGAGGGCGGCTTTGTCCAGAACGCCGACTCCGCTAGAGTTGTCCATATACCAATACTGCCGTCTCATTGACTGAGATGCAAGGTATACGGTGAAGATCACAGCGCAGAGAAGGAGGAGCCATGGCAAAGACCCTGGCGGAGAAGGTGTGGGACGAGCACGTCGTCCGTTCGGCGGAGGGTGAACCGGACCTCCTCTACATCGACCTCCATCTCATCCATGAGGTCACCTCGCCCCAGGCGTTCGACGGACTCCGGCTCGCCGGTCGGCAGGTACGCCGCCCCGACCTCACGCTCGCGACCGAGGACCACAACGTCCCGACGATCGACTGGGATAAGCCGATCGCCGACCCCGTCTCCAAGACCCAGGTCGACACGCTGCGCAAGAACGCCGCCGAGTTCGGCGTACGGCTGCATCCGCTCGGCGACATCGAGCAGGGCATCGTGCACGTCGTCGGCCCGCAGCTGGGACTGACCCAGCCGGGCATGACGATCGTCTGCGGCGACAGCCACACCAGCACTCACGGCGCGTTCGGCGCGATCGCCTTCGGCATCGGCACCTCCGAGGTCGAGCACGTGCTGGCCACGCAGACGCTGATGCAGGCGAAGCCGAAGACGATGGCGGTCACCGTCAACGGCTCGCTCCCTGCCGGCGTCACCGCCAAGGACCTCGTCCTGACCCTGATCACGCACACCGGCACCGGTGGCGGGCAGGGCTACATCGTCGAGTACCGCGGCGCCGCCATCGAGGAGCTCTCGATGGAGGGCCGGATGACCGTGTGCAACATGAGTATCGAGTGGGGCGCGAAGGCCGGGATGATCGCGCCCGACCAGACCACGTTCGACTACATCGCCGGCAAGCCGGAGGCGCCTCAGGGTGCTGACTGGGACGCTGCCGTCGCGCACTGGAAGACGCTGGTCACCGACGCAGACGCCGAGTTCGACGAGGAGATCGTCCTCGACGCCTCCACGATGACGCCGTTCGTCACCTGGGGCACCAACCCGGGACAGGGCGCGCCCTTGGGCGGCGTGGTCCCGACACCGAGCGACTTCGAGGAGGAGTCGGACCGGATCGCCGCCGAGAACGCGCTGACCTACATGGGCCTCGAGGCCGGGATGCCGTTGCGCGAGGTCAAGGTCGATACCGTCTTCGTAGGCTCCTGCACCAACGGCCGGATCGAGGACCTGCGCCTCGCAGCCGAGATCATCAAGGGCCACAAGGTCGCCGAAGGCACTCGCCTGCTCGTCGTTCCCGGCTCGGTCCGGGTGCGCATGCAGGCGATGGAGGAGGGCCTGGACAAGGTCTTCACCGAAGCAGGAGCCGAGTGGCGCGGCGCCGGCTGCTCGATGTGCCTGGGCATGAACCCCGACCAGCTCGCCCCGCAGGAGCGCAGCGCGTCGACGTCGAACCGCAACTTCGAGGGCCGGCAGGGCAAGGGCGGTCGCACGCACCTGGTCTCGGTCCCGGTCGCCGCCGCTACCGCGGTCCGCGGCACGTTGTCCTCGCCCGCCGACCTGCAGGAGGTCTGATCATGGAGAAGTTCACGACCCACACCGGTGTCGCGGCCCCGCTGAAGCGGAGCAACGTCGACACCGACCAGATCATCCCTGCGGTCTACCTCAAGCGTGTGACTCGCAGTGGCTTCGAGGATGGGCTGTTCTCAGCGTGGCGCTCGGACCCGGAGTTCGTCTTGAACAAGCCGGAGTACGCGCACGCATCGGTGCTCGTCGCGGGCCCTGACTTCGGCACCGGGAGCTCTCGCGAGCATGCCGTCTGGGCGTTGCAGAACTACGGCTTCAAGGCCGTCATCAGCTCACGCTTCGCTGACATCTTCCGCGGCAACTCCGGCAAGGCCGGCCTGCTCGCGGCGCAGGTCGACGAGAAGGTCGTGCAGCGGATCTGGGACTACCTCGACGAGCACCCCGGTGCCACCGTGACGGTCGACCTGGAGAGCCGGACGGTCAAGGCGGGCGAGGGACCTGAGGCGATCGTCGACTCCTTCGACATCGACGACTACACCCGCTGGCGCCTGCTCGAGGGACTGGACGACATCGGCATCACGCTCGGCAAGGCCGAGGAGATCTCGTCGTTCGAGGCGACGCGTCCGTCATGGAAGCCGGTCACCCAGCACTGAGCTAGAGGTTCCCGCTGAACTTCCATCGAGTCGGATGCGGACCAGGCGAAAGGGCCCGCTCGCAGCTCTTGGTCGAGACTGAGCAGCGCAGCACGTAGTCTTTGCCGCTTCCCACGTTGGCATCTAGCAGCACAGCGCCGTCGCCCTCGAACGCGATCGGCTGGGTCGTTGCGTCTGAGGGCAGGTCGAAGAGCACGGTCTGCTGGGTCCGGGGGATCAAGGCTTCGGCCCCGGTTGCGACCAGGGTCCCGTCCGGGGTCCACGCGAGCCCCTGATCGGACGGAAGGCTGGCGATGCGAGTCCATGTCCCGGTCGCGGAAATCCTGCCGAGCAAACCGGCTTCGCCGCCGGGCGCGGTGATCACGGGACCGTCCGGGGCGATGGACATGAACTCGTTGCGTCCGAGGATTTGGTGCGATGCGCTTCCCGGCCGCCAGGCCACGGAGCTGTCTGCTTGGTTCCAGTAGACGTTCCCGTGGCCGTCGACCGACACTGCCTGGATCGAGCCACCGTCACAGCATGTCTGCGGGATCGGGAGGTCGAGGCGGGCGATGTCCCGCTCGGTCTTCGGGTCCCACGCCACGATGCGGCTGGTGCTGCTCGTGGGATTGCTGGTCCAGGCGACCGTGTCGCCGTCGGGTGAGATGCCGACTTCGAACACACCATGCAGTTCGGGGACGTCAACAAGCCGGTGCCCCTGAAGGATCCACCACGTCGGGTCGGTCTCGCTGAACTTCTGCACCAGGACTGTCGTGCCCGCGGCGTACAGGTCGGTGCCCGTCGTCGGGATCGCGACTCCGTGGACATGCAGCTCATGTCCGGCCAGGTAGGGGATGGACGGCGGCGGCCCGGCCGGTAGCGAAGCGAGCGTCGTCGATGTCGCGACCCGGGTCGGCGAGGGCGTCGGCGACGCGGTCTCGGTCACCGGTCCCACTGGGCGCGGCGTCGCGTCGTGCGCGTGATTGTGGGCTAGCAGGATCCAGGGTGCGAGCACGACCACTGCGATCGTGGCGGCCGCTGCCAGCAGGGTGCGGTGGCGGCCTTGTCGCTGCGCTGCCTCCCCGGCTAAGACGAGGTCGTCGATGGGTGGCAGCGGGACGGGGACATCGTCGGCGCGAGCACGCATCTCGGCAACGACTCTCTCCTCCATCGTGCTCATCGTGATGCCTCCTCATCAGGAACGATCCGCTTCCGCAACGTCTTCAACGCATTGTGGGCCTGGGACTTCACGGTGCCGCGCGAGCAGCCGAGCTGGGTCGCGATCTGATCCTCGGACAGGTCTTCGTAGTAGCGCAGCACCATCACCGCGCGCTGTCGCGGCGGCAGCGACTGCAATGCGGACCAGAGGTCGATCCGGTCGGTGAGGTCCATGTCATAGGCCTCGACGGTCAAGGCAGGGAGGGCGCGGTCTCGGCGACGTGCCCAGAGCCGACGCTCGTCGAGCAGCTCGTTGAGGATCACCCGTCGCACATAGGCATCGACCGACTCGGCGGCGGCGACACGGTCCCACTTGAGATAGGCCTTCACCAAGGTCCGCTGCAGTAGGTCCTCGGCGTCGTTGCGATCGGCAGTAAGGAGGTAGGCGAACCGGAACAACGACGACCACCGTGCACCGACGTACACCTGGTACGACGGCACCTCATCCGACATCGTCGACATCTGCTGACCTCCTCTCGAGAACAAGACGTCATGATGCCTCCAACCGGTTGGGTGTTGATCGCAATTGCCTCTCACGCCGTGTTCTTCACTCCCACGCCGATGATCGCGACGGCGAGTTTCCTCACCTCTGTAAAGGAAATCTCCGAGAAGGCTCATTTCCGAATGCGTTCCACCGGTCATTGAAACGGTTTCCTGAGTGTTTCCCAAGCGGAAATTTGGTGCGCCGACACGCGTCGCGTTGCGTTGATGAGCGGGTCCCTTTTGCCTAGCGTGCAAGGAGAAAGTCGAGCAAGGCGCTCGATACCAGACGTTCACGAAAGGGAAGCTTGTGAACAAGAGTCAGTTGATCGACGCTCTTGCAGCCCGATACGAGGGCAACAAGAAGGCGGCGGCACACGCGCTGGAGTCGGTGCTCGACACCATTACCCGTGAGGTTGCGAAGGGCGAGAAGGTCGCCATCACCGGCTTCGGGTCGTTCGAGAAGCGCGTCCGTGAGGCTCGCTGGGTCCGTAACCCCGCGACCGGCGAGCGCATGAAGTCGAAGCGGACCAACGTCCCGAAGTTCAGCGCTGGCGCTGACCTGAAGGCGATCGTCTCTGGTGCCAAGAAGCTGCCGGCCATCGCTCAGGCGACGGTCGCCAGGCCGGCTGCGGTTGCTTCGAAGACCGCAGCCGCTGCCAAGAAGACGGCGACGAAGACCGCTGCTGCAGCCAAGAAGGCACCGGCCAAGAAGGCTGCAGCCAAGAAGGCTCCGGCCAAGAAGGCGCCCGCGAAGAAGGCTCCGGCCAAGAAGGCGCCCGCGAAGAAGGCACCTGCGAAGAAGGCACCTGCGAAGAAGGCACCTGCGAAGAAGGCTCCGGCCAAGAAGGCTCCGGCCAAGAAGGCTCCGGCCAAGAAGGCACCGGCCAAGAAGGCACCGGCCAAGAAGGCGCCGGCCAAGAAGGCGCCCGCGAAGAAGGCTCCGGCCAAGAAGGCACCTGCGAAGAAGGCTCCGGCTAAGAAGGCCGCCAAGAGGGCCTGATTCAACCCAGCGAACGGCGGTGCTCCCCACGGGGGAGCGCCGCCGTTCGACGTTCTCATTACCTGCTTCTCGCTGCTACGCCACTAGTGCAGCGGTACTCGCTCCGACCCCGAAGGCGAGTGCCGCCTGAAGGTCGTCGGTGGTGTCCACGTCAAGGCGCAGTGAGGCCAGATCATCGCCGATCGGTACGGCGCCACTGGCTGCGTGCGCCTGCGACGACCCAGATCCGAATCGCGGGTCGAGCTCGGTGCCGGCAGGCGCCACCAACAGGGTGGTCCCGGTGCCGGCGGCGTCTGGCACGTGGCTGCGTCCGACGGCCCGCTCCAGCGCTGCATTGAGATCGTCTGTCCGCAGGCACGGCAGGTCGGCGAGCATCACGGCGATGCCGAGAGCATCGGCGTGCCCCTCGGCGCGAAGCCGATCAGCGGCACGGGTCAGTGCGCGATTCAGGTCCCCGTCGCCCTCGTCCGGCAGAGCCTGGACCCCTGCAGCCACGTCGCCGAGGAAGGCCGTGTCGCCGACGACGAAGACCCGGACCAGAGGGCACCCGCGCGCAGCCGCGATCGAGTCACGGGCGAACGCCTCCATCAGCCGGGCCCGCTGGCCCTCGCCATCGACGCCGAGGCGGGTCTTAGCGCTCCGGCTGTCCTTAACTGGGATCAACAGTGCGTAACTTGGGCTCGTCACCAGACGATCCTCCCAGTCGCCTCGGTAGTGTGCTCCTGCACGGTGCTGTTGGCTGGGAAGGAGGTCGTGGCGTGATCAAGGTGCGCAAGGTTGCCGAGCGACGGGGGTGGGCTTGGTCGTTGTGCGTGGCGATCCTCAAGCCGTCGATGCTGGCCACCACCAAGCACGAGTGGATCGACGGGGAGAAGATCCCCGCGAACGGCGGGTGCGTCGTCGCGATGAACCACGTCTCGCATATCGACCCGCTGACGCTGGGCTGGCTGCTCTACGAGCATGGCCGGCTGGTGCGCTATCTGACCAAGGACGGGCTCTTCCACGCCCCGATCGTGAAATACATCGTGCGCGACGCGAGAATGATCCCGGTATCGCGGACCAGCACCGACGCAGCGAAGGCCTTCGAGGCGGCGGTGGCGGCCATCGAGGACGGCGCCTGCGTCGGCGTCTACCCCGAAGGCACCATTACCAAGGACCCTGCCGGCTGGCCGATGCGCGGTAAGACCGGCGCGGCCAGGATGGCGCTGGAGACCGGCTGCCCGGTCATCCCGATCGGCCAGTGGGGTGCGCAGGAGATCCTGCCGCCGTACAGCGCCCGGCCGCACCTGGTGCCGCGGCGTACGGCGCACTACAAGGTCGGCGACCCGGTCGACTTGTCCGACCTCGCTGGCAAGCCGCTGACCAACGAGGTTCTGCACGAGGCGACGGACCGCATCATGGCCGCGATCACCGGCCTGGTCGCGGATCTGCGCCACCAGGCCGCCCCGGCCAAGCGGTTCGATCCGCGGGTCGCCGGCGTCACCGAGATCGGCAACCCGAACAAGGGCGACCACCACGACAGCAGCGACGAGCGCAAGGGACGGCACGCCTGATGGCGCGGGTAGCGATCTTCAGTGCAGGCTCCTGGGGTACGGCGTTCGGCATCGTCGCGGCCGACGCCGGCAACGAGGTGACCCTGTGGGCGCGGCGCGACGACGTCTGCGCGAACATCAACGACAAGCACGAGAACTCCGACTACTTCCCCGGGATCGAGCTGCCCGAGGGCATCCGGGCGACCACCGACCCTGCCGAGGCGCTGGAAGGTGCGGAGTACGTCGTCCTCTCGGTGCCGTCGCAGTCGTTGCGCGAGAACCTCACCCAGTGGGCCCCGCTGGTCCCACCCGACGCGGTCTTCATCTCGCTGATGAAGGGCATCGAGCTCGGCACCACCAAGCGGATGAGCGAGGTGATCGCCGAGGTCACCGGTGCCGGGCCGGAGCGGATCGCGGTCATCAGCGGCCCCAACCTCGCCAAGGAGATCGCCCAGCGCGAGCCTGCCGCGAGCGTCGTGGCGTGCACCGATGACGAGGTCGCCGGGCGGCTCCAGGAGCTCTGCCACTCGCGTGCGTTCCGGCCCTATCGGAGCACCGATGTGCTCGGCTGCGAGATCGGCGGTGCCTACAAGAACGTGGTCGCGCTCTGCGTCGGTATGGCCGTCGGCCTCGGCTTCGGTGACAACACCACGGCCTCGGTGATCACCCGCGGGCTTGCCGAGACAGCACGGGTCGCGATGGCCCAAGGTGCCGATCCCCTCACCCTGATGGGCCTGGCCGGACTCGGCGACCTGGTCGCCACCTGCTCCTCGCCGCTCTCACGCAACCGGACCTTCGGGGAGCGGCTCGGCAAGGGTGCGAGCGCGGAGGAGATCTACGCGACCACTAAGCAGGTCGCCGAGGGCGCCAAGTCCTGCGCCTCGATCCTCGAGCTCGCCCGGAGTATCGGCGTCGACGCCCCGATCGCCGAGCACGTCGATGCGGTGATCCGCGGCGACATCGGCGCGCGCGAGATGATGGATGCCTTCATCGCCCGGCCGCGGAAGGCCGAACGGGACTGACGGCTCACCCGGCCGGCATCGCCGCGACCAGGTCGTCCCAGAGGTCCTCGACGTCCTCGATCCCGACCGAGAGCCGCACCAGGCCCTCGGGGATCGTGGCGGGCTCAGCCGACCACCGGCGGCGGCGCTCGAACATAGACTCCACGCCTCCGAGGGAGGTGGCGTGCACCCACAGGGTCGTGCCGTGGGTCAGGGCATCGGCCGCCTCGGCGCTCGGAAGCACGATCGCCAGCATGCCGCCGAAGCCGGGGTAGCGGACCTCGATCACCGACGGATGGTCCACAAGTCGGCGGGCCAGCTCAGTCGCATTCTCCTGCGCGCGCTCGACCCGCAACGGCAGGGTGCGCAGCCCGCGTAGTGCGAGCCAGGCCTCGAACGGTCCGGGTACGGCGCCCAGAAGGTCACGACGCCGCTTGAGTACGTCGTACAGCTCGCTGCTGCGGGTGACGATCGCGCCCATCAAGACGTCGGAGTGGCCCGAGATGTACTTCGTCGCCGAGTGCACGACGAGATCCGCGCCGAGGTCGAGCGGCTGCTGCAAAACCGGCGTGGCGAACGTGTTGTCGACCACGACGTACGCACCGGCCGCGCGTGCAGCAGCGGCGATCGTGGCGAGGTCGGCCAGCTCCATCGCCGGATTGGCGGGCGACTCCAGCCAGACCAGCGCGGCGTCCTCGCAGGCAGCGACCACGGCCTCGGTGTCGGTGAGGTCGACCAGCCTGGTGCGGATCCGTCCGCGCGACTCCAGGTCGCCGAGCTGCATCACGGTGCCGTTGTAGGCGTGCCGGGGCGCCACCACGACCTGGTCCTGGCCGACGAGGTCCAAGACAACCGAGACCGCTGCGAGCCCGCTCGCGAACGACAGGCAGCGCGCCCCGGCCTCGCCACCCTCAAGATCGGCCAGGGCCTCCTCGAACGCCGTCCAGGTCGGATTGGCGTACCGGCCGTACTCACGGCTGCCGCCGGCGATGTACGTCGATGCCATCGTGATCGGCACGTTCAACGGCTCGTCGCTCTCGTGCGGCGGTCGACCCACGTGGACGGCTCGGGTGGCAGGGCGCATCATGCGCTCACCCTAGAGGCTTCGCCGGTAGGGTCTCCCGGGTGAGCCTGCAGCCCGCCGACCAACCTGGCGACGACCCCGACGGCACCCGCCGGACCAGGGTCGCCGTCGTGTTCGGCGGCAGGTCGAGCGAGCATGCGATCTCCTGTGTCTCGGCGGGCAGCGTGATCAATGCGCTCGACCCTGCCCGCTACGAGGTCATTCCGATCGGCATCACCCCTGAGGGTCGATGGGTGCTGGAGTCCAACGAGGGTGGTCGCCTCGCGCTCGGTCCAGGCGGGGAGTTGCCGTCGGTCACCAGCGACCGCGAGGTGGCGCTGAGCCCGGACGCCGACCTGATCGTCACAGCTCCGGGCGATGTGCCCCGGAGCCTCGGCGAGGTCGATGTCGTCTTCCCGGTGATGCACGGACCCTGGGGCCAGGACGGGACTCTGCAGGGTCTCCTGGAGCTCTCCGGTGTCCGGTACGTCGGCGCAGGGGTGCTCTCCTCCGCGGTCGGCACCGACAAGATGTTCATGAAGCTGCTCTTCGCTGCCCAGGGGCTCCCGGTGCTGCCGTGGGTGCTGGTGCGGCCCGGCGCCTGGCAGCGCGACCCGGCCGCGATCAACGAGGCCGTGCGGTCTCTGCGCTACCCGGTGTTCGTCAAGCCGGCCCGAGCCGGGTCGAGCTTCGGGATCAGTCGCGTCGACCGGCCCGAGGACCTCGCTGACGCGATAGCCGAGGCGCAGCGCTTCGACCCGAAGGTGCTCGTCGAGGCAGCGGCGACCGGTGCGCGCGAGGTCGAGATCGGTGTCCTGGGCGGCCTCGACGGAGGCCCGCCGCAGACCAGCGCGATCGCCGAGATCCGGGTCGACGACACGCACGCCTTCTATGACTTCGAGGCGAAATACCTGCCGGAGCAGAACACGGCGCTCGAGGTCCCGGCCGACCTCGACGAAGCGGTCGCGGCGAAGGTGCGGCGACTGGCGGTGGAGGCCTTCGCGGCCCTCGACGTCGAGGGCCTGGCGCGCGTCGACTTCTTCGTCTTCGATGACGGCCGGGTGGTGCTCAACGAGGTCGAGACGATGCCGGGCTTCACCTCGACGTCGATGTTCCCCCGGATATGGGCGGCCTCAGGGGTCGACTACCCCGAGTTGCTGGACCGTCTGGTGCGGATGGCGCTGGCGCGAGGCACCGGCCTGCGCTGACGACGAGGCGCTGACGGCCAGGCGCTGCCTGCGGCGGACTCCTGCGGGCAGGCTCAGATGTGTACGACCGGGCAGGTCAGGGTCCGGGTGATGCCGTCGAGGGTCTGGACCTTCGCCACAACCAGCTTGCCGAGCTCGTCGACGTTGCGAGCCTCGGCGCGGACGATCACGTCGTACGGGCCGGTGACGTCCTCGGCCAGGATCACGCCCTTGATGTCAGCGATCTTGGTCGCGACCTCTGCTGCCTTGCCGACGTCGGTCTGGATCAGGATGTAGGCCTGGACGACCATGAGAGTCTCCCTCGGGCTCGGCGGTGAATGGGCCACTGGGAAACCTACCGGACGGGTGCGTGCGGTGAACATCCGCAGGAGTGGAAGAGTTGGGGCCATGACGCCCTCCACCCCGCTGCAGGCAGGCGCCGTCGTCTCGGACCTCGGCGAATTCGGCCTGGTCGCTGAGTTCGTGCGCCGCTTCGACCAGGGCCCGGCGGTCTTCGTCGGGCCGGGCGACGACGCCGCGGTGCTCAGGACGCCGAAGGGCCATGCCGTGGTCTCGACCGACCTGCTCGTCGAAGGACGGCATTTCCGCCGCGACTGGGGAAGCGGTCACGACGTCGGCCGGCGGGCCGCCGCGCAGAACATCTCCGATATCAATGCGATGGGTGGACAGGCGACCGCTCTGACGGTCGGCCTGGCGCTGCCGCCGGACCTTCCGGCGCAATGGGTCCTGGATCTCGCCGACGGGATCGCTGCGGAGGCCGCTCTGGTCGGCGCCAGCATCATCGGCGGGGACATCACCGGTGCTGCCGAGGTCGTCGTGGCCGTGACCGTCCTCGGCGAGTGCTCGATCGCCCCGGTGCTCCGTTCCGGCGCGCGATCGGGCGACGTACTAGCGATCGCGGGCCGCCAGGGCTGGGCAGCTGCCGGCCTGGCGGTCCTCGGGCGGGGCTTCCGCTCGCCGCGCGCGGTCGTCGAGGCCTACCAGCGCCCGGAGCCGCCGTACGCCGCCGGGCCGCAGGCAGCGGCCGGGGGAGCGACCGCGATGATCGACGTCTCAGACGGGCTCGTCTCGGACGTCGGGCACCTTGCCGGCGCGTCCGGTGTGCTGATCGACATCTGGTCCACAGCGTTCGAGATCGACGAGCCGCTGCAGGCGGTCGGGGCGGCGCTGGGCGTCGACCCGCTCACCTTCATCCTCGGCGGCGGCGACGACCACCCCCTGGTCGCGACCTTCCCGCCCGGCGTACCCCTGCCTGACGGCTTCCGCCCGATCGGCTCAGTGACTGACGCCGATGACCAGGGCCCGCGCGTCACCGTCAGCGGCGAGCCCTACGAGGACACCCCCGGCTGGTCCCACTTCTGAGCGCTGGGACGCAAGAACGGCGCGGTGCCGAAGCACGCGCGCCGTTCTGGCAGAGCTGTGGGGCTAGCGGGAGACCTTGCCGGCCTTCAGGCAGCCGGTGCAGACGTTCAGACGCTTGGGCGCACCGTTGACGGTGGCGCGGACGCGCTGGATATTGGGGTTGAAGCGACGCTTCGTGATCTTGCGGGACCACGGGCGGTTGTTGCCGAAGCCAGGCTTCTTGGCGCAGATGTCGCAGACGGCAGCCACCGTGCACTCCTTGATTTTCGGATGATACGAAGTCGGGGCCCGATCACGGAGAAGTCTCCGATCCGGGCAACCGAAGAAGAATAGACGACACCGACCCCTGCACGCGAATCGAGAGCCGAAGCACTAGCGTGACCCGCATGACGGCTGGGACCCGTGGCGAGCAGATCGCCACCTTCGACCTGGGCGCCGTACGCCGCTTCTCCGAGCTCGCGGTCGAGGGCCTCTCGGCGGCGCGCGAGGAGATCGACGCGCTCAACGTCTACCCCGTGCCCGACGGGGACACCGGCACGAACATGTACCTGACCATGGAGGCGGCCCGTACGGCGCTCCGCGAGCATCTCGCCGCCGCGGAGGCTGCCGAGCCGGACGTCGAGCCGGATCTGCGCACTGCGCTCACCGTCTACGCCAAGGCCGCGTTGCTCGGGGCCCGCGGCAACTCCGGGGTGATCCTGTCCCAGCTGATCACGGCCTTGCTGCGGCGGATGGGCCAGGGCGGGCCCCAGGACCGGTCGGCGAGCCTGATGGCCGAAGGCTTCGCGCTGGCCAGCGAGGCGGCGTACGCCGCGGTGGGCAACCCCGTCGAAGGCACGATGCTCAGCGTCGCGCGGGCGGCCTCGATCGCCGCTGCAGAGCGCGCGGAGGATCCCGAGGCGCATCTGGGCGACGTCCTGAGGGTCGCAGCAGCCGCTGCACGCGAGGCGCTCGCGCGCACCCCCGATCAGATGCAGTTGCTCCGCGACGCGGGCGTCGTAGACGCAGGTGGCCGCGGTCTCTGCGTGATCCTGGACGCTGCGGAGACCTCGGTCACCGGCCAGCGCGCCGTGGGGGCGCCGGCACCGCTCGGCACGCACGCGATCCCGCAGCCGATGCCCACCGGCGACCTGACTGAGGACGGGCCGGCGTACGAGGTGATGTACCTGCTCGACGTCACCGACGATGACGAGATCACCGGCCTGCGGACCCGGCTCGCCGGGCTGGGCGACTCAGTCGTGGTGGTCGGCGGCGACGGGCTCTGGAACGTGCATGTCCATACCGATGATGTCGGCGCGGCGGTCGAGGCCGGCATCGACGCCGGGCGGCCGCGCCGGATCCGGGTCACCCACTTCGCCGACCAGGTCGTCCGGGCCCGCGACCGGCGTACGGCCCGCCGTGGTCGTGCCGTGGTGGCCGTCGTCGCCGGCGAGGGGCTCGCAGCGATCTTCGCCGAGGCGGGCGCGAGCGTGCTGCTCGGCGGTCCGGGCCGTCGGCCGAGCACCGGGGAGATCCTCGAGGCTGTCCTCGGAAGCGGCGCCGAGGAGGTCGTGGTGCTGCCGAACGACCCGGACTCGCTCGGTGTCGCAGAGGCTGCCGCCGCAGCAGCCGAGGAGGAGCACGACGTCCGCGTCGTGGTCGTCCCGACCCGCGCCCAGGTCCAGGGCATCGCGGCGATCGCTGTCCACGAGCCCGGCCGCGGGTTCGACGCCGATGTCGTGCAGATGACCTCGGCGGCCCGCAGCACCCGCCACGGCGCTGTCACGGTCGCGGTCAAGCAGGCCATGACGACGGCCGGCCCGTGCGAGGCCGGCGATGCGCTCGGCGTACTGCAGGGCGACTTCGCCGTGGTCGGCGACGACTTGTACACCGTCGCGACCGAGATCCTCGAGCGGCTGCTGACCGGCGGCGGCGAGCTCGTAACACTGGTCGCGGGCGTCGGCGCCGAGGACCTCGTCGGACGCTGCGAGGACTGGATCGGCGCGAACCACGCGGGCGTCGACGTTCTCGTCTACGACGGCGGCCAGGAGCGCTATCCGTTGCTGCTGGCGGTGGAGTGAGACTGCCATGAAGGTCACCTGGGACTCCCCGCTGACCGTGCTCGGCGGCAAGCAGGCCGACAAGGTCGTCAAGGAGACCGGCTTCGCGACGGTCGGGGACCTGCTCGGCTACTACCCGCGCACCCATGTCGACAAGGGCCGGCTCAGCGATCTGGGCGAGCTCGTCGAGGGCGACCTGATCTCGATGGTCGGCGAGGTGGTCTCGTGCGAGCTGAAGACCTACCAGGACAAGCGCACCCATCGCACGGCGTACCGGGTACTGGTGCAGGTCAAGGGCGAGGACGGCTCCTTGGCGATGACCTTCTTCGCCAAGGCCAGGCACATCGCGGAGCACTTCGAGCACACGTTCCGCCGTGGCGCGGTCGGGATGTTCTCGGGCAAGCTCAAATGGTTCAACGGCCGCTGGGACCTCAACAACCCCAACTACCGGATGTACGGCGCCGAGGGGGATGCGGCCGACGCGCTCGCCAAGATGCCCGACCTGATCCCGATCTACCCCGTCATCGGCAAGATCGACAGCTGGAGCATCGAGGAGCTGGTCGCCTTGGCGCTCGACCTCATCGAGGAGATCCCGGAGACGCTGCCGGCACCGGTGCGGGAGTCGCGCGAGCTGCTCGGCATCGATACCGCCCTGCGCTGGATGCACCGCCCCGACAATCACGGCGAGCTCGGGGCCGCCCGCAAGCGCCTGAAGTACGACGAGGCCTTCACAACCCAGATGGTGCTGGCCCGGCGTCGCGCCGAGCAACGCGCCCGCTCAGCCACGTCGCGTCCCGCCGTGGCCGGTGGCCTGCTGGACCGTTTCGACGAGCGGCTGCCGTTCACCCTGACCGCAGGCCAGCAGCGGATCGGCGACGAGCTCGCCGCCGAGCTGACCGGGACCCATCCGATGCAGCGTCTCTTGCAGGGCGAAGTCGGCTCGGGCAAGACGCTGGTCGCCCTGCGGGCGATGCTGCAGGTCGTCGATGCCGGGGGTCAGGCCGCGCTGCTCGCGCCGACCGAGGTGCTCGCCAGCCAGCATCTGCGCTCGATGAGCGCGATGCTCGGCGACCTCGGCGAGGGCGGCCACCTCGGCGCCGCCGAGGGCGCCACGACGCTGGCGCTGCTCACCGGTTCACTGAGCACGGCGGCGCGCCGCCAGGCGATGCTCGATGCTGCGAGCGGCGATGCAGGCGTGGTGATCGGCACCCATGCGCTGCTCGAGGAGAAGGTCCAGTTCTTCGATCTCGGCCTGGTCGTGGTCGACGAGCAGCACCGGTTCGGGGTCGAGCAGCGGGCGGCGCTGACCAGCAAGTCCGGTGCGCCGCCGCATGTGCTGGTGATGACGGCGACGCCGATCCCACGGACTGTGGCGATGACGGTCTTCGGCGATCTGGACACCTCGACGCTGGCCGAGCTGCCGGCCGGTCGTGGCGACGTGCAGACGAGTGTCGTCCCGGTCCGGGAGCAGCCGGCCTGGCTGGACCGCGCTTGGGCGCGGATCCGCGAGGAGGTCGCAGCAGGCCGGCAGGCGTACGTCGTCGCCTCGCGCATCGGCGACGAGCCTCCTCCCGAGGACGGCCCGACCCTGTTCTCGGTCGAGGAGGTAGCGCCGGAGCTGTCCGGCGGCCCCCTGGCCGGGTTGCGCGTGCAGATGCTTCATGGCCGGATGTCGCCCGACGACAAGGACCGGGTGATGCGGTCCTTCGCTGCCGGCGAGGTCGATGTACTGGTGTCCACCACGGTGATCGAGGTCGGCGTCGACGTTCCGAACGCGACGGTGATGGTGATCCTGGACGCCGAGCGCTTCGGCGTCTCGCAGTTGCATCAGCTCCGGGGCCGCATCGGCCGGGGCGGGCACTCCGGGCTGTGCCTGCTGGTCACCGGGGCCGCCCCGGAGTCCCCGTCGATGGAGCGTCTGACCGCGGTCGCCGGCACCCGGGATGGCTTCGAGCTGTCCCGGATCGACCTGGAGCAGCGGCGCGAGGGCGACGTGCTCGGCACCTCGCAGAGCGGTCGCAAGAAGACCCTCAGGCTGCTCTCGGTGCTGACCGACGAGGACGTGATCCTCTCGGCGCGCGAGGAGGCCGCGCGCTATCTGGAGCAGGATCCGGATCTCGACGCGACACCTGCGCTCCGCGATGCCATCGCCGCCCTGGAGGCCTCGGAGAGCGCCGACTTCCTGGACAAAGGATGAGGGCGCCCGCGTGACCAGGATCATCGGCGGGAGTGCGAAGGGCCGGCGGCTGCAGACGCCGACCGGCGACGCCACCAGGCCCACCACCGACCGGGTGCGCGAGGCGCTGTTCTCGGCGCTCGAGGCGCAGTTCGGCGGGCTGCACGGCCTGCGGTTCCTCGACCTGTACGCCGGCTCGGGTGCGGTCGGACTGGAGGCCGCGTCCCGGGGAGCGGTCGCGGTCACCGCGGTGGAGTCGGACCGGCGTACTGCTGCACTGATCGGCACCAACGCGCGGGCTCTCGGGTTCGCCGTCGAGGTCCTCGCCCAGCCGGTAGTCCGGGCGCTCGGGGCATCGCCATCGACGCCGTACGACGTGGTCTTCGCCGATCCGCCGTACCCCCTGGACGCGGTCGAGGTCAGCGAGGCGCTCGCGGCGCTCGTCGACAACGGATGGCTCTCGACGGGCGCGGCTGTCGTCGTGGAGCGCTCGGCGCGTAGCGTGGAACCCGGATGGCCGGCAGGGCTCGGGGTGATCCGGCACAAGAAATACGGCGAGACGGCGCTCTGGTACCTTCGCCGCGCCGATCACGAGTAAGGAGTCTGGAGTGCGCAAAGCGGTCTGCCCGGGTTCCTTCGACCCGGTCACCAACGGTCACATCGACATCATCTCCAGGGCCTCCGAGCTCTTCGACGAGGTGGTCGTCGCGATCGGGGTGAACAAGACCAAGGCCAGCGCCCGGCTGTTCTCTGCCGAGGAGCGGATGGAGATGCTGGAGAAGGCCTGTGCCGAGTTCGCCAACGTCACCGTCGCCGGCTTCGACGGCCTGCTCACCAGCTTCTGCGAGGAGAACGGGATCAAGGCCATCGTCAAGGGCCTGCGCGCGGTCAGCGACTTCGACTACGAGCTCCAGATGGCGCAGATGAACTCCTCGCTGGTCGACGTCGAGACGGTGTTCATCCCGACCAGCCCGGAGTACTCGTTCCTGGCCTCCTCGCTGGTCAAGGAGGTGGCGACGTTCGGTGGCGACGTGTCCCGGCTGGTCCCGGGCTTCGTGCTGGAGAGGCTTACCGAACGGCTCGCCGAGAAGCGGGCGACGGACGGGTGAGGGCGTGAAGGAGGACATCGTCCGCCGCCTGGACGCTCTGCGGAACGCGATCGACGCTGCGCGCTCGGTGCCGATGTCCGCCTCGGTGATGATCAACCGCAACGACTTCCATGAGCTGCTCTCCTCGCTCGAGGTCGCGATCGACGGCACCTTGAGCCACGCAACCGAGGTCGTGGGGGAGCGCGACGCATTCGTCGACACCGGCCGCCTCGAGGCGATCCAGATCCTTCGCGACGCCGAGAAGAAGAGCGAGGACCTGGTCTCCGACACCGACGTCTACCGGATCGCGACGTTGCGCGCCGAGGAGATCCGGGCCGAGGCGGAGCGCGAGGCCGCTGCCTTGCGCGCCGAGACCGACCACTACGTGGAGTCCAAGCTCGCGAACTTCGAGGACGCGCTGGAGCGCACGGTCGCCTCGGTGCGGACCGGCCGGTCCCGATTGCGGGCGCCGGACGCGCCGCCGCTGGACGAGGAGCTGCGCCAGGAGACGGCGGAGTACGTCGATGAGCGGCTCGCAGGCTTCGAGGAGACGCTCACCGCCACCATCGACCTCGTCCGCCACGGGCGCGCCCAGCTCTCCGGCGGCCACTCGCACCGCTTGGGCGACGACACCGACGTGCACGACATCGTCCTCCCCGACCACCTCGAGCGCTGATTCGCGCCGATTGGCTCCCGGACGCCGGTCCGGATAGACTCCCGGAGGTTCTGCAGAGCCTCGATCTGGAAGTGACACCTTGCGCAAGCTCGACCCGAGAGCGCCGCTCGTGCTCGATACACGCGAGCTCGGCCGCCGCCCGGGGTCCCAGCGCATGATGTCCTTCACGGCCGAGGCCCCTGCAGAGCTGGGCATCGAAATCCTGGGCGTACCCGAGGGCTCACAGGTCGAGTTCGACCTGCGGCTCGAGGCCGTGATGGAGGGTGTGCTCGTCAGCGGGACGGCTTCGGCCGATCTTGAGGGTGAGTGCGCACGGTGCCTGGAGCCGATCGAGGACTCGATCTCGATCGACATCCAGGAGCTGTACCTCTACCACGACTCCCGTGACGCCCCCAGCGATGGGGACGACGAGGACGACGACGTCCGCCGGACCGAGGACGATCTGATCGACCTCGAGCCGGTGCTGCGGGATGCGGTGGTGCTCGCACTGCCGTTCCAGCCCCTGTGCCAGGACGACTGCCCAGGACTGTGCGCCGAGTGCGGTGCGCGCCTGGCGGACGACCCGGACCATGGGCACGCGGAACCCGTCGATCCCCGGTGGGCAGCACTGCAGGACATCGCTGCCACCGACCAGGACTGAAACCCAGGACTGAACCAAAACTAGGCTTCACAGAAACGCGGTCAGGCCCCCTGACCACTGACAAGGAGTACATCGTGGCTGTCCCGAAGCGGAAGATGTCGCGCAGCAACACGCGCCACCGTCGTTCGGCGTGGAAGACCGTTGCGCCGACGCTGGTGACCTGCACCAACCCGGCCTGCGGCTCTAAGCACCTGCCGCACCGTGCCTGCCCGGAGTGCGGTCAGTACGGCGCCAAGGCCGACCGCCGCCAGGTCATCTGACGCTGTCGTCGTCTTGACGCAGCCCCAGGACGCGCAGCCCTACGTGGAGCTGCGCAGCGCGCTCGGTGACCCGGTTCTGAGTCCCGAGCTCTTGGAGCTTGCCCTGACGCACCGCTCGTTCGCGTATGAGAACGGCGGTCTGCCCACCAACGAGCGCCTGGAGTTCCTGGGCGACTCGGTGCTCGGGGTCGTTATCACCGAGACGCTGTACCGCACCCACCCGGACCTCTCCGAGGGCCGGCTGGCCAAGCTCCGCGCGGCCGTGGTCAACGCCCGCGCACTGGCCGAGGTCGCCCGCACCATCGGGCTCGGCCCCTACGTCCATCTCGGCAAGGGCGAAGAGTCGACCGGCGGCCACGACAAGGCCTCGATCCTCGCCGACACGGTCGAAGCCGTCATCGGCGCTGTGTTCCTCTCCGGCGGCCATGACAGCGCCGCGGGCCTGGTGCACCTGCTCTTCGACCCGCTGCTCGAGGCGGCCGCCGCGCTCGGCGCCGGCCTAGACTGGAAGACGAGCCTGCAGGAGTTCTGCGCCGAGCACGACCTCGGCGTCCCGGCGTATGTCATCGAGGACGACGGCCCGGACCACATGAAGACCTTCACTGCGCAGGTGCGGGTCGCCGACCGGCTCCACGGCCACGGTGTCGGACGCTCCAAGAAGGAGGCCGAGCAGCAGGCTGCGGAGGCCGCCTACGGCACCCTGCTCGCCGAGCTCCCGGCGCCCGTCGACGTCGACGCCAGCACGATCTAGTCAGACGTGCCCGAGCTCCCCGAGGTCGAGGTCGTCCGCCGCGGGCTCGAAGCGCACGTCCTGGACCTGCAGATCCGCGCGGTCGAGGTCCTGCACCCGCGCCCGGTGCGCCGTCACCTTGCCGGCTCCGCCGATTTCGCTGCGGCCCTGACCGGCCGTACCTTCACCGCCGCCCGCCGCCGCGGGAAGTACCTCTGGCTACCGCTCGATCCCGGTGATAGCACCGCAGATGCGCTGCTCGGGCACCTCGGCATGAGCGGGCAGATGCTCGTCCAGCCCTCCGGCGCGCCCGATGAACGGCATCTCCGGGTCAGGTTCGCCCTTGGCGACCTCGAGCTCCGCTTCGTCGACCAGCGGATGTTCGGCGGGCTCTCGCTCGCGCCCGGGGGAGCGGGCCTCCCCGACGAGCTGCGGCACATCGCCCGCGACCCGCTCGACCCCGAGTTCGACGACGCCGCCTTCGTGCGCAGGGTCCGTCGCAGCGGGTCCGGGATCAAGCGGATCCTGCTGAACCAGTCGGTGATCTCCGGCGTCGGCAACATCTACGCCGACGAGGCCCTGTGGCTGGCCTCGATCCATGCCGACCGGCCTGGCAACAGGCTCCGAGCAGTCGACGTCGAACGCGTGCTGGCCGGTGCTCGGACCGTGATGGTCGCCGCGCTCGGCCAGGGCGGGACGTCCTTCGACGCGCTCTACGTCAACGTCAACGGGGAGAGTGGGTACTTCGACCGGTCGCTGGAGGTCTACGGCCAGGACGGGCAGCCGTGCTCCCGCTGCGGCACCCCGGTACGGCGCGTCCACTTCATGAACCGGTCGTCGTACTTCTGCCCGCAGTGCCAGCCCCCGCCGCGGGCGAGCAGGCGCACACCAGCGTGACCGTGCGTATACCTGCCTGACGGCCGCGCGTCGCCTGCGTCGTCTTGCTCCAAACGGCAGCACGTGCGATTCTTGTAGACGGCCCGTTCGGGCCGTCACCGCCCAGAACTCACTCTGTTCCCCCGGAGGAAATCTTCATGGCCAAGGCACTCCTCGGCTACACGGGTGGCTCCGACCCCCGCGTGACCGCCCGCCTCGCTCGTGAGAACCAGGTCCTTCGTCAGCGGATCGCTGACCTCGAGGCCGTCGCGCTGCGTCTCCAGATGGAGAACGACACGCTCGGCTCGCTGGTCGCGACCTCCGACGAGGTTCTCGAACCCGCCTGACGCTCGGCTCACCGGCCGATGACGACGGGGCCCGGCTCGCGCCGGACCCCGCACTCGCCGCTCTGCGTACGGTCCAGCGCCGTCTAGTGGACGGCGTCCTCGCGAGCCCGCAGCGGCAGTAGGAACACGGCGACGAAGCTGACGGCGTAGCAGCCGACACCGATCACGATCAGGTCTTTGATCGCGTCGGTGAAGCCGTGCCCGGGCAGCAGGTGGAAGAAGACAGACCCCAGCACCGCGACACCGAGAGCTCCGCAGAACTGCTGCACGGCGTTCAGGACGCCGCTGCCGGTGCCGACCTCGTTGTCGCCGAGCCCGGCCAGGATGATGTCGAACAGGGGAGCGAAGATCGCGCCGCTCCCGAGGCCGGTGAGGAAGAAACCAGGTGCCAGGTCCCACAACGACGTATGCATCCCGTGGGCGTTGATGCTGAGCCAGACGATGCCGAGCCCGACCGCGAGCACGATCAAGCCACCGTGCAGCACGTGCCGGCCGAACTTCGGACCGAGTGCCGCACCAGACGCTGCCGCTCCGCAGGCCATCCCGAACGCCCACGGCGCGAGTGTCAGTCCGGTGTGCATCGGGGTGTAGCTCAGGCCGTACTGCAGGAACAGGTTGATGGTGAGCATGAAACCGTTCATCGCGGTGAAGAACGTGCCCAGGAACACCAGGCCGCCGAGGAACGCCTTGTTGGAGAACAACGACTTCTCGATCACCGGGTGGGTCGAGGAGCGCTCGGAGACCGCGAACGCCAGCCAGAGCACCACGCTGGCGCCGAGCAGGCCGAACATCCAGGTCGGCCAGCCCTGCGTGTGGCCCTGCACCAGGGGGTAGATCAGCGTGATCGAGGCTGCCGTGAGCAGCGCACTGCCGCGGAGGTCGAGTCGTGCGTCAGGGTCGCGCTCGAGGGTGCCGTACCCGGTGCGCGGCAGGTAGCGGATCGCCAGGTACGACGCGACTGCGCCGACCGGGACGTTGATCCAGAAGATCGAGCGCCAGTCGCTGCCGAAGAGGTCGGCCTTGAGCAGGAACCCGGCCAGGATCGGGCCCATCACCGCCGAGAGGCCCATCACCGGTCCGAATGGGATGAACGCCTTCTGCAGGTCGTCCTCGGTGAACGACACCTTCACCATCGCGAAGCCCTGCGGGATCATCACGGCGCCGAAGAAGCCTTGGGCCACGCGGGCCGCGATGAGCAGGCCGGCGCTGGGAGCGAGCCCGCACAGCAGCGAGGCGACCGTGAAGCCGACCATGCCGATGACGAACAGTCGGCGGCGGCCCCAGAGATCGCCGGCCCGGGCCGAGGTGATCAGGCCGACTGCGAAGGTCAGCGTGTACGCCGCCAGCACCCACTGCAGCGTGGTCTCACTGCCGCCGATGTCGGCGCGGATCGAAGGTCCGGCGAGGTTGGCGATAGTCGAGTCGAGGAGGTCCATCACGTCGGCGAGCAGCACGACGGTCAGGACCATCCAGCGGTAGCGGTACCCCTGGTCGGGGACTGCTCCGGTCGTAAGAGCGGTGTCGGTGGACATGGTGGCTCCTGAGACGAACATTGTTCGGAGTGGACGAACACTGTTCTATAACGAACACTGTTCGCAAGTCAAGAACATTGTTCGTCCGGGTCGCTACACTGCTCCGGTGGCTGTGAACAGGACCTACAAACTCGGCAACCGGGTGACCGTGACGACGTCGCACCGGGCGCCGCGGCTCTCGGCGGACCGGATCGTCGAGGTCGCGATCGCCCAGCTGCGCAGCAACGGGTACGACGCCGTGACGATGCGCTCGATCGCTAAGGAGCTCGGCACCGGCCCGGCGTCGCTGTACGCGCACGTCGCCAACCGCGCCGAGCTCGACCAGCTCGTGGTCGGCGCGGTCTGCTCGCAGTGGCAGATCCCCGACCCGGACCCCGAGCACTGGGACGACCAGGTCCGCGCGGCGATGAGGGGCCTGCTCGACCTCTACCGGGCGAACCCGGGGATCGCCCGGTGCACGATGGGGATGATCCCGACCCAGCCGGCGCTGCTCGAGGTCACCGACCGTCTCGTCGGGCTGCTCAAGGCCGGCGGCGTACCCGAGCAGTACTGCGCGTGGTTCGTCGACGTCGCCTCGTTGTTCGTCAGCTCGGTGGCGATGGAGGACGACATCTGGCTGGAGCGGCATCGTGGACAGGATCCGGACGAGGCCGCGGCGATGGCCCACGTCAGCGAGGAGGAGGTCGTCGCCGAGGTCCGCAAGATCTTCGCGGCGCTACCGCCGGACCGCTTTCCGAACCTGTCGTCGATGGCCGTCCCGATGACCACAGGATCGGGCGACGAGCGGTTCGCCTTCGGCGTCGACATGATCGTCTCCGGCCTCAAGGCGATGTCCGAGCGGGCCTGATGCGCGGCGTACGGGCGCACTGACCGAAGGGCGAGCCGCGGGTCGCGGGCCGGGTCCTCAGCACGTAGTCTCGACGTGCCGCTTCCCCCGGCAGGAGTTCCGCCTAGGATTCCTGTTCGCGAGCCCACCACCGTGGTCAGCAACCCAGCCGGAACGAGGAGCCCACGTTGTACCTGAAGAGCCTGACCCTGAAGGGGTTCAAGTCCTTCGCCTCCTCCACCACGCTGCAGCTCGAGCCCGGGATCACCTGCATCGTCGGGCCCAACGGGTCCGGCAAGTCCAACGTGGTCGACGCCCTCGCCTGGGTGATGGGCGAGCAAGGCGCCAAGTCGCTGCGCGGCGGCAAGATGGAGGACGTCATCTTCG
>DASRRQ010000153.1:0-17706 GCA_035695505.1 Marmoricola sp. | reverse complement strand
ACTCCACCATTTCGGGCGGTCAGGCGATCGCACCGGAAACTAACGGCGGGCGTCGGCGTTGATCTTTCTCAAGATGGTCGTCGCCGCCGGGTCGTGAGGCGCGAGATGCTGAGCTAGCCGGAGGTCTGCGCGGGCGCCTGCCAGGTCGCCTTGGCCGAACCGGACGATGCCGCGTTGGATACGAGCATTCGGCTCTGTGGGATAGAGCGTGATCAGCCTGTCCAGTTCCGTGTGCGCGTCGGCGAGGTCGCCGGTGCTTACCTCGGCGACTGCTAGTGCCAGGCCCGATGCGTAGGTGTCCGGGGTCCGGGCGAGGCTGCGACGCGCCCAGAGCTCGGTCTCGGCCGCGGCTCCGGGCACCCGGCTGTTGGCTGCTCCCGCCAGTGCCTGGGAGGCAAGCATCGCAATGTCCCCGTCGAATGGCCTCAGGGACTCCGCAGTCTCGAAAGCCTTGTGGGCTTGGGATATCTCGCCATGGCGAGACGCGACGATTCCGGTTTCAAGCGACCGCTCGGCGAACGCGCCGCAGGTGAAAGCGATGACCCCGAGGGCTGCAACCGCGCTGATCGCCCGGATCCAGACGACCTGCTCCTTGCGGCCTGCCTCGCTAGCAACCAGGCAGCCGACGAGGAACGCCGCGAGGCAGGTGGACCCGGCGATCGTGAAGTTGGGGAGCAGCGCCAGGCCGTATCCGGCCATCGCCGAGAACGCGCCGATCGTCAACGGATCCTGCTCGCTGAGCACAGCCCGGTAACCGGTCCGCACCAGCAGGGCGGCAAGTGCCAGGGCGATCAGGAGCAGCGGGATGCCACCGGCGACCAGAGCCTGCAGCACCCAGCTGTGCGGGGAGTCGGGTGGGTTCTGGGTGCCGACGTCGCGGACCCAGTTCTCGTTGCGGTATTTGCCGACTGCGTCGATGAAGGTGCTCGGTCCTCCAGACCACCAACGGTCTAGCCCAACATGCCCGGCCTGTTGCCACAGAAGCAGCCGACCTGTGACTGTCTTCCGGTCGCCGAGGCGGTCGCGAACTTGCGGCAGCAGCAAGCTGAGCGCCGCCAGGGCCACTATCGCGCCCGCCGCGACCCGCACGAGCTCCTTGCGTCGGAAGTAGGTCTGGACGGCGAGGACCACCACGACCGCGAGCAACGACGCCCGGGACCCGGAGAGCAGCACCGTCACCGGGCCGGCGACAGCGCCGGCGATGAGCAGCGGCGTACGCCGGTCCAGGGCTGCGGCCAACAGGACCGCGAACAGCATCATCCCGACGAGGCCCTGGTCGGTCGCGTTGCCGAGCACCGAACCGGTCCGGCTCTCGGTGCTGGCTCCTTCGATGCTCCATCCGGCGACGGTCAGGATCGAGAGTGCAGCGAGGACCAGAGACACCACGGAGACGGCAGTGAACAGCTCGTTCATCGCAGCCTTGGTGCGGTTCCCGAGAAGTCTGGCTCCGAGCCACGCGCATCCGGCGTACGTCAGGATCACAGGCACGCCCTCGTACCGCGGCCAACGACCGAGGAGCGAGGCGACCGGGGTCGGTGACAGCAGGCAGGCCAGGGTGAACCACCCCACCCCGACGGCGCTCACGATGAGGATGTCCTTGGGGACCTTGCCCTGCCGCTGGGCGAGCGCGCCGCACGCGATCGCGGCGGCCGCAAGCGCCAGTTTGGGGAAGACGAACCGGTCGAGAGCGTCCGGGATCCACGCAAGCGGACTCAGGCAGATGAGCCAGATCGCGGCGCGGGTCGTGACGGACATGGCGGTCAGTGTGGCAGTGCCGGACGCGCAGCGGCAGGCGAACTACCTTTCGCCCACGTCAGCTCGCCTTGATCGTGCTGGTGTCGATGACGACGCGGTAGCGGACGTCACCGGCGACCACGCGCTCGTAGGCGTCGTCGACCTCGTCGGCGGTGATCGTCTCGATGGTGGCGCCGATGCCGTGCTCGGCGCAGAAGTCGAGCATCTCCTGGGTCGCCGGGATGCCGCCGATGTTCGATCCGGCGAGCACCTTGGAGCCACCGACGACGGCGAACGGCGGGATGTCGTAGTTCTCCGAGGGGATGCCGACGTTGACCATCGCGCCCATCGGCTTGAGTAGGCCGAGGTAGGAGGCCATCGGCAGCGGCGCGCTGACCGTGTTGATGATCAGATCGAACGAGCGCCGGTTCTCGGCCAGGGAACGGCGGCTCGCGGCGATGTACTCGACGGCGCCGAGCTCCAGCGCGCTGTCCTTCTTGTCCTCGTTGCGGGAGAGCACCGTGACCTCAGCGCCGAGGGCGGCGGCCAGCTTGACGGCCATGTGGCCCAGACCCCCGAGCCCGACGACGGCGACCTTCGTGCCGGGGCCGGCGCCCCAGCGCTTCAGCGGGGTCCACACCGTGATGCCGGCGCAGAGCAGCGGGGCTGCCTCGTCGAGGCTGATGCCTTCGGGGATCCGGACGCCGAAGCGCTCGGAGACGACGACCTGCTGCGCGTAGCCGCCGTACGTCGGGTTTCCGTCGTACCCGCGGCCGTTGTAGGTCATCACGTTGCCGTTGGCGCAGAACTGCTCCTCGCCGTCCTTGCACTCCTCGCACTCGCCGCAGGAGTCGACCATGCAGCCGACGCCGACGCGGTCGCCGACCTGGTGGCGGGTGACGGCGCTGCCGACGGCCGCGACGGTGCCGGCGATCTCGTGGCCGGGGACCATCGGGAAGATCGCCGAGCCCCATTCCTCGCGGACCTGGTGGATGTCGGAGTGGCAGATGCCGGCGTACGCGATGTCGATCAGGATGTCGTTGTCGCCGAGCTCGCGGTGCTCGATCGTGCGCTGGACGAAGGGGGCGCCGGCTGACTCGGCGACCAGGGCAGAAGTCTGGATGCTCATGACCTCATCGAACACCCGCACCCCAACCGGCATTCCAGCGGGCCCTCACTGCGTCGGTGCGAACGGCTCGATCCCGGCTGCCACCGCAGCGTCGCGGTACGCCGTCGCGAGATCGGCCAGGCTCGCGTGCCGGTTGAGCCCGCTCGGGTTGGGGACCACCCGCACCGGGACGCCAGAGAGAAGGTCGGGCTGCAGCCCGAGGGCGGCCCTGGGTCGCTCGAAGGCAGCCCGGTACGCAGTGACGCCGAGGATCGCCACGACGGTCGGTGGGTCTATTGAGACCCGTGCCGCTAGCGCGGCTGCTCCCGCCACGAGTTCAGCGACAGTCAGCTCGTCGGCCCTGGCCGTCGCACCGGGCACCAATGAGGTGATGCCGACGCCGCGCTCCTGCAGGTGCCGCAGGTCGTCGGGACGGAAACCCTCCGAGGCGTCGATCCGATGGTCGGTGATGCCGGCGGCGTACAGGGCCGGGTAGAAGCGGTTGCTGCCGCCGCCGAAATGCGCCTGCACCGCGACGCTGCGCAGCCCGGGGTTGAAGCCGACGAACAGCAGCCGCGTGGGTGCTCCGACCAGGTCGGGCAGGATCCGGCCACGGAAGGCAGCCAGCTCGGGGCGGGTCAGTCGCACAAGAGCACCCTAGACAGCGATCGGGAGCGGGGATTTGAAATCAAAGGCTAGTAAGTTTATTGTCTTTAAATACAAGCTTGCATGCCACCCGACGAACCCGTGATCCGGAGAACCCATCATGCCCCAGAACACCGCCGTCGTGGTGGGCAACCCGAAGCCGGCCAGCCGCACCCTCGCTGCCGCGGAGTACGTCGCCTGCGAGCTGACCGGGGCCGAGCCGGACCTGATCATCGACCTCGCGACTCTGGGCGCGGACCTGCTGGACTGGTCCTCGCCCCCGGTGGGCGCGTTGGTCGAGCGGGTCGGCGCTGCTGACCTGGTGATCGTCGCGTCGCCGACGTACAAGGGCACCTTCACCGGGCTCCTCAAGCTGTTCCTGGACCGGTGCGCCGGCGGTACCGGCCTGCGAGGAGCGGCGGTGCCGCTGATGCTAGGAGGCTCCCCGGCTCACGCGCTGGCGCCCGAGCTCTCGCTGCGCCCGGTGCTGACCGAGCTCGGTGCCACCGTCCCAGGCCGCGGCCTGTTCGTGGTCGACGGCCAGTACGACGATCCCGCCGCGTACGCCGACTGGCTGGAGTCCACGCGTCCGGTGGTGGCGGCGCTGCTCGACCGGAAGAGTGCGCTCGCATGACCGATCTCGTCACGAACCAGGACCTGGACCCGCAGCAGCTGCGGCAGGCATTCGGGATCTTCCCGACCGGCGTCGTCGCCGTCGCGGCCGAGGTGGACGGCGTCCTGGTGGGCCTAGCCGCCAGCTCGTTCACCAGCGTCAGCATCGACCCGCCGCTCGTCTCCTTCTCGATCGCTCGGGCCTCGAAGACCTGGCCGGACCTGCGCCGGTCCGCGCATGTGGGTGTCACTGTCCTCGCCGACCACCAGCACGCAGTCTGCCGCCAGCTGGCCGGGGAACCCCTGCACCGCTTCGACGGAGTACCGGTACGGGTCAGCGGCGACGGGGCGGTCACCCTGGACGAAGGGCTGGCCCGGTTCGACTGCACGATCTACTCCGAGGTCGAAGCCGGCGACCACATGGTCGTACTGCTGGAGCTGCACGCAGTCGACCAGAACGACACCAGCAACCCGCTGGTCTTCCACCGCAGCGCGTTCGGCAAGCTCGCCGGCTGAGCTCCCGACCTCGTCAGAGCCTGAGGGTGAGGAGTGCGGCGGGGACGGGTCCGAGGACCGCGGCGAGGGCGGGCGCTGCCTTGATCTCGCGGCTGAGGAGTCCGCTGAGGGCTCCGTCGTGTTGCAGCGGGTAGGCGTCCTGGGTGTCGGGGATGTTGTCGTCGTCGGTGTCAGCGCTGTTGCCGCTGCCATCACGGTCGGTGTCGACGGACTCGCCGCCGTTGTGCCGGACGCTATGGCCCGCTTGCCTCGGTGTCGTCAGTGCCAGCACGGACATCCAGCCGCGCGAGGCGCTGATCGGCGTACTCGACCCCGCGCACGTCGCCGGCCGCCACGAAGATCTCGCGGCTCTCCCCGAGCAGCCCGATCGCCCGTGGCAGCTCCCGCTCCTCCACTGTGGCGCTGAGGGCGACCAAGCACATTGCCACCAGCTCGGAGTTGCCGGCAGCGCGGGCCATCACCAACGCGTCCTCGAAACACGACTGGGCACCGGCTGGATCGCCCTGCCCCAGGCGTTCCATTCCCAGCACCAGGTGGGCGATCGCGAGCTGCCGGTCGTCGGCCATGTCCTCGGCCGCCGAGCGCATCTCTACGGCGACAGCGGCAGCCTGGTCGTGGTCTCCGAGCGCTCCGCGCAGCATCGCCGCCAGAGTGACGAAGAGGGTCGAAGGCTCGCCGCGGTCACCGGAGGAGGGCGTGACGTCAGGTCCGGGCACCAGCCGAGCGTAGGGACCCTGCGGCTCCGCGTCGTCAGTGCTGGCACGTACGAGGCGGGAGGTCAGCCTGCGCTGGCCCGCAAATGCGCGAGGACCGCGAGCACCCGACGGTGCGTGCTCGGGATCGCCTCGAGGTCGAGTTTGGTGAAGATCCGGCCGGTGTGCGTCTCGACCGTGCGGCTGGTGGTGTCGAGCAGCTCGGCGATCGCGGCGTTCGAGTGGCCCTCGGCCACTAGTGCGAGGACCTCGCGCTCGCGCGCGGTCAGGCGGTCGAGCGGGTCGGCGCGGCGCGGCGTCTCCATGACCTTCCGGACGACCTCGGGGTCGATCACGGTGCCGCCATCGGCGATCCGGGCGATCGCGTCGACGAGGTCGGACTGCCCGGTCAGCCGTTCCTTGAGCAGGTAGCCGACGCCGCTGTGCGAGCCGGTGAGGAGGTCGACGGCGTGCCGGGTCTCGACGTGTGCGGAGAGCACCAGGACTCCGACCTCGGGGAGCTCGCTCTTCAGTTCGGCGGCTGCGGCGAGGCCCTCGGTGGTGTGCGTCGGCGGCATCCGGACGTCCAGGATCACCACGTCCGGTCGGACTTCGCGCACGGCGTCGACGACGCCGACCGCGTCCCCGCGCTGGGCGACGACGTCCACGCCCTCCTCGCCGAGCAGCCGCGCGAACCCCTCGCGTACCAGCACGGCATCGTCGACAAGCATCACTCGGAGAGCTCCCACGAACCCCATCATGTCGGGCGAAACGCGTGCGGGGAAGCGACGCGCGGAGCAGTCTGTACCGGTGGCCAATCTCAGGAATCTGACCTCACGTGCGATCCCGCGCCAGCGGGCTACCGACAACTTCGTCGCCCTCGTCGCCGATCTGCAGTCGCTCGGCCCCGGGGACACGCTGCGCAATGCGCTGCGACGGATGCTCGGCGACCCGAACCTCGACATCGCCTACCTCCGGGTGGGCAGCCGCGGCTGGATCGATGACGCCGGCCGGACGATGACGGCGCCGGTGGAGACCGAGGGCCGCGCGGTCACTCCGATCGATCGTGGTGGCAAGCCGTTCGCCGCACTGATCCACGACCCGGCCCTGCTCGGGTCGCCGGAGCGGCTGCGTGCCGCAGTGGACGCGGCGTCGCTGGCCTTCGACAACGAGCACATGAAGGCGGACCTGCGCGCGCAGATCGACGACCTGCGGGCATCGCGCGCCCGGATCGTCGAGGCCGTCGACGTCGAACGACGACGTACCGAGCGCAACCTGCATGACGGCGCTCAGCAGCGGTTGGTCGGCTTGTCCCTGCTGCTGCGTCGTGCGCTGCGGCAGGCGGGGAGTGATCCCGCGCTGGCGGCCTCGCTGACCGACGCGCTCGCCGAGTTGGAGGAGGGCATCTCGGAGCTGCGCGAGCTGGCCCGCGGGATCCACCCCGGTGTCGTAGCGGCCTCCGGCCTCGCCGGTGCCTTGGAGACGCTGGCGGAGCGGCCGGGCGTACCGGTCGAGCTGACGGTCGACCTCCCGGCCGGCCTCCCGGAGGTGGTCGAGCTGGTCGCTTACTACGTCGTGGCCGAGTCGCTGACCAACGCCAAGAAGTACTCCGGCGCGTCGCTCGTCTCCGTCGATGCGCGGGTCGAGGGCGACGCGCTGCTGCTCAGCGTCACCGATGACGGCAGTGGCGGCGCAGCGCCGGAGGCGGGGTCGGGGCTCGAGGGCCTGGTCGACCGGGTCGCCGCCATCGGCGGACGCCTGGTGATCAGCAGTCCCGAGAGGTCCGGCACTGTGGTCGAGGCCGAGCTGCCGTTGACCGTGCTCGTCGCGCCGGAGCGCGACCCAACCAGCCTCGCGGCCCTGCGCTGGACCGGTTGGGAGGAGTTCGAGCTGCCGACCGAGGTCAACGACCAGCTCAGCTATGAGGACCAGCGATCGTGGATCCGCGGCGTGTTCGCGTGTGCCGGGGGTGTCAGCCACGTGACCCCGGCCGAGCGTGAATGGGTGCTCGGCATGGAGGCGTCCGCGGGGGCGGCCGGTTGGGTGCTGGAGTCGATGCGCGCGCACGACGTCAACGAGAGCGTCGCCGACATCTTGGCGCTGCCGGGCATGGAGCACACCGTCCGCGGTCTGATCTACGACGCGATCCGGATGTGCGCCTCGGACGGCGATCTCACGCAGGACGAGCTCGCGCGCATCACCCGGTCCACCGAGGAGCTCGGCATCCCGGCCGCGACGCTGACCGAGCTGCTCGCTATCACTCGGGAGGAGCGCGCTCTGCGCCGGAGACGCTATGAGGCAATCCCCGCGCCCGAGCTGCTCATCTAGAGGCTGACGACGGCTCAGATCAGGCCTTCACGGGCGGCGCTCTCGAGCGCGTGCTTGCGGTCAGAGGCGCCGAGCTTGCGGTAGATCGAGAGCACCTGCGACTTCACGGTGTTGATCGAGACCGTCTCGCGGTGCGCGATCGCCTGAAGCGTCACTCCGTCGGCGAGGTGCTGCAGCACCACCCGCTCGCGCTGAGTGAGCTCGGTGAAGCTCACCTCGGAGGGGAAGGCCGCGCCGACGCCGGCGAGGCGGGGGTCGTCGAGCATCGCCTGCGCCCCGGGCACCAGGGCGCCGAGACGGTCCAGGTCCGCGCGCGGGACCAGGGCGAAGGCATCGGAGCGGCGGCCTGCGACGGCGAGCGCCTCGGCGAACCGCGCCGTCGCGTTCGGGTCGTCGAGGCGGTGCAGCGCGACCGCCTCGACCACCAGGGCCTCGAGGTCGGTGGACGGTGCGGCGTGATGGTGCTCCGCGGCGGCGCGGGCCAACCCGACGGCCGCCGCCGCATCGCCGGTGAGCAGGGCGAGCCGCGCCCGGCGTACCTGGAGCAGGGGGGACGTGCTCGCGGAATCCTCCAGCAGGCCCGCGCACCGGGCCCCGAGGCCCCGCGCCAGGTTGAGATCGACGCGGGTGGCGAGCAGCAGGTCCGCCATCGCCGGGGACGGCACCGGGACTCCGTTCGGGACGGCAGACTCCAGCTCGCGCAAGGTCGCGGCGGGATGGCCCCAGAGCACTGCGACCTTCGCCCGGGCGTAGTGCAGCAGGACCCAGAGCTCGTCGCGCGGGTGCAGCAGCTCGAGCTCCTCGACGGCGGCGAGGGCTGCCTCCCGGTCCAGTGCAGCGACGGCGTTGAAGACCTGCCCGGCGGCGAGGCCGGCGTTGATGAACGGCGTGGCCCAGGTCCGCGGGAACGGCGCATCCTCGGCCCGGCCTGCCCACGCCCGCGAGCGCGGGTGCTCTCCGAGGAAGCCGTGCAGCAGCGCGAGCTTGGACGCCGCATCGCGCTGGAAATGGCCCACCTGCCCTTTCTCGGCGTGCCGGTAGCAACGCTCGAATTCGGCCACAGCCTGCCGGTGGTCGCCCACATGGAGCCAGGTCAGCCCGCATTGCAGCGAGACGCCCGGCCCGTGGGCCACCGGGTCGTCGGGGTAGCGCTCGACCGCCTCGGAGAGGAACAGCGGCATCTTGCGCGCGACGTCGACCGCGGAGGCGTAGTCGGCCCGGAGCCGGAACAGCGCCATCAGGATCGTCAGGTGGTCCCACAGCAGTGCCGGGCGCTGCTCGGCGACCATCGCCCTGACGGCATCGCGCTCGTCGGGGATCCGCCGTCGGAGCCCAGCAGCCCGCACCGGGTCGAAGAAGTACGTCTCCTGGATCGCCTGGATCAGGATGCTGTCCCCGAGTGCCCCCGGCGGGGCGGCGATCACGACGGCACGCAGCGCCTCGGGGTGCTCCATGAACACGGGCGAGAAGTGGCCTTCAATCAAGGCCCGTACCACCGCCCAGTCCTCGGCGGCCGTGGCCTGCTCGAGCGCCCGCCCGTACTCGCCGAGGCCCTCGAAGCGGGTCGCCAGCTCCTGGCGCGCCCGCCGTACGTCGCCAGGCGCGGTCTTCGTCCACGCAGTGAGGACGACATCACGTACGACGCCCGGCCAGCGCAGCCGTCGAGCGGAGCCTTCGCCTTCGGCGACCATCAGGCCGCGGGCCACCAGGCGGTCGACGTCGTGCGCCCGTCCCGGTCCGTCGAGCAGGTGCCCGAGCTGATCGTGCCGCGCGTCGCCGATCAGGGCCGTGACCAGGACGAGGTCGGCGTCGAGCCCGCTGCCGAGCTCAGTCAGCACAGTCGCTCCGAGCTGGTCCCGCACGGTGTGCAACGCCTCGTCCGGCTCTTCGGTGCGCAGCGCGAGGCCGAAGGCGCGGATGGCGAGAGGCCAGCCAGCAAGCTGCGACTCGAGGGCGTCGGCGTCGTCGACGGCCACTCCGAGCGCGGCCAGCACGGATTTCTGCTCGGTCGCGTCGAAGGCGAGCTCCTCGGCACCGATCACCTGCCCGTCGAGGTCGAGCCACGAACTGTGGTCGAGGACGTCGGCACTGCCCGTGGCCAGCAGATGCAGCCGAGGGTAGCGGCGCAGCAGCTGGAGCAGCGTTGCGACGACCTCGGGATCAGCGACCCGGTCGAGGTCGTCCACCACCAGGACCCACGGGTGGCCGGGGCCTTCGAGAAGCGCTCGCAGTGCGTCGGGCCCGCGCTCCGCGACGTCGTGCCCGCGAGCGAGCAGCACGTCGGCGACGAGGTCCCAGAAGGCCGCCGCTGACGCTCGGTCGTCCTCGATGCTGACCCAGAGAGCCTGGTCCGGGTCGAGTCCGGCGAACCACTGCGCGGCGAGCGTCGTACGCCCGAACCCGCGCGGGGCACGCAGCACGGTCAAGGGCAGCAGCCGGTCCAGTCGGTCCAGCAGTCGAGACCGTGGTACGACATCTCCGGCCAGCCGGGGCGTTCCCGGATCAGCGATCACGATCGACAGTCTGGACCCTCCGACTACCTGCCGTTGTGGGTTCGCCGCGCTCATGGACATGCACTCCACAGGTGTGCCACCGCCGTGACGGCGGAATCGGGGTGGTAGCGGGAACGGGCCTACGGGGGAGAAGGCCCGCTCCCGTCGCGCTGAACGTAGCGGCGCGCCGCCAGGGGCTTGTCAGTCCGGACGGGTGAAGAGAGGGTGAAACCCGGCGGGGGACGTACGCCGCTGTCCCTGCGGCAGCGAGGCTGATTCACCCGAAGCCACTGCACCCGGCAACCGAAGGAATCCCCATGCGACCCCTGCTCAGAGCGCTCGCTGCGCTGCCGCTCCTCCTCCTCGGGCTCACTGCCGGGTGTGGCGGAGGATCCCACGGCGCGTCCGGCGAGACGATCACCTACTGGGCCAACCCCGAGACGGCGACGCCCGAGCAGCACGCGAAGGTACTCCAGCCATTGCTCGATGAGTTCACCAAGCAGACCGGCATCCACGTGAAGCTCGAGATGCAGGACTGGACGAAGGTCTACGCCAAGATCATCGCCGGCGTGGCGTCGGACTCGCTGCCCGACGTCTTCGACACCGGAGCCACCTGGGCTCCCGCGCTCCAGGCGACTGGCGGCTTGATGCCGTTCGACTCCAAGGCGTACGACGCGATCGGCGGCCGGGCCAAGTTCCTGGCCACGGCGATCGCCTCGACCGGCGTACCGGGACCGACGACTGCGGTGGTGCCGCTGTACGGGCAGGCGTACGGGCTCTTCTACAACCCGACGCTGTTTGCCGCGGCCGGGATCAAGGCTCCGCCGACGACGTGGGCCGAGTTCGAGACGGATGCACGCAAGCTGACCAAGCCCGGCCAATGGGGGGCCGGGTTCGCCGGGAACGGCGCGACGATCAACGTCCACGAGGCCTTCATCTTCGGCCGCCAGCACGGCGCCCGCCTCTTCTCGGCCTCGGGCAAGCCGACCTTCGACACCCCCGCCGAGCGGGCCGGTATCGAGCAGTTCCTCGACTTGATGTCGAAGGACAAGGCAGTCGATCCAGACCTGATCGAGAAGAACGGCGTGGACCTGATCTCGGCGTTCGCTCAGGGGCACACCGGGATGATCCTCCAGCAGAGCGCGGCGATCGGGCAGCTCGATACCCTCGGCTTCCACGACTACGCGATCGCTGACGTGCCGGTCCTCAACCCGCTGCCTGAGGGCGGCGACCCGGTGCAGAGCATCGTGGCGGGCACGAATCTCGCTATCGCCCAGGACTCGCGTCACAAGCAGGCAGACCTCGCCCTGGTGAAGTTCCTGACCAGCCCCGCGGCCCAGACCACGCTCAACAGTGCGTTCGGGACGCTTCCGGTGCTGAACAGCCTCGAGGGCGTCAAGCCATTCTCGAGCCAGGCGATGACGGTGTTCGGTCAGATCCAGGCCGACCACTCCGAGCCGATGCCGCTGGTGCCGGGGGAGGGCGCGATGGAGATCGTCCTCGGCGCCGAGCTGGTGAAGCTCTGGCCGAAGGCTGAGAACGGCACGCTGACGGACGCGGACGTGGGCCAGGCGCTGCGCGCGGCGCAGGCGCAGATGCCGAAGAACTGAGCCGACCGCGGAAAAGCACCCGGGGGCGCCTGCTGTTGCAGGCGCCCCCGGGCTCTTTCTCCCATCGTGGAACTACACGGTCACAACGTCCCGCAGCGCGGTGCGACCGAGCTGGCGCCGATCACCACATCGAGCGCTGTTCCCGGAAGATCCAGGAACACTGCGCGCTCGGTGATGCCGGTCGCGGTCACCACCCTCTGGTTGAGGTAGAGCGTGCCGATGACCAGCGGGATGGTCAGCGGCGTGCTGCCCACCGTGATCGGCAGACCATTGAGCGACAGCGTCCCCACGGAGGAGGTCCCGGTCAGCTGCGCGGTGCTGCAGCTGGTCAGGGTCGACGATGCCGTGGTGTGGACGCCGGTCACCTTCAGGTTCACCGTGCCGAGGATGTTCACCGAGGTGTCGGCGATGTCCGCGTGCGCGGCGAAGGTTGCCGGCTTGGTACGGACGGTGTGCCCCTCGATCACGTTGGCCTGGACGCCCGTGTTGAGCAGCAGCGACGGAGCCAGTGCGCCGAGCGGGGCATTGGCCTTCACCGTCACCCCGTCACCGGTCGCACACGGGTCAGCCGGACCGCTGTTGCCGAACACCAGGTCGAGCAGCTGCAGGCCGGTGGCCTGGCAGGAGCCCACCACCGGGACGACCTTGTAGCTGACCGTCTGGGTCGTGGCCGCACCGTCGTTGTCGACCGCCTTCACCGAGTAGGTGTAGACGCCGACCGGCGTGTTCTGCGTCGCCAGCGGGCCGGCCGGGCCCACGCACGACGCGATCGAGTCGTCGGTGATGGTGCCGTCGTGGTCGTTGTCGTAGCAGCTGTAGTTCGGCGTGACGTTCTGACCCTGGAAGAACGTGTCGCCGTCCAGCGGGGTCAGGTTCACGATGTGCGGCGCCTCGTTGACCTTGTAGGTCTGCGTCGCGGTCTGCTCGGTGCCGAAGTCGTCGATCACGTGCACGGTCATCCGGTAGGAGCCGTATTGCGCGATCGGCAGCGTCTCGCCGCTGGTGAGCGTCGAGGTCGTGCCGTCCGGTGCGGTGAGCGTCATCGTGCAGACGACGTTCGGGACGCCGCCGGCGCAGTTGCCGAGGAAGATCGGCGCCCCGTCGCCGGGGTTGACGACCGTTCCGATGGCCGGGCCGGTGATGTGCGCGGTCGGCTTGTCGTAGACGTTGTAGGTCACCGTCTTGGTCGTCTGCGCGTGGTCGCTGTCGGTCGCGGTCACGTTGAACGACTTCGGTCCGGCCGGCGAGGTGTCGGCGTTGGCGCCCACCGGGACCGACCCGAGGCAGGACGCCACCGGGCCTTCGTGGTCCGCGCAGCTGTACGCCGCGGGCACGGCGGTGTCGGTGTAGACCCGCAGACCCTGGAGGGGGCTGGTGATGTCCACCGTCGGGTAGGCGTTGACCCGGTACGTCGAGAAGACGTCACCGGTCAGCCCGTGGGCGTCGGCCGCGTGGACGTGGACGTGGTAGATGCCGACGGTAGCCGTGGGGGTGTGGTTGCCGTTGACGCCTACTGAGTTCCCGTTCGGGTCAGTAACCGTGAAGGTGCAGTCGGTCAGCACGGAGTTGCCAGGGACGCAGTGGCCGCCCCAGGTGTCCACGTCGCCCTGGTTGACCACGCCGCCGTCGACGGGAGCGTCGATGACAGCAGTTGGCGGGGTGTTCACCGTGTAGCTGATGGACGTCGTGTTGGTCTGACCGTCGGTGTCGGTCGCGGTCACCGTGACGCTGTAGTCACCTGACACATCGGTCGGCAGTTGGCCACCGGAACCGCTGATGCCCGTCTGACCGCCGCCCGGGCGGGTGACAGTGCCGTTGCAGCTTGCCAAGGTGCCGTTCGAGCCGGCCGAGCAGCCGCTGGTCAGGAACAGCGTCGCGCCCGGGTTGACGCTGGTGCCGTTGCCCGGGCCGCTGATGGACGCGCTCGGCGGTCCGACCGGCGGCGCGTCGACGAAGTAGGAGACCTGGCTGATGGCCTCGCCACCGCCGGTGCCGTCGGTCTTGACGACCACGAAGAACGGGCTGCCGAAGCCCTGGGTCCCGGTCGAGAGCGGCTCGTTGAACGGGACGGAGTTGGACCCGTCCACGGGCACGTTGTAGTCCGCGATGGTGGAGCCGCCGTAGACGATCGCGACGTTGCACGCAGCGACGACAGCGCCCGCACCGGTCTGGGTGCACGAGCCTGTGGTCGAGGCGCCGTCACCCTGCGTGTAGTGCTGACCGTCGGCGGGTGTGTTGATGTTCGCTTGGACTGCTGCTTGCGCGGGGAGCACGACGGCGAGCGATAAGCCCACTGCCCCGATCGCCACAGCGACAACTCTCCGGAGTTTCATTCCCGGTTCCCTATCTGTCGAGGTACGGAACGGGTGTCGATCTCTCCCCAGAAATCCCCACGTCACCCCGCAGGCAGATGCCCGCAGTTGTGACGCTAGGGGCGCCTGCGCATCCGGGATCAGGCCTCCTGCGGGTGAAGTGCGGGTGAAAGGTGGCGGCTCTGCTGCCGCTGCCACGAGGGCGGTTCACCCTTCGGGTCTCACGCCGTGGAGCAACCTCACGCCAACCCAACTAGAGTTGCCGCTAGGGATCTGGGGGGCTCCTTCTCTCGTGATGGAAGGGAGTCCGCCTATGGGGTCGTCGACAGATGCCGGACAGCATCGCGCTCGGTCTGCCCCGGCTGGCGAGGGCGACCTTCCGGCGACCGCGCCGCAATTGGCCGCGATGTGGGCCCTGGTCTCGGCGAACCATCGCATCCTCGAGGGCCGGCGCCGGTACTTCGAGATCACCTCCGGCGAGGAGGAGCTCGGCGATGCTCTCGGCGTCCTGTCGGGCTGGGTCGATCGGAGCCGGCCACTCGCTGCGGAAGTGGGGGAGGTGTCCTATCTCCTCGGTGTGATCATCGAGACCTCGGATGCCTCGTTACGGTCGGAGGCGACCGTGCTGGTCGTCGAGTACATCGAGTCGCTTGCTCCGTGACGCCGAGCCGGCGAGCCCGGCCACGAGGTGACGCTGGACCAGCAGGAACGCTATGAGCACCGGCAGCGCGGAGAGGATCGAGGCCGCCATCAGCTCGTTCCACTGCGGCTGCAGGTCGTTGGCAAAGCCCGAGAGGCCCACGGCCAGTGTCCGGGTGCTGTCGTTGCTGAGCACCGAGCTGAACATCACCTCGCCCCAGGACAGGGAGAACGCGAACACTGCGACCGACGCGATCGCCGGCAGTGCGTTCGGCAGGATCACGAGAAGGAGCGTGCTGACTGGGCCGGCGCCCAGGTCGTACGCCGACTCGGCAAGCTCGGGCGGCAGCGAGGCGAAGTAGTTGATCAGCAGCCCGATGCTGAACGGCAGCGCGAACGTCAGCGCGGTCAGGATCAGGCCGGCGTACGAACCGAGCAGCTGGATACCGGTACGGCGGTGCAGCTCGGCGAACACCAGCACGAGCGGGAGCAGGAACAGCAGCCCCGAGACTGTCTGGGTGGCGAGCAGGCTGAGCAGGACGATCCGCCTGCCGATGAACCGGAACCGCACCAGCCCGTACGCCGCCGGCACCCCCAAGACGATGGCGAGCACGGCCGCGCTGGAGGACACCAGCAGGCTGTTGAGCAGGTAGCGGCCCAGCGGCATCGCCGACCACATGTCACGGAAAGCGCTCAGCGTGACGTGCGCCGGGATCCAGTGGAATGGCGCTTGCACCTCGGCGGGCGTCACGAACGCGGTCAGCACGATCGGGTAGAGCGGCACCACGACGAAGAGCGTCAACGCGGCCAGCCCGAGTCGGCGCAGCCAGCGGAAGCCGGCGCCGGTGATCACGCGTCCACCGACCTGCGGCGGGCCAGCCAGAGCAGGCCGACTACGAAGAGCAGCACCGCGAGGGCGACGTTCGTCGCTGCGGCCACGCCGACCTGGAAGGTCCCGAACGCCTCGCGGTAGACCAGCGTCGAGACGAGCGTCGCGCTCTGCGGCGGGGTGCTGCCCAGCAGCACGAACGGGACCGTGAACTCGTTGAAGGCCCACAACACCAGTACCCCGAGGACGAGCGTGTTGACCCGGCGGATCCCCGGCAGGGTGACGTGCCAGAATTGGGCCCAGGGCCGGGCACCGTTCAGGGCGGCGGCCTCGTAGCGCTCCTGTGGCACCGTCGTGAGGGCCGCCAGCAGCATCAGGAAGGCGAACGGCCACAGCCGCCAGACCGAGACCACGACCGTGGCCCAGAAGGCGTGACCGCCGACGAGCCAGAACGGGTGGCTGTGCGCCACGTGCAAGTTGTCGACGAGCAGATGGTTCACGGCCCCGTCGTCGCGGTCGAACATGAAGCGCCACCCGATCGCCGTCACGTACGCCGGCAGCGCGAAAGGGACCAGGAACAGGGTCCGGAAGAGCGCACGTCCTCGGAACGGCTGGCTGAGCAGGACAGCGGCGAACATGCCGATCGCCCAGCACAGGCCGACGACCAGGGCGGTGAACGCGAGCGTCGTGCCGAACGACGACCACAGTGCCGACCCGACGGACGTGCCCGGATCCAAGGCGGTCTTGTAGTTGCCAGTGCCGGCGCCTGGCGAGGTCGCCCAGTCGCGCAGGTTGAACTCGTCGACGCGATGGAAGCTCAGGAAGAGCCCGACCAGGGTGGGGACGACGTGCACCACGAGCTCGCAGGCGATGGCCGGCGCGAGGAGCAGGTAGGGCAGCAGCTCGCGACGTGGGCGGGAGGGCACAGGAGCATCATGCCGCTCATCGGTGGCAGGCTCTGTGCCATGCCCAACCGCCTGGCCTCCGCGACCAGCCCCTACCTCCTCCAGCACGCCGACAACCCGGTCAACTGGTGGGAGTGGGGGCCCGAGGCCTTCGCCGAGGCGCGGCGGCGCGACGTACGGGTCCCGCTGTCCGTCGGGTACGCCGCCTGCCACTGGTGCCATGGCGGATCCGCCGTCGGCGGCTGACGATGAAATTCGACGAAACCGCAGGTCAGAGGCCTAATTGTGGTTCACGCCGTTTCGGCGAAGATCGGCGCTAGACGCCGATTTTGAGCCAGTTTGTATCACTCATATGTATCACTTTGGCCTCGCCGCGGGTGGCCAGCGACGGTCAGCGGATGATCCGTGATGTGAGGACTTCGTGCACCCGCGGAGCGAAGAATCTGCGCTTGTACGCGTCCGAGTCTACGACGTTCAGAACGCCCAGGTCGATCAATTGTGCGATCAGCTTGTTAGCGCGTCCGTACGAGATTCCGAGGTCTGCCGCGACTTTGCGAACGGTGAAGCTTGGAGTCGCGATGGCTAGGTCGACCAACGCGTGCGCGTTGTCGGCGCGCAGGGTTGATGCTCGGATGACGCCCTTCAGCTCGGCTTGAACTGCGACCAGCTCCCGCATCTCGACGTGGGTCGTCTCCGCGGCTTGGCGGAGCCCCTCGGCGAAGAAGGCGACGAACCCGTCCCAGTCGCCCGCCGTGCTCACTGCCAGGAGCCGGTCGTAGTACTGCCCTCGCCGCGCTTCGAACCACGGCGAGACCGTGAGTGTCGGTTCGCTCAGGACGTCGGTGTTGACCAGATGCAGGACGATCAGGAGTCGGCCGAGTCGGCCGTTGCCGTCTCGGAACGGGTGCAGTGTTTCGAACTGGTAGTGCGACATCGCTGCCGCGACGACCGGGTCGATCTGGCCTTGGTGATCGGCGCGGAGCCAGTCGACGAGCGCTTGCACGCCGGTCTGGAGTTCGGTGCCTTCCGGGGACGGAACGAAGCGGGCGTTCTGGGCTGGGAACGCGTGCGGATCTGCATCTTCTCTGAGCCCGATCACGACCTGTGTGTCGCGCAAACGCCCGGAGACGGACTCCAGTGGGGTGCCGTGCATCAGCAGGCCTTGTAGGTCGCTAAGGAAGGAAACCGAGACCGGTCGGCCGTCTGCGATCCAGGCGAAGGCGTGGTTGGCGGCACGCACGTAGTTGAGGATCTCGACCAGCTCTGGCGTAGACGGCTCCTCGT
>DASRRQ010000152.1:0-104168 GCA_035695505.1 Marmoricola sp. | reverse complement strand
CGCCACCTTCTCCGCTGGTGCCAGGGCTCTAGCGTGCGATGAACCAGCCCACTCGCGACGACCCGGTCGTCGGTGCGCTCAGCGAGGTCATCGGGGGACCGGTCGGCCGTCGTGGGCGCCCGCATTCGTGGTGGACGCCGGTCCGGGTCTTGATGGCGGTGTTCACGGTCGTCTTCGCGCTGGCGGTGATCCAGAAGTACCCCTGCGGCAAGACCGACTGGTCCAACCAGAGCGTCCGCTACAGCAAGATGTGCTACTCCGATGTGCCGTACCTCTACACCGGCCGCGGCTTCGCCGAGCACCGGTGGCCCTACGGCAAGAGCGACGGCCGGTACCCGCCGATGGAGTATCCGGTGGTCATCTCGTACGTCGCTTACGGCGCGTCGCTGATCACCGCGCTAGACCCCTCGGGGCCCTCGCAGTCGGTCCGGGCACATGACCCGACGTCGGCGTTGTTCGGCCTGCCCGGGATGGCCAAGGAGATCAATACCAACTTCCTGATCACTGCGGTCCTGTTGTTCCTGTGCGGCCTCGGCGCGACGTTCTTCCTCGCCGGAGCTAGCCCAGGACGGCCTTGGGACGCGATGGGCATGGCGCTCTCGCCGGTGCTGCTGGCGACCGCGCTGGTGAACTGGGACATGATCGCGGTGCTGTTCACCGCCGGGGCGCTGTGGGCGTGGGCGCGCGGCAGACCGCTGCTCGCCGGCATCATGGTCGGCCTCGGTTTCGCCACGAAGCTGTATCCGCTGTTCCTGCTCGGCGCGTTTCTCGTCGACGTGATCCGGCGTCGCAAGCCGCAGCGGTTCGGGCTCGCTGCAGTCGGTGCTGCCGGGGCGTGGATCGTGGTCAACCTGCCTGCGCTGATCGGCAACGAGTCGTCCTGGAAGCTGTTCTGGTCGTTCAACTCCTCGCGCGCTGCCGACCTCGGGTCACTGTGGCTGGTGCTCGACCAGCATGGGCATCACAGCTCGGCGCACACGATCAACGTGATCTCCGGAGTCCTGTTCGTGCTTGCCTGCGCGGCCATCCTCGCCCTCGGCCTGGCTGCCCGGAAGCGGCCGCAGGTAGCGCAGATCGCGTTCCTGATCGTGGTCGCGTTCCTGCTCGTCAACAAGGTGTACTCGCCGCAGTACGTCCTCTGGCTGCTTCCGCTGGCCGCACTCGCCCGGCCTCGGTGGCGCGACCTGCTGATCTGGCAGGCCTGCGAGCTGCTCTACTTCGGGTCGGTCTGGCTCTACCTCGGCGGCTGGCTCGCGCCGTCCTCGGGTGACAACCCGACGGCGTACCAGATGGCGATGTTGGTGCGGGTTGCCGGCGAGCTCTACCTGGCCGCGATGGTGATCCGCGACATCTGGACCTCCGAGCCGACCGAGGACGAGTGGACCGACGACGAGTGGGCCGAGGTCGACGACTGGGACGAGGAGCCTGCGCTCAATCGAACCTGACCTCGTCGACGGTGGTCGCGGTGAACCGCACCCGGACCTCGATCGTCTCCCCGATCTCGGGCACCGCCGTCCCCGACGGCAGGAACAGCATCGAGGCTTGCATGTGCGGCGGCTCGGCGAAGTAGCGGGTCTTACCCGCCACGGTGAACGGCGATCGGGCGAGTCCGACTGCGTCCAGACCGCCGCGGGCCAACGTCGTCGCACGGGCCCGGACGCTGCCCTCGCCGTTCGGCGCCTCCAGGCCGATGCCGTGAGCGGTGCCGCCGGAGACGATCAGCAGGGTGCCGGTGCGCGGGAACGCGCGACCGCGGTAGCCGAAGGTCTCGCCGCGTTCTACCGGATGCGCGTCCAGGACGTGGGCCCGTACCGAGAGTGCTCCACGATCGCCTAACCAGAGCTCGGTCCCGATCCGCTCGCGTAAGGTCACGTCCGGATACTGCCCGCGCAGGGCCTCGACCTCGGTCGTGCGCAGGTGCGAGACCCACACCGCCGGCCGGCCGCCCGTGTACGTCGCCGGGTCGGCGAGCCCGGCTGCGACCAGGTCGGTCATCAGCGACTCGGCCTCGCCGAGGTTGCCCCCGGAAGGCCCCAGCGGCAGGTGCAGCGAGCCGCCGACTATCCGGGCGCCGCCGGCGACGGCCGTCTCGACCGCGTCCCGCAGACCCCGGGCGGTGAACCCGTGCCGCTTCATCGAGGTGGTCCGCTCCAGCACGATCTGAGGATCCTGGGTGGTTGCCAGCAGGTCGCGGAGATCCGCGGCGCGGCTGATGGTCCGGATCAGCCGCGACTCGGGCACGCCCTCCACCGGCCCCTCGAACGAGCGCCATGGGGTCAGCACCACGATGTCGCCGTCGTACCGGGTCGCCACCTCGGGAACCTCGGCCAGGGTGCCGACGGCGACGACGTCGGCGCCGAGCCAGCCGGACTTCCGGGCCAGCCGGGCCAGCCCGAACCCGTAGCCGTTGCCCTTGATCACCGGGACCAGGCCGGGACGGGCTGCCGCGACCGCGCGCAGGTGGGCCCGCCAGCGATCGCCGTCGACGTGCAGGACGACGCTCATCGACGTCCTCGCTTCAAGTAGAGCTGGAAGGCAGCGTAGATGGCGCGGTTCAGCGGCAGGTCCCACTCCCCGACGTACTCCACGGCCTCGCCGCCGGTGCCGACCTTGAACTGGATCAGCCCGAGGTGCGGATCGTCGGAGGCGAGCGTCTCGGTGATGCCGCGCAAGTCGTACGTCGTCGCCCCGGCAGCGAGGGTGTCGGAGATCATCTGCCATTGCACGGCGTTGGACCCGCGGACCTCGCGCTTCTCCGTCGAGCTGGCGCCGTAGGAATACCAGGCATGGGTGCCGACCCGGATCCAGATCGTGGCGGCCACCAGATCACCCTCGTGACGGGCGAGGTAGATCCGGATCTGACTGTGTCCGCCGCTGCTCAGGCCTTCGGCCCCGAGGGCGGCGTACATGGTCTCGAAGTAGCTCAGCGGGCGTGGCGTGAAGTGGTCGCGCTGCGCGGTCAGCACGTACAACTCGTGGAACGCCGACAGGTCTGCGTCGGTGCCGAGGCTCACCTCGACCCCGGCCTTGGCCGCCTTCTTGATGTTGCGGCGCCAGAGCTGGTTCATGCCCGCGAGGACGTCGTCGGAACTGCGCGGCCCACTCTCGTCGGCCAGCGGGATCTGAAAGTTGTACTGCGGCTGCCCGGCGGCGAAGCCGCCCTCCACCGACTGGCACACCCAGCCGAGCTCGCGAAGCTGGGAGACGACGGCCGCACCGGTCCGGTTGCGCTGCGTCGGCGGCAGCTGGGTCAGGCTGGTGATCGCGTCGTCGGCGATGCCGTCCTTGATTGCGGCGGCGTCCCAGCTGCGGGTGATCACTGGAGGCCCGATCCGGATGCCGAAGGCCCCCTGGCGCTTGAGGTGCTCGGCCATCGGGTGCAACCAGTCGCCGAGGTCGGCCACCGCCCAGTCGATGACTGGGCCTTCGGGGAGGTAGGCCAGGTAGCGCTTGACCTTCGGCAACTGCCGGTAGAGCACTAGGGCGACGCCGATGGGCTGCGTGCGGTCGCCTGCCCGGGTGTCGAACCAGCCGATCGACTCAGCCCGCCACTCGCGCTTGACGTGCGCCCACGCCGGGGCCTGCAGGAAGCTCGCCGAGGGCCGGGTGCCCAGGAAGGCCAGGTGCTCCTCGCCGGTGATCTGGCGAACCTCGAGTACGGCGGTCACCGGGAGAGCCTACCGATCAGATGCTGGCGAGCTTCTGCCCTCACCCGAGGTGGGTCACGATCTGCGCCCAGGCCTTGCTGGTCGGGTCGATCAGGTCGAAGTGGCCGCCCGGGACCAGCACCAGGCTCGCCGTACCGCCTGCGGCCTGGTCGGCCGCGACGTACGCGGTGCTCTGGGATCGCGGCACGATCTCGTCCGACGCAGCGTGGACTGCGACGACGGTGCCCGCTGCGGGCGCGAGTGGGACCGGGTCGGCCAGCGCGTAGTCGGAGGCCTTGCTGGTCGGGGTGCCGCCCATCAACTGCTCGGCGGCACCGCCGCCCAGGCCTTCGATCGCGGCCGCGTGCACGTCGAGGACACCGGACAACGAGAGGGTCCGCGGAGCGGTGATCTTCGGGGAGCCGCCGGGCGTCGCTGCCGTGCGCGACGCCGCCCAGACCGCGAGATGGCCGCCGGCGGAATGCCCGATCACAGTGACGGGCAGGTCACCCACGCCCAAGGCGGCGGTGTGATCGATGCCGGCTGCAACATCGGTGAAGGTGGCCGGGTAGCCGCCGCCGTTGCCGACGCGGCGGTACTCCAGGTTCCAGGTGACGTAGCCGCGGCTGCGCAGGTCGGTGGCCATCGGGTCCATCAGCGCTGCGCCGTACTGCTCGAGCCAGTAGCCACCGTGCAGCAGCACCATCAGGCCCGTGGCCGTCGCCTTCGGCAACCCGAGGACGCCGTACTGGTCGGGGTGCTGATCGGCGTAGGCGATCTTCTTCAAGCCGTGCCCGCTCGTCGCCGGTGCTCGGCTGTGCTTCGCGCCCCCGCAGGCCGCGACGAGCCCGACGAGCCCGGTACTGCCGAGGGCGGCGAGGACGCTACGTCGGCTGACGGTCACAGGCGTGCGCGCATCCACGCAATGTCGTCCTTGTGCTCTGCCGCACCGCCTGGCGTCTCGCAGATCACCGGCGCGCCCGCGTCGCGCACCACCGAAGCGAACTCGTCCGGATCGAGCTGGCCGGCGCCGAAGTTCGCGTGCCGGTCAGCGCCGGAGTCGAAGGTGTCGCGGCTGTCGTTAGCGTGCACCAGGTCGATCCGGCCGGTGATCGCGAGGATCTCGCCGACCGCATCGGCGAGCTTGATCCCGCCCGCCCAGGCGTGGCAGGTGTCCAGGCAGAAGCCGACGTTCTCGGCGCCTTCGGCCTGCTGGATGGAGGCCCAGACCGAGGCGATCCGGTCTAGATGCCGGGCCATCGCGTTGTCCCCGCCGGCGGTGTTCTCCAGCAGCAGCGGGATCTTCAGATCGGTCGCCTCGATCGCCTTGCGCCAGTTGTCGAAGCCCTTGGCCGGGTCGTCGTCATTGCCGACGTGCCCGCCGTGGACGATCAGTCCTTTGGCGCCGATCTCGGCGGCGGCGTCCAGGTGCTGTTGGAGCAGCTTGCGGCTCGGGATCCGGATCCGGTTGTTCGTGGTCGCCACGTTCACGATGTACGGCGCGTGCACGTAGAGGTCGATGCCGGCCGCCTCCGCATCGGCCTTGAGAGCCGCCGCGCCGCCGGCGTACTGGATCTCGGGGCCTTTGTAGCCCTGGGGGTCGCCCAGGAAGAACTGGACCAGCGTCGTCTCGCGCGCCGTTGCCTCAGCGATCGGGTCAGCCTGGTCGACGTGGGCTCCGATGGCCAAGGAGGTGGATCCAGAGTTCATGGGTCCACCCTAGGAGCGAGCACCCACAGCGGAGGCCATCGGTATGCGCCAGCTCTGATCAATCAGGTCGCCCAGGGCGGTGGTGGGCAGCCCGTTTGACGAGCTCCAGTGATCAGGTTCTCCGGCGGGCGGCGAGCAGGGCCGTTGTCCCGAGACCGAGCTCGAGTCCGAGATAAACCCAGTACGCCGCATCCGTGCGCGGTCGGTCGACCTTCAGCGTCGCGAGCCTGACCACTCCGGCCCCCAGCCAGGTCGCCCCGATCGCGCGCTGAGATCCGGCCGAGCCGTCCAATAGTGCGAAGGCTCCGAGGGCGGCGTAGGTGCCACCCAGCCCGGCCCGGGTCTCTGCACGGCCGCGGGCGGTGCCGGCGGGGAGCTCGAGTGCTTCGGCGACGCGCTCGGGAATCGCGACTCCGGCTGCGCCCGATGCCAGCAGCGCCAGGCTGCTCAGATGTCCTAGGTCCATGCGCTCACGCTAGGGCCTCGGCGCACCGCTCTTGCGTATTTGAACATGTTCAAATACCGTCGTGCGCATGGTCCGGACCGATACCCGCCAGCTCATCCTCGAGACCGCCTTGCGCCTGTTCGAAGAGCGCGGGTATGCCGCCACCACCATGCGCGCGATCGCCACCGAGGCCGGTGTGACGCCGAGCAACGCCTACTACTGGTTCGGCAGCAAGGACGAGTTGGTGCAGGCGTTCTACCTCCGCATCCAGACAGAGCACCGAGAGCGGGTCGCGGAGGTCCTGACCGGGCCGGGTTCGTTGGCCGAGCGGCTGCGCGCCGTCGAGCATGGGTACCTCGACGTCATCGGTCGCTATCACGGCTTCGGCAAGGCCTTCGTGACCACCGCGCTCTCGACGCCCGAGGCCAGTCCGTTCAGCGCCGCGTCCCGGCAGCCACGTGAAGAGTCGATGGCGATCTTTACTGACGTGGTCAGCGGCTCGCGGCCCGCGGTGCCCGCGAAGATCCGTCCGTTGCTCCCCGAGATGCTCTGGCTCTGCCACCTCGGGATCACTCTGTTCTGGGTCAACGACCGCAGCCCGGACCAAGAGCGCACCCGGAGGCTGGTGGACGCGACGGTGCCGCTGATCGCGCCGATGCTCCGGGTGGCCCGGCTGCCGTGGGGCAGTGCGGTCGTGGACCAGGTGCGGGGCGCTCTGGGCATCGTGATGGAGCCGGCGTGAGCAGCCGGGAGCCGAACACGCCCGGAGTGGTGGGCTACGGGATCGGCGCCCTGGCCAGCTGCGCCTTCTGCACACCCCTGGTCCTCATCCCTGCCCTGTTCGACGGGGAGGCGCCCTGGATCGCGATCGTCTTCCTGCCGCTGGCATTCGCGCTCATCGTGATCTGCGGGAGCCCGGTTGCGGTGGTGGGTGTGTTGACCATGGAGCTGGTGTGCCGTCGAGTCCGGTGGCAGCCGGCGCACGTCTTGGTCGCCTCGATCGCGGGGTACGCTGCGACGGCCGTCTACCTGCGGGTCACCGGGATGGCGACGTCGGGCCCCGATGCGACGTTCATCGCGGGGTGCGTCGCTGTCGCCGCCGGGTTTGGCCGCGCGCTGGTGATCCCGATGGTCGATTCCCGGCGCGCTCGGATGACGAGTGACGGTTTTCTACCCCGGCCTGTGGATCGATGATTCGCCCTCGACCCCCCGCTCCGGTTACTCTTGCGCGTCCTCTCCCCCGATGGGAGCGGACAACCGCACAGCCCTCCTGCCACGGAAACGCCGTGGCCGCCAAGTCCGAAGGAGGTGGAGATCGCTATGCGTAACTATGAACTCATGGTCATTCTCGACCCGGAGCTCGAAGAGCGGACGGTTGCACCGTCCCTCGACACGTACCTCAACGTCGTGCGTAACGACGGAGGCACCGTGGACAACGTTGATGTCTGGGGACGCCGCCGGCTCGCCTACGAGATCAACAAGAACGCCGAAGGCATCTACGCCGTCGTGACGCTCTCGGCCGAACCGGCCACCGTCAAGGAGCTCGACCGTCAGCTCACGCTGAACGAGTCGGTGCTTCGCACTAAGGTCCTTCGTCCCGACGCTCACTGAGCGTTCAACGTAAGACACCAGGGAGAAACCCATGGCAGGCGAGACCCTCATCACCGTAGTCGGCAACCTCACCGGCGACCCGGAGCTGCGCTTCACCCCCTCGGGTGCGGCCGTCGCGAACTTCACGATCGCGTCGACCCCGCGCAACTTCGATCGGCAGACCAATGAGTGGAAGGACGGCGATACGCTGTTCCTCAACTGCTCGGTCTGGCGGCAGGCCGCTGAGAACGTCGCCGAGTCCCTGCAGCGCGGCATGCGTGTCGTCGCCCAGGGGCGCCTCAAGGCCCGCAGCTACGAGACCCGCGAGGGCGAGAAGCGCACGGTCATGGAGCTCGACGTCGAAGAGGTCGGGCCCAGCCTGAAGTACGCGACTGCCAAGGTCACCCGAGCCACCCGTAGTGGCGGCGACAGTGGCGGCGGCTTCTCCGGCGGGGGCACCAACGACCCCTGGGCGTCGCAGCCTGCACAGTCCGCTGCTCCGGCCGCAGCCCCTCAGGGTGGCGGCGGCTCGTGGGGCGGGCAGCAGGGCGGCGGCGCTCCTCAGGGCGGCGCTCCTCAGGGCGGCGCTCCGGCGCAGGATCCCTGGGCCGTCCCGGGTGGCTCTGACGAGCCCCCGTTCTGATCGACCACGTATCAACTCATCCCATCCGCCACCATTCCGACTCTTGAGTCGGGCTCACGAAAGGGAGCACCACAATGGCTAAGGCAGTAATCCGCAAGCCGAAGAAGAAGGTTTGCCAGTTCTGCAAGGAGAAGGAGTCCGCGATCGATTACAAGGACACCAACCTCCTGCGCAAGTTCATCTCCGACCGCGGCAAGATCCGTGCGCGTCGGGTCACCGGCAACTGCGTCCAGCACCAGCGCGACGTCGCCACGGCCGTCAAGAACGCCCGTGAAGTTGCCCTGCTCCCGTACACGTCGACCGGTCGCTGAGGGAGGGGAACGATATGAAGCTCATCCTGACGCAGGAAGTGACCGGACTCGGCGCTCCCGGTGACGTCGTCGAGGTCAAGGACGGCTACGGTCGCAACTACCTGATCCCCCGTGGGTTCGGCATCCGCTGGACCAAGGGCGGCGAGAAGACTATCGAGTCGATCAAGAAGGCCCGAGACTCGCGCGCCGTTCGCGACGAGGCTCACGCCGCTGAAGTGAAGGCCAAGCTCGAGGGCTCGACGTTCCAGGTCAAGGTCCGTGCCGGCGACGGCGGCCGTCTGTTCGGTGCCGTCACCACGGCCGACATCGCCTCGGCGATCGTCGCCGCGGGCGGCGAGGTCGACAAGCGCACGATCGTGGTCTCCAACCCGATCAAGTCGCTCGGCTCGCACACCGTGACGGTGAAGGTGCACGACGAGGTCGAGGCGAAGGTCAACCTCAACGTCGTCTCTGCCTGATCCAACGCCGACCCGGCTTTAAAGTGCAGGTTCGTCCCGCACTTTAAAGCCGGGTCGTTGCGTTGACCTGCACTTCAAAGCCGGGTCGGCGGTATGAGCAGGGGGCCGGGACCGCCGAGGTACTCGCGGCGGTGCCAGCGGAACAGCTGGTAGATGAACACGACGCTGATCGCGCCGATGCCGATCAGAGTCGTGCGGACCAGGCCCGGCACGTCGCCGCCGAAGGCGATCGGCGGCAGCAGGATGGTCGCCACGAACGCCCACTGCAGGACGCCGTACCGGCCGGCCACCGGGACGTCCCGCGGTTCCTGGGAGATTGCAGCCTGGCCGATCGTCCGCGCCAGGAGCAGCCCGAAGACCTGTTGGGGCAGCGAGAAGGCCCACAACACCGAAGGCTCGGTGACCTTGTCGTGCTTGTGTGCGTGCTGGAGGAGCAGGCCGGCCTTGGACGGGTCGACCTGGGGGAGGTGCTCGACGATCTGCGGGAACCACAGCGGCACGCTCACGGCGAAGGCGACCCAGGCCAGCCAGTAGCAGACATCGAGGTCGAGATGGGTTCGCAGCGCCCGTACGCCGGCCAGCACCATCAGCCAGCCGACCGGGTCGATCAGCAGGTCGTAGGTATGCCCGCCGATCCGGAAATCAGCGGGGAGCAGCACGATGACCAGGCCCATCGCGATCCTCTGCAGTGGCGACACCGGCCCTCCTCCCGCTCACGGCTCCAGCGCGTCCGGGGTCACCCTACGGTCAACTGCCTCGCCGTACGCCGGAGTAGCTGTACCGGGTCGTCGCCGGACAGGCCCGGCGCAACGCCCGAGCCTGTTGATAACCGCCGATCTCTGTGGGTAACGGAATCGCTCAGGGGTTTTGTCGACTTAGGTACCGACGCATCCCAGATGACGAAACGGTGAACAGCGCCGAGCCAGAAATCTTTGATCCACAGGCTTAAAGCGGCTGTTTACGCAGGTCAGAGTGCAGATGACGGGAGGAAAAACCTCGCCGTCCACAATGAGGCCACTGATGGGTGCACAGGAAATCCAGCGTGTTCCACACCGCCCACAGGGTTATCCACAGGAGCCTGTGGATTCCGGGCTTTGCGAGTTCCGTTGCAGGACTTAGTGTCACTCGATCGCGCGACCACGGGAGGCTCCTCCCGCGACGCGCTGCGGCAGGTGCGGCGGTGAGATTTCCTGGGGGTGGAGACCCCTAGCGTGCATGTCAGACGACGCGGGCCGGACGACGTACGGGACAGGGGGACCAGGTGAGCGTGACCGACTCGACCGGCATCGGTGAGCAGGGCTTCCCTGGCGGCTACCCGGCTGATGCGTCCGAGCCCACCCCGGCCTTCGCGTCGTTCGGCGGCTCCTTGGGTGGCGCGGGTGGCGAGCACGGCAACCAGGAGCACTGGGCCGGCCGGATGCCGCCTCAGGACACCGACGCCGAGCAGAGCGTGCTGGGCTCGATGCTGATCTCCAAGGATGCGATCGCTGACGTCCTCGAGGTCGCCAAGGCCCACGACTTCTACAAGCCGGCGCACGAGACGATCTTCGACGCGATCACCGACCTCTACAGCCGCGGGGAGCCGGCCGACCCGGTGACCGTCTCGGCCGAGCTCAACCGGCGCGGCGAGCTGGTCCGCATCGGTGGCGCACCGTACCTGCACACCTTGTCGGCGAGCGTGCCGATCGCTGCCAACGCCGGCTACTACGCCGACATCGTCCGGGAGAAGTCGATCCTGCGCAGGCTGGTCGACGCCGGCACCAAGATCGCCCAGCTCGGGTACGCCGGGGAGGGCCAGGTCGACGACACCGTCGATCGCGCCCAGGCCGAGATCTACTCGATCACCGAGAACCGGGCCAGCGAGGACTACGCGCCGCTCAGTGCGATCATGGAGTCGACGCTGGACGAGATCGAGGCGATCTCCAACCGCGACGGCGGCATGGTCGGAGTGCCGACCGGGTTCGCCGACCTCGACGAGCTGACCAACGGCTTGCAGGCCGGCCAGATGGTGATCATCGCGGCCAGGCCGGCCATGGGGAAATCGACACTTGGTCTGGACCTGTGTCGCGCCGCGTCGATCCACAACAACATGGCCAGCGTCATCTTCAGCCTCGAGATGACGAAGTCCGAGATCACGATGCGACTGCTCTCGGCTGAGGCACGGATCCCGCTGAACCACATCCGCAACGGCCCGATGAGCGACGAGGACTGGGCCAAGCTGGCGCCGAAGATGAGCGAGGTCTCCAGCGCGCCGATGTTCATCGACGACAGTCCCAACCTGACGATGATGGAGATCCGGGCCAAGGCCCGGCGCCTCAAGCAGCGCCACGACCTCAAGCTGATCGTCATCGACTACCTGCAGCTGATGAGCTCGGGCAAGAAGGTCGAGTCCCGTCAGCTCGAGGTCTCGGAGTTCTCCCGGCAGATCAAGCTGCTCGCCAAGGAGCTCGAGGTCCCGATCATCGCGCTCTCGCAGCTCAACCGTGGTCCCGAGCAGCGCGCCGACAAGCGCCCGATGATGAGCGACCTACGTGAGTCAGGCTCGATCGAGCAGGACGCCGACATCGTGATGCTGCTGCACCGTGACGACGCCTACGAGAAGGAGTCGACCCGTCCGGGCGAGGCCGACATCATCGTGGCCAAGCACCGTAACGGCCCGACCCGCGATGTCACCGTGCTGTTCCAGGGTCACTACTCGCGGTTCGTCGACATGGCACGCTGACCTGACTCAGCCCTCGACGGGGTAATGGCTGGTGATCGCGATCCGGTTCCACGCGTTCATCACCGTGGCCAGCCACGCGATCGCCGCCGCCTGATCCTCGGTCAGCGAGCCGTTGTCCCAGGTGCGGGATTCGGGGACGGCGAGTGAGGTGACCTGCTCGGCGAGCCCGAAGGCTGCCCGTTCCTGCGCGCTGAAGTATTGCGACTCCCACCAGGCAGCGAGGACCGCGAGCCGGTCGGCGGTCTCGCCCTTGGCGACCGCGTCGCGGGTGTGCATCCGCAGGCAGAAGGCGCAGCCGTTGAGCTGTGAGACCCGGATCCGGACCAGCTCACGGAGCAGCGGCGGGACGTCAGCGGCGTCGAGAGCGGCTGTCACCTCCCCGTCGAGCTTGATCATCTGGCGGTAGGCGGTTGCGTGGATCTGTCCGATGTCCATGCCGATCACGCTACCCATGCCGAGCCGAGGACGCGGTCGACCATGCTGCCGCGCTGGTAGCCGGGCACGAAGCGCGCCAGCACGTCTGCGTTGATCGTCCCGTACGCCGTGTCCGGCCGGTCGGCGAGACCATCGACGAACGCCTGGAGAAAGCCTTTCTTGAAGTCGCCGCGTGGGTGCGTGGCGACGACCTCATCGACGACGGCCGCGTCGAGGTCGTCGAGGCCGATGCCGAGGGCGTCGAGCAGCACGCCGTACGTCGTCGCGGCGATCTCGGGCCCCATCCGGCTAGGGATGCCAGGGCTGGTGTGCAGGGCGATCGCCTTCCAGACGACGTCGGCCGCGGTCGTGTCGAAACCGTTCTGCAGAAGCAGCGCACGGGCGTGGTCGGCGCCGTCGACCTCGAACCGCTGGATCTCACGCGAGTACGGCGTGAACAGGCCGGTGTCGTGCATCAGTGACGCGACGTACAGGAGCTCGGGGTCGGGTCGCAGGCCGAGTTGGGCCGCCCGCAGCGAGCCGAACAGGAACACTCGTCGGGAGTGGTCGTAGATGAGCTGGCTGGTGTGCTCCAGTGCGAAGGCGGTGGCAGCGGCGGTTGCCGCCGTCTCCGGTACCTCGACGCCGGCGATGGTCGTAGACATGGTGCAGCGTCCTCTCAGGGTGGGTGATCACTCGGGCCAGGCGTTGGCGCGGATGACATCGACGAAGTCGGTCCGGGCGAAGTCGGGGTCGAAGTGCGCAAGCACGTCGTCGTTCATGGTTCCGAACGTGGTGCCGGGGCGGTCTTTCATGGCGTCGTTGAACGCCCGCAGGATCCGGTTCTTGAAGTCGGGGCGCGGGTGCGCGGCGAGCACGGCCGCTCGCTCGGCCGGCGTGATCTGGTCGAGCTCCAGACCGAGGACGTCGGTCTCGACGCCGAGGGTCACGACGGCAACCTCGGGCGCCAGCGCGTGTGGCACCTCGGGCGTGGTGTGCAAGGCGATCGCGAGCCAGACCTTCTCGGCATCCGCAGCGCTGCGGCCGCGTTCCAGGAGGAACGACCTCGCCGTCTCGGCACCGTCGATCTCGAACCGTCGCGTCCGCGTCCCGTAGGTCGCGGTAAGTCCCAGGTCGTGGAACATCGCGCCTACGTAGGCGAGCTCCGGGTCCAGGTCGAGACCGCGTTTCCGGGACTTGAGCGAGCCCCAGAGGAAGACGCGTCGCGAGTGGTCGAAGAGGAGGTCGTCGGCGGCCGCACGGACGAGCGCAGTGGCCTTCCGGACCAGGGACGTGTCCGGCACCTCGATATCGGCGATGATCTCTTGCATGGCGACTCCGTCCGACTCACGGCGGCCGGTTCCGGCTGCCTATTCGAGTCTCGCTCCGCAGCCGCCGACCCGACCCACCGGTGACGGACGCGCACCCCACGCTTCCGGACCTGTTCGGGGCGCCCCGTGCCGCGCGTGATCGCAGTCCTCGCGTACGACGGCGTGAAGCTGCTCGACGTCGCCGGTCCGGTCGAGGTCTTTGCCGAGGCGAACCGGCTCGGCACGGACTACGAGGTCCGGGTCGTCTCGGTCGACGGCGCGGACGTGACTTCCTCGTCCGGTGTCGTGCTGCGGTCGACCAGCGATGTCGACTCCGCACTCCGCGGTCCGATCGACACCGCCGTGATCGCGGGCGCCGACCGGCTGACTAGGCAACCCATTGGCGAGGAGCTGGTGAAGGCAGCCGGAGACCTTGCTGCGGCAGCGCGACGTACGTGCTCGATCTGCACGGGCGCCTTCATCCTCGCCAAGGCGGGACTGCTGGAGAACCGGCGCGCTACCACGCACTGGCGAGCGGCTCCGTTGCTGGCGCGCAGCTACCCGGACATCGCGGTCGACGTGGACTCGATCTTCGTCCAGGACGGGGACGTCTTCACCTCGGCCGGTGTCACTGCCGGGATCGATCTGGCGCTGGCACTGGTCGAGCGAGACCATGGGCCGCGCCTCGCCCGCGAGGTCGCCCAACTGCTGGTGGTGTTCATGCAACGGCCCGGCGGGCAGTCCCAGTTCTCACCGGCGCTGGACGTGCCGCGATCCTCGGCGCCGGGTCTGCAGGACCTCGTCGACGCCGTGGTCGCGAACCCCGCCGGCGACCACTCCGCCGAGGCGATGTCAGCCCGGGTGGCGGTCAGCCCGCGGCACCTGCGGCGGATGTTCCACGACGAGCTGGCGACGACGCCGGCACGGTTCGTCGAGTCAGTCCGGATCGACGCGGCGAAGCGGATCCTGCTGGACGGCGGCACGGTGACGCTTGCCGCCCGCGAGGCCGGCTTCGGGTCGGCGGAGTCGTTGCGCCGGGCGTTCGGCGCCCGCGTGGGGGTCTCGCCGAGCGCGTACCGGGATCGGTTCCAGACCACTCAGCCCTGATTCTGGATCCTGACGGAACCGGCTGTCCTACGGCGTATTCGGGATTCACCCACGGTTGAGCGCAAGCGAGCTCGGACAGCAGATCGCCGTGTTGGCCAGGGTTACTCGGCAGTGCTGACGACCAGTCGAAGCCGCACGGCGTTTCTTCGTACATCTGACCCTAGTGAGCTGAGGCACCCGCGTCCTAGCGTCGAGTTCGACGAAGGAGCGGCAGATGCCAGGAGTCAGCGACACCCGGGTAGAGCAGGCGCGCCTGTCGGGCCAACGAGGCAGTCTCGGCCGTGCTCAGACAACCGGTTGGTCGTTGCGTCAGGACGGGGATCCCGTGCACCACGCGCGGGTCTGCGACTGCGGCACCGGCCTGGTGCGGGTCGTCGGGGCCGATGCCTGGCAGTGCCCTGAGTGTGTGCCGCCGCTGGAGAGCGAGCAGCAGTGGAGGCTCTGAGCGACCGGCTCGATCCAGCCGGGTCCTTCCGCCGCTCGGTGATCATCGGCGACACCCTGGTCGCGCGCCGGGTGTGTGCGACGTTGATCGAACGCTCGTGCGCCGGCAACGTGACCCATCTGGTCGCCCCGACCGACGCTCAGCTCGAAGACGCCCTTGTCGGTGCCGTCGATGCGGTCGCGATCCTCATCCGTGACGATGTCGCGGCACTCCGGTACGCGCTGGCCGTGGCCCACCTGGATCCCGGGGTACCGATGATCGTCACCATCTTCGACCAGACGATCGCCGGCCAGATCCGCAGCTATCTCCCGCAGGCGACCGTGATGTCGCCAGCGTCCCTCGCGGCGCCGAGCATCGCCGGCCCCTGCATCAGCCCTGAGCTGACTGCGGCATACCGAGTCGATGGCCGGGCAATCGGAGTGCAGGAGCTCGCAGGCACTCCGGTTGCCAGCACGATCCCGGCGGCACCGAGCGGTCGGTCCCTCATCCGCCGGGCTGGGTACCTGTTGCCGAACCTACGCACCCAGCACGCGGGAAGCCACCTGCTCGTCCTCGGCCTCGGGGGTCTGGTCACGGTCCTGCTGGTCGACTGGGTCTGGCTGAGCGCCTCTTCGGGACGCGGACTCTGGGGTTCTTTCGCAGACGCTGCCCGCGTCGTGGCGACCGTCGGTCCAGGTGCAGCGGGGCACGGGTCGGCGTACGCGGTGTTCGCCGGGCTCGCCATGCTGCTGACGATCGGATTTACCGCGCTCTTCACGGCCGGGATGGTGGACACCCTGGTCAAGCCGCCGACGGCGGCGCTGGTTGGCCGCCGTTCGGTCCCGCGGCGCGGTCACCTGATCGTGGTCGGGATCGGCCAGGTCGGGGTCCGGCTCGCCGCGCTCCTCGGAGAGCTCGGGATCCCGGTCGTGGGGGTCGAACGCGATCCGGACGCCCCCTACGTCGCCCTCGCGCAACGGCTCGGCGTACCGGTCGTCATCGCCGATGGGACCGACCGTCGAGCACTCGAGCGGCTGGGCCTGGCGCGGAGCCGCGGGGTTGCCGCGGTCGCCTCCGACGAGCTCGCGAACATCGCTGTCGCCGTCACCGCCGCGGCGATCGATCCGACGGTTGCCGTCACGCTGCGCGCGGGCGAGCAGGAAGCCTTGGTCGAGACCCGGTCCCTGCTCCGCCTCGGTGCGACCCGCGACGTCACCGCGCTTGCGTGCGCCTTCGTGGTCGCGCACGTCTGGGGCCTCCGGCCGGAGTCTGCGACCGTGACGAGCGCTGGGACCTGGGTGCGTCTCGATGACGGCTCGTTCACGAGGCTGGCGCCGTCGCGCCATGACGACTGCCGCCACGAGATCGCAGACCCGGCTCTGCCGGCGACGGCACCGGCGAATGTCGCCGGGTAATCGTCGCCGGATCCAAGGGATACTCCCTACGTGACAGCGCTGGATGACCTCGTCAACGACATGGCCGCGCTGCTGGACGCCCCCTGCACGCTGGAGGATCGCGACTTCAGGCTGATCGCCTTCTCTGACCAGCGCGGAGCCGCCGCCGTCGACACGGTGCGGCAGCGCTCGATCCTGGAGCGCGGATCGACCGCCGAAGTCCGGCAGTGGTTCCTCGAGCACGGGGTCGACCGCGCCGACGGGCCAACGCGTACGCCGGGCGACCCGGAGCGCGGGATCTCCGGTCGCCTGTGCCTGCCCGCGGTGCACGACGGCCGGACCTACGGCTACTTCTGGCTCCTCGATCCCGACGAGCGCATCGACCCTTCGCTGCTCACCGACGCCACAAGGATCGCTGCGTCGGCCGCCGCCATGCTGAGCTTCGCCGAGCAGAAGCAGACCGCCAACGACGACCTCTACAAGAGTTTGATCCAGCGGGTGGCGGGGGGCGGCCTGAGGCAGGTCCGCGACTCGCTCGCCGCAGCTGGCTTGGCGCATGACAAGCCGATGGACTGCCTGCTGTTGAGCAGCGCCACCCTGCCCGAGCAGCTGGCGGCGCGTACCGCCCGAGCGGGAGTCTTCTGGGCGCGGTACACCGACGAGGTCGTTGCGGTCCTGTGCCGCGTCGGGTTCCTCGACCCGACGGGGAGCGCCGCGGCCGTCCTGGAGAGTCTCGGGCTGGGACGTCTCGCGAACCCGCGGAGCGAGCAGGTCCTGGTCGGCGTCGGCCCACGAGCGCGGTCGGTCGAAGACGTGCCCCAAGCCCACGGCGGGGCCCAGGTAGCCCTCCGAGTCGCCGAGTCGCCGGCCGGACCCGACGTCGTGTGCTGGACCGACCTCGGGCCGCTCGCCCTGCTCGGCGTCGCCCCCGACCAGGACCTTGCCTGGGCGACCATCCCCGACGCCGTCGCTGCGTTCGTCAGAGACGCACCGCCGGATCTGGTGACCACGGCGCTGACGTTCCTCGACGAAGCCGGGAGCGTGGCACGGACCTCGAGCCGGCTGTCGGTCCACCGGCAGACGATCTACCACCGGATCGCCCAGATCGAGCGGATGACCGGGCTCAGCCTCGACGACGGCGAAGACCGGCTCCGCCTGCATCTGGCGCTCCGCCTGGCACGGTTCCTGCTCTAAGGGGCTTCGACACAATGTCGATCCGCTGAGCTCGAGGTCGTGGCGTCTGTCTGATGCGTCGGGGCCGCGGCGGTCAATACCGTCGGAGCGTGACCATGCTGACCGCAGACGACGCCACGTCGACCAACAACCCGCTCGACGATGCGCGCGCCCAGTTGCGCAAGGCCATCGACTTCCTGCGCTTCGATCAGAGCACCTACGAGATGCTGGCCCGCGCCCGCCGCGAGGTGACGGTGAGCATCCCGCTGCGGCGCGACGACGGCCACGTCGAGGTCCTTACCGGGCACCGGGTCCAGCACAACCTGTCCCGCGGGCCGGCCAAGGGCGGCCTGCGCTTCAGCCCGGACGTGAACCTCGACGAGGTCCGCGCCCTGGCGATGTGGATGACCTGGAAGTGCGCGCTCCTCGACGTGCCGTACGGCGGCGCCAAGGGCGGAGTCGTCATCGATCCCCGCAACTACTCCACCCGTGAGCTGGAGCGGGTCGCGCGCCGCTACACCAGCGAGCTGATGCCGGTCCTCGGCCCCGAGACAGACATCCCCGCCCCCGACATCGGCACCGACGAGCAGACGATGGCCTGGATGATGGACACCTTCTCCGTCGCGAGCGGCCGCACGGTCCTCGGCAGTGTCACCGGCAAGCCCCCGGCGCTGGGTGGATCGCTCGGCCGTGCGTCGGCGACCTCGCGCGGTGTTGCCCAGCTGACCGCGACCGGGCTCGCGAGCCTGGGAGTCTCCTCGACCGGCGCGACCATCGCGGTCCAGGGCTTCGGCAAGGTCGGGCGGGGCGCAGCCCGGATCGCCGAAGACGAGGGCATGACCGTGGTCGCGGTCTCCGACCAGTACGGCGCTCTCCACAACGCGAGCGGCATCGACATCGCCGCGCTGGAGACCTACGTGGACCTGACCGGGTCGGTCGTAGGCTTCGCCGACGCGGACGCGTTGCCGGACGCCTCACAGCTCCTCGAGCTTGACGTCGACGCACTGGTGCCGGCGGCGATCGAAGGCGTGATCAACAGCAGCAATGCCGGACTGGTCCGGGCCCGTCTGGTCGTCGAAGGCGCGAACGGACCGACCACCGCCGGCGCCGACGCCATCCTGGCCGACCGGGGCGTCATCGTCATCCCCGACATCCTCGCCAACGCGGGCGGTGTCGTCGTCTCCTACTTCGAGTGGGTGCAGGCCAACCAGGCGTACTGGTGGCGTCTCGACGAGGTCGAGGACCGGTTGGCGGCTCGGATGCGCCAGGGCTGGACGAAGGTCAACGACTTCGCCAACCTCCACGGCCTCACCTTGCGCGAGGCCGCTACGGCTCTCGCCGTGCAGTCGGTCGCGCAGGCGCACCAGGTCCGGGGGCTCTACCCGTGACCGGCGTACGCAGCACCTTGACGACCTCTACGCAGAAAGGATCTGGCTCATGCTCAGTGCCACGTTGAACCGCGCCTCGCGCAGTGCCCGGGCGCGCAAGGTCGTCGAGTCGGCCTCGCTGACCAGGCGGGTGGTGGACCGGTTCGTCGCCGGCGAGGACGCCTCCGCCGCGGTCGCAGCGGCGCGCGACCTCTCGACCGCAGGCAAGCGCTTCACGATCGACCTTCTTGGTGAGGACGTCGTCGACGTCGAGGGTGCCCGGACGATCCGCAGCGGCTACACGGCCCTGCTGTGGGAGCTGGCCGAAGCCGGGCTCGCCGACGGCGCGGACGTCTCCCTCAAGCTGTCCGCGCTCGGGCAGGGCCTGCCGAAGGTAGGCCGCAGCCTCGCCGCCGAGCACGCGCAGCAGGTCTGCGCCGCAGCTCAGGCCGTCGGGGCGACGGTCTCACTGGACATGGAGGACCACACGACGGTCGACTCCACGCTCGCCATCGGCAACGAGCTGCGCCGCGAGTACCCGAGCCTCGCCACCGTCCTGCAGTCGAACCTGACCCGCACCCCCGGCGACATCGCGATGCTCGCGAACTCGGGCGCCCGGGTCCGGCTGGTCAAGGGCGCCTACAACGAGCCCGCTTCGGTCGCCCATCAACGCAAGGCCGACGTCGACGAGGCGTACTGCCGCGACATCGCGCAGCTGATGGCGTCGACCTGCTATCCGATGATCGGGACCCACGACCCGCGGATGATCGAGGAGGCCGCAGCGGCAGCGCGCCTCTACGGACGTTCGACGGACGCTTGGGAGCTCCAGATGCTGTACGGCGTCCGGTCCGACCTCCAGGACCAAGGCGTTTCCGCTGGTCGCACGATGCGCATCTATATCCCGTACGGATCCGATTGGTACGGCTACTTCATGAGGCGCCTTGCCGAACGGCCCGCCAACGTAGCGTTCTTCTTACGCGCTCTGACCCGCTGACTCCCAGCACCTGAAACGAGGAGCACCATGCACGGGACCATCCCGCCCCAGCCGATCAACGAACCGGTCCTGGGCTACGCGCCCGGATCCGCCGAGCGACAGGCACTGACCGACGAGATCGCACGGCAGGCGACTGCCGCTCGACCCTTGCGGGCCTACATCGGCGGCCGCTGGCAGGGAGCGCGCGGCGCGGAGTTCTCGGTGGTGCAGCCGCATGATCACCAGCACGTCCTCGGCACCAGCGCCCATGCTGACGGCCAGGATGCTCACGACGCCGTCGCAGCAGCGCAGGACGCGGCGGCGCCGTGGCGAGAGCTGTCCTTCGACGACCGGGCGGCCGTCTTCCTGAAGGCCGCGGACCTGCTGGCCGGGCCATGGCGCCAGCGGCTCAACGCAGCCACGGTCCTAGGGCAGTCGAAGACGGCGTACCAAGCGGAGATCGATGCGGCCTGCGAACTGATCGACTTCTGGCGGTTCAATGTGCACTTCGCCAGCGGGATCTACGCCGAGCAGCCGATCGCCAACGCGCGCGGCATCTGGAACCGGACCGACCATCGTCCGCTCGAGGGCTTCGTCTACGCGATCACGCCGTTCAACTTCACCGCGATCGCCGGCAACCTGCCGACAGCTCCGGCCCTGATGGGCAACACCGTCATCTGGAAGCCCTCGCCGACCCAGCAGCTCGCGGCGACCCTGACGATGGAACTGCTCGAGGAGGCCGGCCTCCCGCCCGGAGTGATCAACATGCTCCCGGGCGACGGCCTCGACGTGTCGCAGGTCCTGCTCTGCGAACCCAATCTGGCCGGCATCCACTTCACCGGCTCGACGCCGACCTTCAAGCACCTGTGGCGCGAGACGGCCAGCAATCTCGACCGCTACCGGTCCTACCCGCGCATCGTCGGCGAGACCGGCGGCAAGGACTTCATCGTCGCCCACCCCAGCGCTGACGTCGATGTGCTGAGGACCGCGATGATCCGCGGGGCCTTCGAGTACCAGGGACAGAAGTGCTCGGCCGCGTCGCGCGCCTACGTCGCGAGATCGGTGTGGGCGCGGATGAAGGACGAGCTGCTCGCCGAGACCGAGGCCCTGGTCGTGGGCGATCCCCGCGACCTGGACTCGTTCATGGGTGCCGTCATCGACGAGCGCGCGTTCACCAAGCATGAGCATGCGATCGCCCGGGCCAGGCAGGTCGACAGCCTGGACGTCCTGGCCGGCGGAAAGACCGATGACTCCGTCGGCTACTTCGTCCGTCCGACGATCATCGAGGGCAGTGATCCCGGCGACGAGGTCTTCAGTACCGAGTACTTCGGACCGATCCTGGCGGTCCACGTGTACGACGACGACGCCTATCGCGACGTCGTGACCGGGATGGAGTCGAGCAGTCCCTACGCCCTGACCGGGAGCGTGATCGCCCAGGACCGGCGTGCCGTCGCCTGGACGCAGGAGGCGCTGCGCTTCGCGGCCGGGAACTTCTACGTCAACGACAAGCCGACGGGGGCCGTCGTCGGACAGCAGCCGTTCGGCGGCTCTCGCGCGTCCGGGACCAACGACAAGGCTGGATCGCCGGCGAACCTGATGCGCTGGACCTCGCCACGCTCGGTCAAGGAGACCTTCGACCCTCCGACGGCGAACCGCTACCCCTATATGGGTGCGAGCTAGGGCTCAGATCTCGACGAGGCTGGTCGGCGCAACGGCCCACACGACGGTCGAGGGCTGCCCGGGCGCAGACCAGGTGACCTCGTGCGGCTCGCTGGCGTGCAGTGAGTCGCCTTCCTCGAGGCGCCAGGTCTCCCCGTCGACCGAGACGTCGAGCTGGCCCGAGCGGACGTAGGCGAAGACGGTCGTGCCCTCGATCTCGAACGGACACGACCCGGACTCGGTCCCGGTCGAGGTCTGGAAGGCGATCTGCAGCTGCAGCGCGTCACTGCTGACGACCTGGGTCCCGGGCCGGTTGCCGAGGCTGCCGAGCTCGACGGCGGTGCCGGTGTCATCGGCGAGGAATTCTCCGATCGTGATCTCCAAGGCGTGGGCGACCCGGGAGAGCACCGGCAGGGACGGCGTACTGGTGCCGTTCTCCACGGCCGTCAGGTACGACGCCGAGACCTCGGCGCGGCGGGCTGCTTCGGACAGGGAGAGTCCGAGCTCGTTGCGACGCTCACGGAGACGGGCTCCCATGGCCGTGGCGAGGCCCTTGGCATGCTCTGATCGTGGCATCAGCGGTCCTCAGACGATCGCCGGGCTGACGAACCACAGGATCTCCGCGGGACCGTTCGAGGTGATCTCGAGCGAGTACGGCGTCTGTGATGCGAAGTGGGCAGAATCGCCGGCGGCGAGGTTCTCGAGCCGCTCGTTGAAGCTGAACCGGACCGATCCCGAGAGCACCAGGGCGAAGCGCTCGCCGACGTTGCGGAAGCGCTCCGGCTCGCGACCCGTGGGATATGCGCGATGCACCAGCGCTGTCATCTCGGTACCAGGGCCGTGGCTGCTGAGGATCGTGTACTCCTCGCCTGCGTTGGGCGACATCCGGAGCTTGTTGACGTCGCCGGCTCGGGACACGCGCACCCTCGGACCACGGTCGACGGGGAAGAACTGGTTGATGCCGGTGCCCAGGGCGACCGCGATCGTCGACAGGGCGCTCAGCGACGGGAGCGTGGTGCCGCCCTCGACCTGGGAGATGTACGCAGCGCTGTACCCGGTCTCCTTGGCGAGCTCCTTGACGTTCATGCCGGTCGAGGTGCGATGCCGCCGGATCGTCGCACCCAGATTTGCGATCGAATGGTCCACGCGAAAACTGTAGCGCACACTTAATGCTTGACGTGGCCCGTATCACGCTGTTCTACTTACGTTGTTAAGTCATACAGAATGAAAGCGAGCGCACGGTGATCAGAAGCGTCCTGCGGTTCCACCCGCGACCGGGCGGAGATGGCGACCTCCTGGAGTTCTTCGAGCGCAGGGGCATCCTGAATCGCGCCATCAACGAGGGCGGCTGCGCGGCGGCAGAGATGTACGTGCGGCTGCCGGCTCGGGACGAGGTCATCGTGAGCGCCCTGTGGAATTCCGCTGGTGACTACGACGCCTGGCAGCGCACGGCCGATCGAGGCGATGAGATCGCCGAGCTGGAGTCGCTGCTGGAGCCGGCCTCGCTGCCGCTGCCCGCCGGCGAGGTGCACGAGGTCGTCACCTGGGTCCCGAGGACGGAGGCATGAGCCGCGAGCTGCGCGTCGGCGTCGACATCGGCGGGACGTTCACCGACATCGTGGTGATGGATCCCCGCGATGGATCGACGTCCGCCTTCAAGGTGCTCAGCACGCCATCGAACCCGAGCCGCGGCATGCTGGCCGGACTCGACGAGCTCGGCATCGCCGCCGACACGGGGTACCTGGTGCACGGCACGACGGCCGGCCTGAACGCGCTGCTCTCCGGCACCGGCGAGCGGGTCGGCCTGATCACGACCGACGGGTTCTCCGACGTCCTCCGCCTCCGCCGCGCCGGCAACGACAACATCTGGAACCTGCGGGCACGCAACGTCGAGTCCGTGGTGGCGCACAGCGACGTGCGCACCGTGGGCGAGCGGATCCGTTTCGACGGCACGATCGAGAAGCCGCTCCAGGACGCGGACGTCAAGGATGTCGCCGGGTGGCTCCGCGCCGAGCAGATCACCACCGTGGCGGTCTGCCTGCTGCACGCCTATCGCAATCCGGGGCACGAATTGCAGCTCCGGGCCCGCCTCGTCGACCTGCTGCCCGACCTGTCGGTGGTGCTGTCCCACGAGGTCTCCCCGGAGCAGGGTGAGTACGAGCGCACGTCGACCACGGTCGCGACGGCGTACGTCGCCCGCACGGTCGACCGCTACCTGTCCGACCTGGTCTCCGAGCTCAAGGCCCGTGACTGTCGTGCGCCGCTGCAGGTGATGCGGTCCAGTGGCGGCGTGTGCTCGGCCTCGATGGTCGCCCGGCAACCGATCCAGACCATCCTGAGCGGACCTGCCGGTGGTGTTGTCGCCGCCCAGACGCTTGCTCAGGGGCTCGACCGACCTAACCTGATCGCGATCGACATGGGCGGCACGTCCTCGGACGTGAGCCTGGTCATCGACGGCTCGATGACGCTGAACACCGAGGGCGAGATCGCCGACCACGTGATGCGGATGCCGGTGGTCGAACTGCACACGATCGGAGCGGGCGGCGGTTCGATCGCCCGCGCCGAAGCGGGCGGCCTCCGCGTCGGGCCGACGAGCGCCGGTGCGGATCCGGGGCCGGCCTGTTACGGGCAGGGCGGGGAGAAGCCGACCGTGACGGATGCGCAGGTGCTGCTCGGGCGCATCGATCCGGACATGTTCCTCGGCGGCCGGATGCGCCTCGATGTCGATGCGGCCGAGCAGGCGATGAAGACCGTCGGCGCTGAGCTGGGCCTGGACGCGGTCGAGACGGCCGAGGGCATCCTGGCGGTCGCCAACGCCATGATGGCGAACGCGATCCGGACCTTGACGCTGCGGCGCGGCGTCGACCCGCGAGAGTTCACCCTGGTGGCGTTCGGCGGCGCCGGTCCGCTGCACAGCGTGGCGCTCGCCGAGGAGCTCGGGATCACCGAGGTCCTCATCCCCTTCGCCATGGGCGTCCTGTCTGCCTGGGGCATGCTGCACGCCGACGTCCGGCACGACGTGTCCTTGCCGTTGTCCGGCCGGCTGGGTGACGACGAAGGCACCGCCGAGCTCGTGGACGCACTGGCCACGCTGCGCGAGAACGGCCGCGCCCTGCTGGTCGCCGAGGGCATCGCAGAGGCCGACCAGCACTTCGTCGAGACCGTCGACATGCGGTACGTCGGCCAGGAGCACGCGATCTCCGTCGACATCGATTCCCTCGACGGCCTGGGCGTTGCCTTCCACACCTCCTACGCCCAGCACTACGGGCACTCGATGGTCGAGGCGCCGGTCGAGCTCGTCAACGCGCGGCTGTCGGCGATCGGGACCATCGGCGCGTCGTTGGTCGACTCAGAACGGGCTGCTCTCGAGGCTGGCGAGCCGAGGACGACCCGCATCCGGATCGACGGCCGCGTCGCGGAAGCCCGGGTGGTCCACCGCGACACCATCGGCACCGAGACCTGCCTGCCGGGTCCCGTGATCGTGCAGGAGGACGGTTCGACGACGCTCGTGCCCGAGGGCTGGTCGGTCCGGCGGGCACGCTTCGGCGCTCTGTCCTTGACGAAGAACGAGGGAGCGACCCGATGAGCCGCGACGTCATCACCACCGAGATCGTCCGCAATCTGTTCCAGTCGGCAGCCGAGGACATGCACGCCGCCCTGGTGCGCTCGGCGTACCAGCCGCTGCTGTACGAGAACCAGGACGCTGCGGTGGCATTGCTGGATGTGAACGCCGACGTGCTGGGGCAGTCGAGCGGCCTCCCGCTCTTCCTCGGCAACCTCGACGGTGCCGTCAAGGAGGTTGTCCGCCAGAAGGGCGGCACCGACTGGCTCGCTCCAGGTGACGTGATCATCCTAAACGACCCCTATATCCAGGGGACCCACGTCAACGACGTCACGATCTTCGCCCCGGTCCACCTCGACGGCGAGCTGGCTGGCTACGTTGCCGCGCGGGGCGACGTGACCGACCTCGGCGGCCGCGATCCAGGCGGCGGCACCGAGACGACCGAGATCTACCAGGAGGGCCTGCGGCTCGGACCGGTCAAGATCGCGACCGCGGCCGGGCCTGTCCAGGACATCCTCGACATCGTCAAGCGCAACAGCCGCAGCCGCGACCTGGTGATCGGCGACCTCAACGCGATGATCGCGGCTTGTCGGATCGGGCACCGGCGGATGGTCGAGATCCTCGAGCGCTTCGGCCGGGACACGGTCGAGGGGTGCCGCGATGAGATCTTCCGGCAGAGCCGGCTGGCCGACCTGGACACCGTCGCCGCCATCCCTGACGGTGTCTACGTCGGCGAAGGCTCGATGGACAACGACGGGATCGTCCTCGACGTCCCGGTGCCGATCAGGCTCCGGGTCGAGGTGCTCGGCGACACCATGATCATCGACTTGCGCGACAGCCCGGATGCGCGGCTCGGCCCGGTCAACTGCGGCCGTGAGCAGACGGTCGCCGCCATCCGCGTCGCCTTCAAGATGCTGTTCGCGCCAGATCGGTCCTTCGACGGTGGCTGCTTCGGCAACCTCGGGGTCCTGACCCGGCCGGGGAGCATGCACCATGCGGTCGAGCCGGCAGCGTGCGGTTGGTACTACACGTCGCTCGGGATGCTGATCGACCTCTTCGTCAGCGCCTTCGCCGACGTCCTGCCTCAGACGGTGACGGCGGCCCAGTTCGGCGACTCGATGATCTCCTACTTCTCCGGCCCTGGGCGCCACGAGGACGAGCCGCCGTTCCTGTGCGTGGAGGCCCACGCCGGCGGCTGGGGCGCGTCGGCCATCGCCGATGGCGCCAACGGCCTGATCAACGTCATCAACGGCAGCTTCCGCAACACTCCGGTCGAAGCGGTCGAGTCCCGCTATCCACTGACGATTACGGAGTACGGCTTGCGGGCCGGCTCCGGTGGCGACGGCGCGCACCGGGGCGGCGACGGCGTAGTCCGGCGCTACCGGATCGACGAGCCTGTCCGCCTCTATCTGTGGCTGGACCGCTCGCTGACCCCGGCGTGGGGCCTGAACGGCGGCGGCACCGGCCTCCCGCCTCGGGTGGAGATCGCGGGCTCGGTGACCCGCTCGGACCTGCTCAAAGCGAACGGCCTCCAGCTCGCCGCCGGTGACACCGTCAGCATCCTCACCGGTGGCGGCGGCGGTTTCGGCGCGATCGAAGAGTCCCGATGACCGCGCTCGCGGCGGACCGCCCAACCCCGATGGTCGAGCTGGTGGGCGTGTCCAAGCGCTTCGGTGGCGCCGTCGCGCTCGCCGACATCGACCTGGAGCTCCGCGAGGCCGAGGTGCACTGCCTCGTCGGCGAGAACGGCGCCGGCAAGTCGACGCTCGGCAAGGTGATCGCGGGCGTCCACCGCGCCGACACCGGCTCGGTCGCGGTGCGCGGCCAGGAGGTCGATTTCAAGTCGCCGCGCGACTCCCTCGGAGCAGGCATCGCGTTCATCGCTCAGGAGCTCGCGATCGTCCCGGAGCGTTCCGTGCTCGAGAACGTCTTCCTCGGCGGGACTGGTCACGGGTTGCGACTCGTAGGTAACCGCCGACTCCTCGCCGAGTACGAGCAGCTCACCGCGAAGGCCGGCTTCGCTATCGACCCCCGTGCCCGCGCGGGCTCGCTGCGGCTGGCGGACCAGCAGAAGGTGGAGATCCTGCGGGCGCTGGCACGCGACGCGGACGTCATCATCATGGACGAGCCGACCGCCTCGCTTGCCGGAGCCGAGAGCGACCAGCTGCTCGAGATCATCCGCGATCTCAAGCGCGAAGGCCGGACGGTGGTCTTCGTGACCCACTTCCTCGTCGACGCGCTCGCGGTCGCCGACCGGGTCACGGTGCTCAAGGACGGTCGCCTGGTCCGCACCTCCGAGGCCAGCACCGAGACGCCCGACACGCTGATCGAGTCGATGCTCGGGCGTTCGCTCGGCTCGATGTTCCCCAGCGGTGCCACGGCGGTCGCCGACGAGCGCGCGCTGCGGGTCAGCGGGTTGTCGCGGAGCGGCGAGTTCGACGAGATCTCGCTCGACGTACGCCGCGGCGAGATTGTCGGCATCGCCGGCCTGGTCGGTGCCGGTCGCACGGAGCTGCTCGAGACGCTGGTCGGATTGCGCAGGCCGAGCCGGGGCACCGTCGAGGTCGACGGCCGTCCGTGCACCCTCCGCTCCCCGGAGCAGGCGAAGAAGGTCGGTCTGGTGATGGTCCCCGAGAGCCGCAAGGACCATGGTCTGGTGCTCGGCCGGACGGTTCGCGAGAACGTCTGCCTGCCGCACCTCGCTTCCGTCAGCCGCCTCGGCTTCGTCGCCAAGAGTCAGCAGGCAGACCTGCTGGAAGGCGTCGTGGAGAAGGTCGGGCTGGACGCCAACCGGATCGACTCGCCGGTCGGCCAGCTGTCCGGGGGCAACCAGCAGAAGGTGATGTTCGCCCGGTGGCTGTGCCAGCAGCCCACGGTGTTCCTAGCCGATGAGCCGACCCGAGGCGTCGACGTCGGAGCGCGCGCTGCGATCTACCAGCTGATGCGCGACGTCGCCGACCAGGGCGCCGGGGTCCTGTTCGTCTCCTCGGACAACGAGGAGGTCGTCGGACTCGCCGACCGGGTCCTGGTGATGCGTGCCGGCCGGATCGTCGGCGAGCTGTCCGGGGCCGACATCAACGAGGACGCCGTCCTGGGGCTCATGTTCCACGACGATCTGCGAGAGGAAGCGATCTGATGTCCACCGACACCGCGGTGAGCCGTCCCGCTCGGATCAAGAACCTGATGGCCTTGGGTCGTGCCGAGTCGCCGATCCGGCTCGCCCGCGACTACGGCGTCGTCCTGAGCGCGGTCGGGCTGATCGTGGCGCTCGCTGTCGCCTCCGCGCCATTCCGGACGGCGACCAACCAGTTCAACCTGCTCGATCAGTGGTCGGCGATCGCGATCATCGCCTGCGGCTCCACGATCTGCATCATCGCCGGCGGGTTCGACCTCTCGGTCGATGCGATCTATGCGCTCTCGGGGGTGGTGTCGGCGTGGTCGATCGTGCACACCCACAGCGTGCTGCTCGGCTTCGTCCTCGGCATCGCCAGCGGCATCGTGATGGGCCTGTTCAACGGCATCCTGGTCACCTACGGCGGGATCAACCCCTTCGTTGCGACGATCGCGTCCTCGGTCGCCTTCCTCGGGATCGCGCAGCTGATCACCAAGGGATCGATCATCTCGGTGACCGATCCGAAATTCTCCTCGATCGGCCTGAAGAGCTTCGGCAACCTCACCCTGCTGTCGGTGGTCTTCATCGTCTTCGCAGTAGGCGCCTCGCTCCTGCTCGGGCGCACCGTCCTAGGCCGGCGCATCTACGCCGTCGGCGGGAACTACGAGGCGGCGCGGTACTCGGGCATCGCCGTCAAACGGATCCAGGTGTTCTCCTACGTCGTCTCCGGACTCTCGGCGAGCGTGGCCGGCGTGCTGGTGGCGAGTAGGAACTCCTCGGGCTCTGCGGATGTCCGGACCCAGCTCGCCTTCCAGGCGATCACGGCGGTGGTGATCGGGGGCGTGTCCATCTATGGAGGCGAGGGGACCATCCCGCGGGCACTGGTCGGCGTCCTGATCCTCGCCCTGATCGGCAACGGCTTCAACCTCCTGGCCGTCGATCCGGCGTACCAGCAGGTGCTTCTCGGGGTGATCATCGTCCTCGCTGTAGCCATCGACGCCTGGGCGCGCAAGAAACAGACCTAGCAAGCGCAGTAATCGATCCGCACGTCCGTGGTCGGACCAGGTCCGGCCAGCGTCAGCGTGCCTTCCTATGAAAGGTGTTCCCATGACCAAGAGAGGCCTCACGGCCATGCTGGTCGGTGCTGTTGCCCTGTCGTCCCTGCTCGCGGCCTGCGGTTCTGCCGGGTCCGCAGGCTCGGGCTCGGGGAAGGTCGGTGTCGCCGTCTTCTTGTCGAGCTCGTCGAACTCCTACGAGCAGGCTCAGGCGGCCGGCGCGAAGAAAGCAGCCAAGAGCCTCGGCGCCGGTCCGGTGCAGGTCTTCGACGGCGGCTTCGACTCCAGCAAGCAGATCGGCCAGATCCAGGACGCCACCGCTTCGGGCCGGTTCAAGGCGTTCGTGATCGAGCCGGTCGACAGTGCCGCTGTCGTCGCGCCGCTGACGCGGGCGGCCAAGCAGGGGATCAAGGTCGTCTGCATCACCGGGGCCTGCGGCTCGGACCCGATCAAGGTCGCGCTCCAGTTCCCCGGCGAGGCCGGTGTCGTCGCCGCCGACTACCACGGGGCTGCCGAGCAGCTCGCGAAGGAGAGCATCGACGCGTGCGGTGCCACGGACCCGTGCAAGGTCTTCTATCTCAACGGGGACAGCACCTTCCCCAGCGACCGCGCCGCCAAGGACGGCTTCGCGAGCGTCATGAAGGCCGCTCCTGCGAACGTCGACTACGTCGGGACCCAGGACGGAAAGTACGACACCTCGACCGGACGCTCGGTGACCCAGAGCGAGCTGCAGCGCACACCCGGCCTCTCCGTGGTGGCATCACTGGCCGACCAGCAGACGCTGGGCGCAGCACAGGCGATCGATGCCGCGGGCACGAGCAGCGCGATCAAGCTGATCTCGTTCGGCGGCAGCAAGCAGGCCCTCGCCGCCGTCGCCGCCGGCACCTGGTACGGAGCGCTGGTCACGCTGCCCCTCTCCATCGGCGAGACCGGCGCCACGATCGCAATCCTCACCGCGCAGGGCAAGAAGGCAGCAGCGAACGTCGTCGACAGCAGCACGCTGGCGACGGTGGGCGGCGGTTGGCTCACCAAGGCGAACGTGGCGCAGTTCGTGGCGCAGTGGACTTCCTGAGGTGATGGAGCACACCGGATCCGACCGGGATCTCGGGGTCACCCCGAGGTCCCGGTCGCTGGAAGGCCGTCGTACCAGGTTCGCGAGCGCCGTGGCGCAGGCTGGTCTCGACGCTGCATTGGTCTCACCGGGCCCCGACCTGGCGTACCTGCTCGGCGAGTCGCACTCCTCCTGGGAGCGGCTGACGGTCCTCGGGGTCGCCACGGGCCGCCCGAGCGTCTTGTTCGTGCCGGCTCTCGAACGCGGGGCGTGGACGACGTTGGAGGACGACGTCGAGATCGTGACGTGGCGCGACGGCGAGGACCCGCACGCCCTGGCGGCTGCTTTCGCCGGCACCGGGCGGGTAGCCGTGTCGGAGATCCTCACCGCTGGGCACCTGGTGCGGATGGGGGCGATCGCGAAGGAGCTCTCGTTCGAGCTCAACGATGCGCTGGGCTCGATGCGGTCGATCAAGGACCCGTGGGAGATCGACCAGCTGCGCGCTGCGGGGAGTGCCCTGGACGAGGTCTTCGTGCAGATCCCGGGATTACTGCGACCCGGGCGCACCGAGCTCGAGGTGTCCGACGCGATCGGTCGGCTGATGCTCGACCACGGCTTCACCAATCCCGACTTCGTCGCCGTCGCTGCGGGTGAGAGCGGAGCCAATCCCCATCACGCCGCGACCCCTCGGGTCCTGCGGACCGGTGACGTGGTCTTCATCGATGCCAGCGGACCCTGGGGACCCGGCGGCTACTACGCCGACTCGACCAGGACCTTCGCCCTCGGCGCGCCCGCGCGCGAAGCGGTCCGGGTCAACGAGTCCCTGTGCCGCGCGTACGCCGCTGCCTTCGCGGCCGCCGTCCCTGGGGCCACCGCCGAGAGCGTCGACGCGGCGGCGCGGGAGTCGCTGCGCGAGGACGGGTACGCCGAGGCGTTCCTGCACCGCCTCGGCCACGGCATCGGGCTCGACGTCCACGAGGCACCGAACCTCGTCGCCGGCAACACCCAGCTCCTCGAGCCGGGGATGGCGTTCAGCGTCGAGCCCGGCGTGTACCTCGACGGGGCCTTCGGGTCGCGCATCGAAGACATCGTGGTGCTCGGCGCTGACGGTCCTGAGGCCCTGAACCGAGGCACCCGGGAGCTGATCGTCGTCTGAGCGGCTCGGCCGTGCCGATGACTTCGCTAGGACGAACCGCCGCCTTTTGCTGCCAGCACGACCCCGACGATGACCGCGATCACGACCAGTACCGCGATGATCGCCAGCGCGATCTTGCCCTTGCTGAACGGGCGGTCGCCGATGACCTCGCCGGTGTTGGCGTTGACCAGCACCTGCCAGGTCTTGCCCTGGTAGAGGTAGCTCGCGATCCACAGCGGAAGCAGCACCAGCTTGAACATCGTCTGGGAGTAGCTGACGTCCATGGTGGCAACGCGCTGCTCGTCCCCGCCGATATCGCGACGGCAGTCGCCCTCGACGGTCGAGCGCATCTGCTGCTTGGCATCGTCGGCTCCGGTGGTCGGGTCGACGTCGTACCGGACGGCGGAGTAGCCGGTGAGGTACTCCGGCTGGAAAGGGACCGCATCGCCCAGCGTCCAGGGGCCCATCTTGTGCAGCTTCTTCTCGGGCAGCAGGTGGCTGCCGAGGACCATCACGTCGTCGAAGTCGCGGTTCACGTGACCTGCTGCGGGATGCCAGCGGGTCTCCTGCTCCTGGTAGGTCTCGGTGCGGCTGCCGCCCTTGCCGTCGGAGACCGAGCGGGTCCGGGTGACGTAGTAGTGCTCGCCACGCTCGCCGCGATAGTCGGTCTCGGTGTGCGCGTCGTAGGTCCAGTGCGGGATGTAGGTGCCCTTCAAGCCGGCCGCGGAGCCGACCTTCTTCAACGCCTTCGGTGCGAACCAGCGGGAGCTGATCCACGCGCCGAACGCCTTCTGGGCGTCCTTCTGCGCGAGGCCGAACGGCACGACCGCCTCCGGGGCCACTAGGCCTGCGGGGTGGTCGGTGGCGATCAGCGCGCCCTTGCAGAACTGGCAGGTGCCGGCGAGATCGGTGGTCTCACTGACTGCTCCGCAGCCGCTGCACTTCACCGTCTGCGCGCCCACGGTTGCGATCGCGGCACCCGGGTTCTTCGCGACCCAGTCGTCGAAGGAGTGCTCCGTGATGTCCGAGGTAGACGCGGCGATGTCCCGCTCAGCCCCGCAACTGCTGCAGCGCAGCCGGGTAGTGCCGGGCTGGTACGTCGTCTGGGCACCGCAACTCGGGCACTGCGAGGTCAGGACGGCAGCCGCAGCCAGAGCAGCGGCCGGCGACTCGGCGATACCCGGTAGGCCGGGCACCGGCGGTGGGCCTGCCTGGACAGACGGATCGGCCGCAGAGCTGCCAGGGACCGGCGGCGGGACGTCGTTGGGCATACCGGCCTCAGGCCGTCGGCGCGGCAGGAGGAGCCGGCGGCACGTCAGTCGGCGGAAGGGGCGGCGGGGCCGGGGTGAACAGGCCGCGCAGCGCGTCGATCTCCGAGGCTGCCGTCCAGGCACCCATGCCTTCCTGCCAGGCCAGCGTCGTCGGGGTCAGGTCGCCGGAGGCAACCCGGGCCGCCAGGTCCTGGGCTGCGATCGGGCCGACCTGCTGGCCGCCGACCGCGATGAACCATGGCTGGGCGGCGCCCGGGAGCGGCGGGGGCGCGCCACCCGCGGCGCTACTCGCCGGGGCAGCCGGCGCAGCAGCGCCGCCGACGCTCGGCGCCATCGCGTTCGCGATCTGCTGTCCCATCGCCAGGCCGACGCCGACGCCGACCGCGCCGCCGCCGGGGTTGGCGGCCGCGGTCTCGATCGCCTGGGCGGCCTGGAACTTCGCGAACTGGTCCATGTTCGCCGCGGCGTTGATCATCCCCATCTGGGACATCTTGTTCATCGTGTCCATGACTTCTTGCGGCATGGTGATGCTCTCGATGTTGAACTTCGGGATGGCGACGCCCATGTCGGCGAAGTCGGCGGTCAGCGTGGTGGTCAGGGCCGCCGAGAGCTCCGGGGTCTTCGCCGACATCTGCATCATCGGGATGCCGGAGGAGGCCAGCGCGACGCCGACCTTGCTGACGATGTTGGAGCGCAGGAACTCCTCGACCTCGCCGGTCTCGAACTGGCCGTCGGTGCCGACGAGCTGGCGCAGCAGCTTGGAAGGGTCGGAGACCTGCATGGCGTAGGACCCGAACGCGCGCAGCTGGACCATCCCGAACTGCGGGTCGGTCATCGGGATGGGGTTCTGGGTGCCCCACTTCATGTCGGTGTAGAGGCGGGTGCCGAAGAAGTAGACCTCGGCCTTGAAGGGCGAGTTGAAGTCGTACTTCCAGCCCTTGAGGTCCGAGAGGATCGGCATGTTCTTGGTCTCGAGCGTGTAGGTGCCCGCGGTGAAGACGTCCGCGATCTTGCCCTCGGACTCGAAGACCGCGACCTGGCCCTCGCGTACGACGAGCTTGGCGTTGTTCTTGATCTCGTTGCCCTGGCGCGGGAAGCGCCACACGATCGTGTCGCGACTGTCATCGAGGAACTCGATGATGTCGATGAACTGACCGCGGACCTTGTCCATCAAGCCCATGACGGTGCCTCTCGTCGGTGATGGCACCCGCGCCATCAGATTCCTCCGGAGATTACTCGACCGGGCCCGGTGGCCACCCGTGAGCTTGATAAGTTCTCCGGCGCGTCACCTCGTCCGCTCAGCGCGCGGTCGCGCGGCTGGGCAGGTGGTCTCGACCGGCCAGGTGCCCGGGAGCCGAACCCCCGGCGAACACTGACCGAACTCGACTGTCGAAGCCTTCACTTCTCTGGTCTGGTCAGCCCACGATGCGGGGGTGGATACAGAGACCTTCGTCCTCGTCCTGGTCGTGATCACGGCGCTGGGCTTCGACTTCACCAACGGCTTCCACGACACCGGGAACGCGATGGCGACGTCCATCGCGACCGGCGCGCTCCGGCCCAAGATCGCGGTGGCGCTCTCGGCCGTCCTGAATCTGGCCGGTGCGTTCCTCTCGGTAGCGGTCGCGCTGACGGTCACGAACGCGGTGGTCAAGACGTTCAATGCCGATGCCACCTCCGCCTCGAATGCGCTGACCGTCCCGGGTCACACGCTGCTGAGCATCGTGCTGGCTGGACTCATCGGCGGCATCGTCTGGAACCTGCTGACCTGGCTGCTCGGGTTGCCGTCGAGCTCCTCGCACGCGCTGTTCGGGGGCCTGATCGGGGCGACCATCGCCGCCATCGGCTGGAGCGGCGTCAACTGGGACGGCGACGGCACGACCCTGGACGGCGTCGTCGGGAAGGTCCTGCTGCCCGCAGTCGTCTCGCCGGTGATCGCCGCCCTCGTCGCCGGCGTCGGCACCTGGCTGATCTACCGGATCACCGCCGGGGTGGCGCACGCGTTCTCGGTCACCGGCTTCCGCTGGGGCCAGATCGGTACCGCCTGCCTGGTCTCGCTCGCGCACGGCACCAACGACGCTCAGAAGACGATGGGCGTGATCACGCTGGCGCTGATCGCCAGCGGGCACTGGGGCCACACCGACTCGATCCCGTTCTGGGTCAAGGCCGCCTGCGCGACCGCGATCGCGCTCGGCACCTACCTCGGCGGTTGGCGGATCATCCGCACCTTGGGCAAGGGCCTGGTGGAGATCGAGTCGCCTCAGGGCGTGGCCGCTGAGGCGTCCTCGGCAGCGGTCATCCTGGCCTCCAGTCACCTTGGCTTCGCACTGTCGACCACGCACGTCGCTACCGGCTCGATCCTCGGCACCGGCTTGGGCAAGCCCGGCGCCGAGGTCCGCTGGGCGGTCGCGGGCCGGATGGTGGTCGGCTGGCTGCTGACCCTGCCGGCCGCAGCTGTCGTCGGCGCTGCCATGTGGGGGCTCGGCAACCTGTTCGGGTTCACGGCCGGCGCAGTCATCCAGTTCGTGATCCTGGTTGCCCTGTCGGGGTACCTGTACTTCCACTCGCAGCGGACGCCGATCAGCGCAGACAACGTCAATGACGATTGGGACGCCGCCGCGGCTGCCCTGGAAACGGAGGGTGTGTGATGGGAACGTTCGGCCACGAGGTGCACCTGGCCCTCGACTCGATCTGGAAGGTCCTGGTCGCCGGGCTCGTGCTCGGCGCCGGTCTGCCCGCCCTGTACGCCGTGGGCATCAGGTCGCTCGCCTCCGGGGCCGGCGGCGAGGCGCAGGTCGACAGCAACGGCTCCGCGACCAGCCGCGCAGGCAACCCGCTCGGGATCGCGATCGCGGTGGTGATCTTCGTGATCGTCGCCTACGTCGTCGTCGGTGGGATCCTGATCGTGATCGCCTCCGGGCAGGGCAAGGACATCTCCTTCAACCACGTCATCCCGAAGATCCACGCCACGTGAGCGAGCGTCTCACGGTGATTGCCGAGTCCGTGCTCGCAGAGAAGAGGCACCCATGACCGCATCCTCACCGGTCCGCCGCATGCTGGAGTGGCTGCGCGCGGGCTACCCCGAGGGCATCCCGGCCTCGGACTACCCGCCGGTGCTCGGCGTCCTGCGCCGCAACCTCACCGACGAGGAGATCATGGAGATCGCCGGCGATCTGGCGCTCGCGTCCGGAGGTGCCGCGGTCACCGCCGAGGACATCGCCACGATGGTCCGCGAGCACGCATTCCAGGCCTCGTCGCCCGACGACCTGCGCCGGGTCTCTGCGGTCCTGGCGGCCGGCGGCTGGCCGCTTTCGGCGGACCTGGCGGAGTAGTCGGCCTCAGCGGGCGCCGAGATCGAGCTCGTCGAAGAGCTCGGCCGCGCGAGTAGCACTGTCCTTCGCGGCGGTGGTGCTGCTGAGCACTCCCAGCGCGGCGATGGCGACGCCGAGAACGATCACCATCCACCACACGCCGCTCTCGGCATCGGCGAACGACGAGGCGCCGGCCGAGCTGACGATGGTGCCGGCGATCGCGACGCCCAAGGTGATGCCGGTCTGCCGCCCGGTCGAGGCGACCGAGGCCGCGAGTCCGGACATCGAGGCTGGCATCCCGGACACGGCGGTGTTCGTGATCGGCGGGTTGATCAGCCCTTGGGCGACTCCGAACAGCAGGAACACGCCGATCACGCCGATCCAGGGGGTGTGCGCGCCGAGCAGCAGGGACGTCGCGCCGCCGGCCGCAAGAGCGGCACCGGAGACAACCAGCGGGATCCGGGCTCCACGGCCCGCCACGAAGCGGCCGCTGACCGGAGCGAGCACGACGATCAAGGCACCGAGCGGGAGCAAGACCAGGCCGGCACGCAGGGCCGAGAGCCCGCGTAGGTCTTGGAGGTAGAGGGTGGTGACGAAGAGGAACGCCCCGAACGCCGCGAAGGAGAAGACCGCGAGCAGGATCGCGGCGCTGAACGGCGTACTGCGGAACAGGCGGAGCTCCAGCAGCGGGTCCGTACGCCGGGGCTCCACCACCCTGATCGCCGCGACAGCGGCGGCTGCGACCAGGAGCAGCGCGATGATCAGCGGGGAGTCCCAGCCGTAGCGGCGCGACTCGATGATCGCGTAGACCAGGCTGCCGAGCGCCACGATCACCAGCGTCTGCCCGACCGGGTCGAACCGGCGCGCGCGGGGCGCCCGCGACTCGGGCACGAACAGCGCCGAGAGGACGATCGCGGCGACCACGATCGGCAGGTTGATCCAGAAGATCGACCGCCAGCCGAAGGCGTCGACCAGGGCGCCCCCGAGGATCGGACCCAGCGCCAGCGAGAGGCCGGACATGGACGCGAAGACGCCGATCGCCCGGGCCCGCTCGGACCGGTCCGGGAAGGTGCTGACGATGATCGCCATCGCGACCGGGTTGAGCATGGTGCCCCCGATGGCTTGGATCGCGCGTGCGGCGATCAACCAGCCGATCCCGGGCGCGAGGCTGCACAGCAGCGACCCGACGCCGAACGCGGCGAGCCCGGTCTGGAAGACCCGGAGGCGCCCGATCCGGTCGGCCGTCGACCCGGCCAGCATCAAGAAGCTGGCGAGCACCAGGGTGTAGGCGTCGACCGTCCACTGCAGGCTGCTCACCGATGCGTGCAGGTCGTGCCGGATCGAGGGCAGCGCGACATTGACGATCGAGATATCCATGACGACGATCACGATGCTGGCGCAGCAGATGCCGAGGACCAGGTAGCGGCGGGAGGGGCTGGCGTCGGACATGTCCATGACGGTAGGAGTTCGCGTGCACGCGAAGTCAAACCGGGCTGCGCGGAGGACCATCTGGCGGACACGATCCGTAGGCTCAGCGGCATGACCGAACCGGCCGGCACCCGTCCTGGCACCCGTCCTGGCACCCGTCCTGGCACCCTGAGCTGGCTCGCTAACGACGAGCCGCATCCCTCGCGCCGGGCCCAGCAGGCCGCCCTGGCGTGCGCGATCGCCGGCGACCGGCAGGGCTGGCTCGACCTGTGGGCTCCGGACTGCGAGATCCTCGACCCGGTCGGCCCCTCGCTCTTTGACCCCGACGGCGTCGGCCACCACGGGCCCGAGGGCATCGCGCATTTCTGGGACGTCGCGATCGGCCCGGTGGCCCGGTTCGACGTCGAGATCCGGACGTCGTACGCCAGCGGCGACTCCTCGGCCCAGGAGGGCACCTTCGCCACGACGTTCGCCGACGGCACCCGCGCCGAGATCGACCTGGTGACGGTCTACCGCACCGACGAGGAGGGCCGGATCACCTCGATGCGGGCCTACTGGGAGCTCGACCAGGTCCGCCTCACGGCCTCATGACCGCTGCTGCGGGCGTCGCCTCGATGACCAGTTAGGTGTGATCTTCACCCCTCGGGCAGGTGTGTCCTGATATGTCTGCGATGCTGGTGCAGGTCCTTCCTCAGTGCCTCGCGACGCAGGCGGGCGGCCCGAGTCACGAAGGAGCCCGTAGGTGCTGACGAACAGGACCAAGCGCCAGCTGATGGTGTTCGTGTTCATCACCCTGCTCGGCATCTCCTACGTCGGCGGACGCTACGCGCGCCTCGACCGGCTGGTGCACAGCACGTCGTACACGGTGAACGCCCACTTCCCGCAGTCCGGTGGCATCTTCACCGGAGCGGCGGTGACCTACCGCGGCGTCGGCGTCGGCCAGGTTGGCGACATGGTGCTGATCCAGAACGGCGTCGACGTCAAGCTCGACATCGACAACAAGTGGAAGAACAAGATCCCCGCGGACACGTTCGCGCTGGTCGGCAACCTCTCCGCCGTCGGCGAGCAGTTCGTCGACCTCGAGCCGCGCAAGAAGACCGGCCCCTTCCTGAAGGACGGCTCGGTGATCACGCCGGACAACACCGGCGTCCCGGTCTCGACCACCGACCTCCTGACCAACCTCGACAAGCTGACCACCTCGGTGCCCCAGGACAGCCTGCGCACCGTCGTCTCCGAGCTCGGCGCGGCGTTCAAGGGGACTGGCCCCGACCTCGCCCAGATCATCGACACCTCGAACGCCTTCATCAAGACCGCGAACGCGAACTTCGATGTCACCTCTGCCTTGATCAGGGACTCCAACACCGTCCTGCGGACGCAGGCCGCGAAGGGTGATGCGATCAAGAGCTTCGCCAAGAACCTGGCGCTGTTCAGCGGCACGCTCGCCGCCAACGACAAGTCCCTGCGGGCACTGATCGACAACGGCTCGGCGACTGCCAACGAGCTGCGGACGTTCCTCGAGGAGAACAAGGTCGACCTCGGCCAGCTGATCAACAACCTCGTCACTACCGGCCAGGTGATCGACCGGCATCTTCCAGGTCTGCGGCAGGTCCTGGTCATCTACCCGTATCTGGTGGCCGGCGCCTTCTCCGTGGTCGCGAAGAACCAAGATGGCTACGACGCCCGCTTCGGCCTCGTCCTGACCCAGACGCCCGCTGTCTGCACGCAGGGCTACCACAAGGACCAGGAGCGCTCGCCGACCGACGGATCGAACAAGCCGATGGACACCACCGCCGGCTGCACCGAGCCGGCCTCGAAGGGCAACGCCCGCGGCTCCCAGAACGCACCCCGGGTCGGCACCACTGAGGGATCACCGGTCGCGACGTACGACCTGGACAACAGCAAGCTGACCTGGAGCGACCAGACCACGCCGAGCGACGTCGTCTACACCGGCGGGGCGCAGGCCCTGTACGGCAACGACTCCTGGAAGTCGCTGCTGCTGCAGCCCGCCTCCTGAAAGCCTGGCTTCACCGCTGCAACGAGGTGTCGGGCGGCGCTGCGGCCTCCCTCCGCGGCGCCGCCCACGGCTCCGATCGGCTAGGCCCCGGCCCGCCTGAGGACTTGTCCGGGATTCACAGGTTGGCGCGGCCGGGTGATTTCGACAGGCTCAATCGGCGTTGGTGGGGTACGCGCGGACCTGGCCCCGTTGGTTGAGACTGTCGAAACCAGGGTGAGGAGCTAGCGCAGGACGAGGTACAGGCCTACGGCGGAGGGCACCAGGCCGAGCGCCAGCCAGATGCTGAGCGGGCTCTTCTGGTGGATCACCCGGGCGGCGCCGATGGCGGCGATCAGCAGGATCGCCGCGATAACATTGAGCCCGACCCGGGCGTCGACGCGGTGATGGTCCACGAACAGCGACGCGATGATCAGGCCGACGGCGAGGTGGAACAGCGTCGTCACCAGCAGCGCCGACATCACCCACTGCCGGACCCTGTTGAGCTTCGCGAGATCCTGCGCGCGCTCCTCGGGCCGCTGGCGGCGCGGCGGATTGGCGGGGTCGATCAGGTGCTTAGCAACCCGCGGCTGGTCGCTCGTCGGCATCTGATCCTCCTCATAACCGTTAGTGCCCTAATGATTGGTACACTATCAATCATGGCACCGCCGACCAAAACGAAGCAGCCGCCCGAGGTCGCCGACCCGCTCGCGCTGGAGGAGCAGGTCTGCTTCGCCCTCACCGTGGCATCTCGCGGTGTGGTCGCGGTCTACCGACCGCTGCTCGAGCCGATGGGCCTGACCCACCCGCAGTACCTGGTGATGCTGGCCCTCTGGCAGCACCAGCCGCTCTCGGTCAAGGAGCTGAGCCGGCTGCTGCAGCTCGATCCGGCCACGCTGTCGCCTCTGCTCAAGCGTCTCGATGCCTCCGGCCTGATCACCCGCGAGCGGGACGCCCGGGACGAGCGGTCGCTCGCCGTCGCGCTGACCGGGAAAGGCCGCGACCTACGCGCCGAGGCCGAGAAGATCCCCGGCGCCATCGTCGAGCGGCTCGGCATGGAGCTCTCCGAGCTCCGGTCCCTGCACGGTGCGCTCACCCGCGTGATCGAGGCGGCGAGCGGCTCGGTCGAGGGCTGAGGATCGGTCTTCAAGAGTTCCGCTGCGGCATCCCTCCGCGTGATGATCGGTGCATGCCCCGACGCGCTGACATGTTCACCTCCGCCGACCAGGACCCCCGGGCCACCGAGCCGACCGGCAGCGGGGACGAGAAGAGCACCCTGGTCGAGTACCTCCACTACCAGCGCCAGACCCTGGAGCTGAAGTGCAGCGGTCTTGATCCCGAGCAGCTGGCACGTCGTTCGGTCGAGCCCTCGACGATGTCGCTGCTCGGCCTGGTGCGGCACCTGGCCGACGTCGAGCGCGGCTGGTTCCGGCGCCGGCTGGCCGGCGAGGATGTGCCGCACCTCTACAGCACCGACGCCGACGAGGACGGCGAGTTCGACAACGCCGTCGGGACTCAGGAGTGCGTCGACGATGCTTGGGCGCGACTGGCGCAGGAGCAGGCGTTCACCGACTCCTATATCGCCGGCGCCGCGGATCTCAGCCATACGGTCGCCTACGAGCGCGGCCAGGTCTCGGTGCGCGAGGTCCTGGTGCACATGGTCGAGGAGTACGCCCGGCACAACGGGCACGCAGACTTCCTGCGCGAGCGGATCGACGGCCGGATCGGTGAGTAGGGCCACACCCCCTAGCGCTACTGAACATTCGTCAATAAGATGGTGGCTCCGCTACCAGGAGGACCACCGATGAGCTCACCCCAGACTGCTCCCGATTTCGACGTCCTTGTCGTCGGCGCAGGCCTGTCCGGCATCGGCGCCGGCTACCGGCTCCAGACCGAGTGCCCCGAGAAGACCTACGCGATCCTCGAGGCACGCGAGTCCATCGGCGGCACCTGGGACCTGTTCCGCTACCCGGGCATCCGCTCGGACTCGGACATGTTCACGTTGAGCTTCCCGTTCAAGCCGTGGAGCGACGAGAACGCGATCGCCGACGGTCCCTCGATCCTGCGCTACATCAAGGCGACAGCCGCGGAGTTCGGCATCGAGGACAAGGTCCAGTTCCGGACCAAGGTCACCAGCGCGAACTGGTCCTCGGAGACGTCGACCTGGACCGTCAACGTCGAGGACACCAGCGGCTCGCGCAAGGTCAAGCGCACGCTGACCTGCTCGTTCCTCTACGCCTGCTCGGGCTACTACGACTACGCCCAGGGCCATGAGCCGGACTTCGCGGGCATCGATGACTTCAACGGCCTCGTGGTCAAGCCGCAGTTCTGGCCCGAGAACCTCGACTACACCGGTAAGAAGGTCGTGATCATCGGCTCCGGTGCGACCGCCGTGACGCTGGTCCCCTCGATGTCCGAGGACGCCTCGCACGTCACGATGCTGCAGCGCAGCCCCACCTGGATCGGCGTCGTCCCGCAGAAGGACAAGATCGCCGACACCCTGCGCAACACTCTTCCCGCGGGCGTCGCCCACCGGATCGTGCGCACGAAGAACATCGCGTACCAGATTGGCGTGTACCAGTTCTGCCAGCGGGCGCCGAAGCTCGCCAGCAAGGTGCTGCTCGGGATGACGACCAAGATCCTCAAGGACGAGGCGATGGTCGCCGAGCACTTCACGCCGACGTACAACCCGTGGGATCAGCGGGTCTGCGCGGTCCCGAACGCTGACCTCTTCAAGGCCATCCGCCGCGGCAAGGTCGACGTCGTCACCGACCACATCGACACCTTCGTCCCCGAGGGCATCAAGCTGAAGAGCGGCAAGGTGCTCGAGGCAGACATCGTCGTGCCTGCCACCGGCCTGAAGATCCAGCTCTTCGGCGGCATCGTCCCAACGGTCGACGGCGAGAAGGTCGACCTGCACGAGAACTTCGTCTGGCAGGGCTGCATGCTTACCGGCCTGCCGAACTTCGCCCTCTGCGTCGGCTACACCAACGCGTCCTGGACTCTGCGCGGTGACCTGACCTCGCGCCTGGTCTGCAAGGTCATCAACGAGATGGACAAGGTCGACGCCGCGTCCGTGCTGCCCGTGCCCGAGGTTGCGCTGGAGGGACGCCCGCTGCTCGACATCGCGTCCGGCTACGTCCAGCGAGCCCTCGGCGACCTGCCGCAGCAGGGGCACCGCGGAGCATGGCGGGTGCGCCAGAACTACCTGCTCGACTCCGCCACCACGATGCGCCGCGACCTGCACAAGACGCTGCAGTTCACCCCGGCCCGACGGTCCTCGCAGGCGGCGGTGAAGGCCTCGGCGTGAGAGCAGCCGACGCGTATGAGGTCGACGTCGCCGGGGTGCCGCTGCGGATCCGGGACTCCGGGCCCGCGGACGGCGTACCGGTCCTGCTGATCCACGGCATCGCCCGCAGCCTCGAGGACTGGACCGACTCCCACGACCTGCTCGCCGAGCGCGGCTACCGGGTGATCAGTACCGACCTGCCGGGCTTCGGCTTCAGCCGTCGCGGTGCGGCCAGACCCGGCCTCGTCGCATTCGCACGCACGATGACCGGCCTGCTCGACGCGGCCGGCGTCGCGGCGCCCGTGCACGTCATGGGCAACTCGCTCGGTGGCGGGGTGGCGATGACGTTGGCGGTCGAGCATCCCGAGCGGGTCGCGAGCGTGACCCTGGTCAACAGCATCGGGTTCGGCAGCGAGGTCAACATCTCCGCACTGCCGATGGCCTACGGCGCCCTGGCCGGCCTCCCCGGCCTCCGCGGAACGTTCGGCCCCCGCGCTCGCGAGGCCGGTGCCAACACGATTCGAGACCTGTTCCACGACCGCTCGCTGGCCACACCGGCACAGCTCAAGCACGCCGGCGCGCTCGCCCGCCAGCGCGACTTCCGGGCGACGTTCCTCGTGACTGCCGCGACCCTCGGCGCTCCGGTCGTCGGCGTCCGCTCGGGCTGGCGTCGGGACCTGCTCGCCCGGCTGGCTGCTACCGGGCTGCCGGTGCTGGTGGTGTGGGGCGACGACGACCGGATCCTGCCGCCGAAGCATCTGCAGGCCGCGGCGAGTGCGCTGCCACGGGCGCGTACGCACCTGTTCCGCCACACCGGGCACATGCCGCAGGTCGAGAAGCCCGAGGATTTCACCGCACTCGTCGGTACCTTCGTCGATGAGGTCGACGAGGCCCGCGCGCTCGAGCAGCTCGACCGCGCCGAGGAGAGGAAGCATCGATGAGCGAGACCCCCGCTGTCCTGACCGAGCGGGACGGCCACGTCCTGGTCGTCACGCTGAACCGGCCTGAAGCGCGCAACGCCGTCAACGGCGATCTCACCCTCGGCCTCGGCTCTGCGCTGGAGCAGGCCGATGCCGACATCGAGATCCGGGTCGTCGTACTGACTGGCGCCGGCGACCAGAGTTTCTGCGCGGGCGCTGACCTGAAAGCGATCTCGCGCGGCGAGAGCCTGAACCCGCCAGGCACCGAGGCCTGGGGCTTCGCCGGGATGGTGCAGCACCCGATCGCCAAGCCGGTGATCGCCGCAGTCAACGGCAACGCCCTCGGCGGCGGCACCGAGCTGGTGCTGGCCAGTGACCTCGCGGTCGCGTCCTCCTCGGCGAGCTTCGGGCTCCCTGAGGTCAAGCGCGGGCTGATCGCCGCGGCTGGCGGCGTCCTGCGGCTGCCGGAGCAGATCCCGCCCAAGATCGCAATGCAGCTGATCCTCACCGGCGACCCGATCACCGCGGTCGACGCCCTGCGCTGGGGGTTGGTCAATGCGGTCGTGGAGCCCGATCACGTGCTCCCCACAGCTATGGAGCTGGCCGCGAAGATCGCCGCCAACGCCCCGCTCTCGGTCCAGTACAGCAAGCGGGTGGCGGCCGGGATCCTCGGCGACCCCGGCACGTACGCCGTGCCGTCGGAGGAGGCAGCCTGGGAGGCCAGCAACGCCGCGATGATGGCGGTCTTCACGAGCGAGGACGCGATGGAGGGCCCGATCGCGTTCGCCGAGAAGCGCGAGCCCCAATGGAAGGGCCGCTGACTGCGCTCATGCCAGCAGTTACTGTGGCGTAACCGGAACCCGCGGGGCTAGTTAGTGAGTCATGGTGACCTCACACACCCGCCTGCTGGCCTGCGCTGCCTCCGTCGCTGTCGTCGCGACGTTCCTGGCAACGAACATCTCCTCCGCAGTCTCCGCGGTCCCGGCGGCCGTGCCGTCGGTGGACCCCGTGGGCTACAAGGCCACGATCATCCGGACCGACCACGGCATCCCGCACATCACTGCTGCCAACTTCGGGTCGCTCGGCTTCGGCTCCGGGTACGCCGAGGCGCAGACTGAGACCTGCACCCTGGCCGACGTACTCCTGACCGGCCGCGGCGAGCGGTCGGAGTACCTCGGGCCTACCGGCACCTACAACGACGGCGTCGCGATGAACGGCACCAATCTGCAGTCCGACGCATTGGTCACCGATCTGCACAACCGCAAGGTCGTGGAGAAGCTGCTGGCCGACCCGAAGGCCGGCCCCGGGGCGCAGGCCCGGGCGATGGTCGTCGGCTACGCGGCCGGTATCAACAAGTACCTCGAGACCATCGGCGGCTCGAAGAACATCGAGGACCCGGCCTGCCGCGGCGCGGCGTACATCAAGCCGGACGTGACCGCGCTGGACGTCTGGTACGGCGTGTACCTCGCGAACATCATTGCCTCGACCGGCAACTTCCTCAAAGAGATCGTCGACGCGACCCCGCCGTCGCTGAAGGACCCGGGCCTTCCGAGCCTAGCCACGTTCGGCATCGTCCCGCCGACGCTGCCGAGCGCGACCAAGCTGACCAAGTCGCTGCGACCGAACTCGCAGTTCGGCTCGAACGCCACGGCGATCGGCGGCGCGGACAGCAGCACCGGCTCCGGTGAGCTGCTCGGCAACCCGCACTTCCCGTGGAACCAGCGCTACCGGTTCAGCCAGCAGCAGTTGACCATCCCCGGGAAGTACAACGTCGCCGGCGGCAGCCTGATCGGCTCGCCGGTCGTCAACATCGGCTGGAACAAGAACGTCGCCTGGAGCCACACTGTCTCCACGGCGTACCGGTTCACGCCGTACGAGTACCGCACCGTCGGCTCGCCGTTCACCTATCTCAGTGCCCACGGCATCTTCAAGCAGGTCCTCAAGGACGTCGTCACCGTCAAGGTGAAGAACGCCAACGGGACGCTCGGCACTGCCAGCAAGACGCTGTACCGGACCCCGCAGGGCTACGTGATCGACGACCCGGCGCAGCTGATGGGCTGGAGCCCGCTGAGCTTCTTCGCTATCCGTGATGCCAACGGCGAGCAGCTCCGCACCATCGACACATTCCTTAACATGGGCAAGGCGAAGAACGTCCACGACCTGATCGCCAAGCAGGACGCCGGCGGCGGGATGCCGTGGGTCAACACGACCGCGGCCGACCGCAACGGCGACGTCGTGTACGCCGACCACTCGGTCGTCCCCGCCGTGCCGAACTCGATGGCCAACGCCTGCATGACCCCGATCGGCCGGGTGCTCGATCTGCTCGCCGGGCTCCCGGCGCTCGATGGGACGCTGGCCGACACCGCGTGCAAGTGGAAGACCGACGCTGATGCCGAGAGGCCCGGCATCCTCGGCTCCAAGGAGCTGCCGGTCACCTACAGGCGCGACTGGGTGATGAACTCCAACGACTCGTTCTGGCTGCCCAACCCTGCCCAGAAGCTGACCGGCTACGCCAACATCATCGGCTGCGAGAACTGCATCCGGACCTTCCGCACCAAGATGGTCGACCAGTACGTCATCGACGCGACCAAGGGCGGCGCGAAGATCACGCCCAAGGAGCTGCGTGGCTTCGAGACCCAGAACCGGGTCCGCGGTGCAGAGGTCATCGGCACCCCGGCACTGGTCAAGATCTGCCAGGAGGCGAAGGGCGGCAATGCCTGCCCGGTGCTCGCCGCGTGGAACAAGACTTCGAACATCAGCAGTCGCGGCAACCAGATCTTCGAGGAGTTCGTCACGCACCTCCCGAACGGCGGGCTGGTCGGCGGGCACTACTGGAAGGTGCCGTTCACGTCCACCGACCCGCTGCACACGCCGCGCACCATCGACACCGCGAACAACAAGGTCGTCACCGCGATGAAGGAGGGGATCGCGGACCTGCGAGCCCGCCACATCCCCATGAACGCGACCTGGGGCTCGCTGCAGGTGGCCGGCGACCGGGGCGCTCCGCCGATCCCGCTTGGCGGAGGCCTGGGCGACGAGGCCGGCAACGCGAACGCGCTCGCCTCGGAGAACCCGGGCGACAACCTGGGCTTCTTCAAGCCGATCACCTACGGGTCCTCGCACATCCAGGCGATCTCGTTCCTGCCGGGCGGCGTCGTCGACGCGCACACGATCTTGACCTACGGCCAGTCCGACAACCCGGACTCGCCCTGGTCCTCGGATCAGACGGTGATGTTCAGCAAGAAGGAGTGGGTGAACTTCCCGTTCACCGCCGCGCAGATCAAGGCGCACAAGCTGAGCACCATCACCGTGACCGCCTAGACGCGAGGGTTTCGTCAGGCTCAGCCAATGGTGGTCGAGCCTGTCGAGACTTCGGCGGGTCCCGGCGGCGCCAGCCGGTAACGGATGAACGTCGGGACGGCGAAGGCCGCGACGATCACCAGCACGACCACCAGCACGCCGCCACCGGCAGCCGCTGCAGCCGAGCCCACGATCGCCGCCGCACCGCCGTGGGCGACGTCGGCGATCCGCGGACCGCCGGCGACGACCACGATGAAGACGCCTTGGAGCCGGCCACGGACCGCATCCGAGGCGGAGGCCTGCAGCATGCTCATCCGGAATGCAGCAGAGGCCATGTCGGCAGCGCCGGCGATGACCAGCATCAGCACGGCAAGGACGAGCATCAGCGTGCGTGCGGTGTGGTCGGCGACGCCGACGGCGATGCCGAAACCCAGGATGGCCAGGCCCCACACGATGATCGAGGCGATCACGGCGAGGCCTTGGCGCTGGACCCGGGAGACCCAGCCCGAGAAGACGCCGCCGATCACCGCGCCGATCGGGATCGCCGCGAACAGCAGTGCGAACGCGAGGCCACCATCGGAGGGACCGTTGAAGTTGAGATGCGCGATCGCCGGGAAGAGCGCACGCGGCATCCCGAAGACCATCGCGATCAGGTCGACGAGGAAGGACGTCAGCAGTACCGGGTGCCCGCGCAGGTAGCCGAGCCCGTCCACCACCGAGCGCAGTCCGGCGTTGCCGGTGCTGCCCTCGACGGGCAGCTTGGGCAGCAGCACGACCGCGCCGAGGGTGGCGAACAGGGTGCAGGTGTCGATCAGGTAGAGCAGCGAGAACCCGGTGATCGGGATCAGGGCGCCTCCGACCATCGGGCCGGCGATGGCCCCGGCCTGCAGCACGGTCATGTTCAGCGAGTTCGCCGCCGGCAGCTCTGCGGGCGGGAGCAGCTTGGGCAGGATCGCGCTCCGCGTCGGCTGGTTGACCGCGAAGAACGCCTGCTGGATCGAGAACAGGCTCAGCAGCAGCCAGACATTGTGGGCGCCGAGAGCGGCCTGGGCCCAGAACGCCGCGCTAGTCCCGATCAGCCCGAATGTCGTGATGATCATCAACGCGCGACGGTCCATCACGTCGGCCAGCGCGCCGCCCCAGAGCCCGAAGACGATCAGCGGGATCAGGCCGAACAACCCCGTCAGCCCGACGTACGCCGAGGAGCCGGTCTCTGCGTAGATCTGCGCCGGAACCGCCACGACAGTCAGCTGGGCCCCGACGACGGTGACCATGTTCGCGATCCAGAGCCGGCGGAAGTGCGGGTTCTTGAGCGGCGCCGTATCGGCGAAGAGCCCCCGGATCTGCATTCAGGGAGGCTACGCCTGGCGATCTCGCTTGTTACACCCGGATCCTTCTGGTGCTATCTCTCCATGACGTCTCGGACCCGCGCCGGCCTGGTGGTCGTGCTCCTCCTCGCCCTCCTCGCCAGCGGCTGCGGCCTGTTCGGCGGTGGTGACAGCGCGAAGGACGAGGCCCAGAAGGCTGCTGATGCGCTCGCTCAGGCACTGGGCAAGGGCGACGTGGGCACCGTCGCGTTCACGACCAGCGGGGCCGCTGCCGGCTACCACCAGCTCGTCGAGCCGCTGGCCGGCGACAGCTCGCAGGTCACCGCAGGCGACGTCCGCGTCGACGGCTCGCGCGCGTCGGTGGCACTGACCTGGAAGACCACGCTGACGCCGAAGGCGACCTGGGCCCACGCCGGCACCGCAGTACTGCGCAAGACCGGGTCGACCTGGAAGGTGGTCTGGGCTCCGGGCATCCTGGAGCGGTCGTTGACCAGCGCCCAGCACCTCAGCGTCACGGGCCTGAACGCGGCGCGCGCGAACATCCTCGGTGCCGGGGGGAAGGCCCTCGTCGAGCCGCGCCCGGTAATCCGCTTCGGCATCGACAAGGAGGCGGCGACAGCGAAGGACCCGGGCGCTGATCTGACCACGTCCGCGACCCGGCTGGCGGGGCTGCTCCACATCACGGCGGCGCCGTACGTCAAGGAGGTCGCTACGGCCGGTCCGAAGGCGTTCGTCCCGGCCCTGGTGCTGCGCCGCGACGAGGTGCCGGACCGGCTGATCGGGCAGCTCGAGTCGATCCCGGGGGCACGCGCGATCGCTGACGAGTTGCCCTTGGCGCCGACGAAGGACTTCGCTGCTGCGCTGCTCGGCACCGTCGGCCCGGCCACGGCCGAGATCATCAAGAAGAGCGACGGCCGGCTCCACGTGGGCGACGACGCTGGGCTCTCCGGACTCGAGTCCCGGTACGACGCCCAACTCGCCGGCACGTCCGGCGTCGAGGTGAAGGCCGTGTCCGGGACCGATGCGGCAAGCGCTGCCTCGACCGTCCTGTTCACCGCCCCAGCTGTCGCTGGGACACCCCTGGCGCTCACCCTCGACCAGCGGCTGCAGTCCCTCGCCCAGCAGTTGCTGACCCGGTATGGACCGGCGAGCGCCCTGGTCGCGATCAGGCCCTCGACCGGCGCGGTGCTGGCAGCGGCGAGCGGTCCCGGCTCGAACGGCTACAACACCGCCACCTTCGGACAGTACGCCCCGGGCTCGACGTTCAAGATCGTCAGCTCGCTGGCGCTGCTACGGGCCGGCCTGACGCCGTCGACGATCGTGAGCTGCCCACTGCACGTCGACGTCAACGGCAAGGTCTTCAAGAACTACTCCGACTACCCGCCGGGCAAGATCGGCCGGATCCCTTTCCGTGACGCGGTCGCCAACTCGTGCAACACCGCCTTCATCTCCTCGCGTGCGAAGGTCACCGGCACCGCCGAGGCCGACGCTGCTGCGGCGCTCGGCTTCGGCGTCGACCACGACACCGGCTTCCCGGCGTACTTCGGGCAGGTGCCTGCGCCGGCCGGCGAGACCGAAGCAGCAGCCGACTTGATCGGCCAGGGCAAGGTCCTCGCCTCGCCGCTGGCGATGGCGACCGTAGTGGCCAGCGTCGTACGTGGCGGCACCGTCGTCCCCGATCTCATCTCCGGTCTGCCTGCCGTGACCGCGAGCCCGGCTAAGCCGCTGACGCCTTCGGAAGCAGCCAGCCTGCGCGCCCTGATGCGGGCAGTGGTGACCGAAGGCTCCGGGGCAGCGCTGGCCTCGCTGCCGGGCCCGCCGGTGATCGCCAAGACTGGCACCGCCGAGTACGGCACCGCCAAGAACGGCGGGGCCCTGCCCACCCACGCCTGGATGGTCGGCGCGCAAGGAGACCTGGCGGTGGCGGTGTTCGTCGCCGACGGGCAGACCGGGTCGCAGACGGCGGGCCCGGTGCTGAAGGCGTTCCTGGCCGGAGCCCGCTGAGCCGGCTGCTGGGCCGGCTGCTGGGCCGGCCGGCTAGCTGACCGACTTGGGGAAGTCCCGGCTGTCGATCCGGACGTCGGTGGAGATGATCGGATGGTCGGTGATCGAGGCGACCAGCGGGCTGCGGTCCTCGACATAGTTCGAGAACGTCACGTCGTACGACGCCCCGATCCAGTCGATGATCCGATTGGTCTGCACGGTGCAGCCGTTGCGGCCGTCACCGCCGGCCGCCATCCGCATGTCATCGGGGCCGACGATGCTGCAGGCCCAGGTGCGGTGCTCGTTCATGTCGCCGGTGACGAACACGGGGTAGCCGGACTTCTCCAGGTTCTTGAACAACGCGATCTGCTTGGTCTTGTCGATCGCGCGCCACTTCGCCGCCGGGCCGTGCACATCGGCCGGGTTATGGAAGTTCGTGAAGTACGCCTTGATCCCGGTCTGCTTGTTGCGCAGCAGCAGGATCGGCAGATTCCGGGTCTCGCCGTAGAAGTACGGCATCGGGATCGTGGTCGCGCTGATCAGCTTCCAGGTGTCGAGCCGGTAGGCGATCGAGGTGTCGCCGTCGCCGCTGGGCTTGGTGCCGCCGGGGAACAGTCCGAACTTGTCCGTGGTCTCACTCATGAACGTCGCGCGCTGGACAGCCTGCAGCTCCTGGAAGCCGACGATCGAGAAGTCATGGTCCAGCACGTACTGCGCGCCGGTCGCCATCCGGGCCGCACCCGGCCCGCGCTTGCGGTTGTGCACCGTGTGCGACGCGCCGAGCGCGTTGTAGGTCGCCATCCGGAAGTCCAGCGCCGGCGGTGTCGAGCGCCGCTGCACCGGCCGGGCCTGGAGCGTCGAGCCGGCGACGGTCTTGGCGTTCGCGAGCGCCTCGGCGTCGACGGCGAGCTTGCCGGGACCGGAGCTCGCCCGACCGGTCGGGGTGCTCGTCGGTGTCGAGACGACCGGCGACGTCGGGGTCGTGGACGGCGCCGCGCCCGCTCCCGGCGTCGAGGAGGCCTTGCTGTGCGGGGAATCCGAGGACAGCGCAGGCAGCACACTGCCGCCCATGACGATGAACGTCACGAGCCACGCGACGCCGACGCCGGCGACGAGCCAGAGCTTCCTCACAACGCGTCACGATATCCCGACAAACCGGGCGCCATGACCGGCTTGGGGATATCTCCGAGCGCCGCGTCAGGCAGAGACGCAGTCGACGGCCGGGGCGAGGGGGACGATCGTGAGCACCGGCGCGACCCTGGTCCCGTGGTTGCGCAGCAGCCGGAGTACCCCGGCATTGCGAGCCTCGAGCCGGGTCCGCTGCTCTTCGAGCACCGGCTCGGCGAGATGGGTGTCGAGCTGGGCGTCTCGGGTCAGCCGCCAGCGGTAGTGGAGCGCGGCAGCCAGGGAGTCGCGGTCGCCGAAGATCTCGGCGTACTCGGCGTTCCAGGGGAGCTCGTCGCAGCCGGCGTTCGCCAGTGCCTCGATCTCCTGCAGTGCCTGCCAGCGGCGGTGCGTCTCGGTCCAGCTCATGGGGATCACCCTCTGTGTGGTTCGCCGGGCCAGGTCGGCCCGTTCTCCGTTACACCGAACCTACGGACTTGCGGGCCCGCACCCATCGGCCCGCAGTACCCCTTCGCACTACGACCCTGGTAGGAGCGGCGCGGCCTCCTGCAGAGGGATGCCGCCCGGGGCCCGCCTTCCCTACTCTTGGAACCGTGCGCCCCCTCGACTCCCCCTTCGCCGCGACCCTGAGGTCGCTTCCGGTGCTGGTGCGCACGTCGATCGAGGAGAACATCGCCGAGTACGGCCTGCTCTACCCCTGGTGGATGCCGGTGCTCTCCGGTGTCGGCCAGATCAGCGCCGTCGCAGGTGGGCTGGCCCTGCGCGACGCGCTGCTGCCGCCGGGCCTGATCGCCCTCACGTTGGCACTGGTGCTGCTCCCCGGGTTCCTGATGCTGGTCCTGGGCTACAAGCTCCCGTTGTGGTTGGAGACGCTCGCGGCCCTCGTGGCGGCCGGCTGGTTGTTCTCCGACCATGTGACTGCATCACACGCCTTCGACGTCGCGCCCGGACTGCTGGCGTTCGTCACCGCCGAGGTCACCGCCCGCGATGGCGCCCGCAACGGGCTGATCGTCGCCGCGATCTCCGAGGTGATGGTCGGCGCCGCGGTGATCGGGCCAGGGATGCCGGGCGCGCCGTTGCAGGTCGTCGACGTCCTGCTCGGGTTCGTGATCGGCTACACCCTGCTCTGGCAGATGCGCGCGCTCGGGGCCGAGCGCACCGCGCGCGAAGGCGAGTACGCGCGCGCGACCTTGGCCGAGCGCGAGCGGATCGCCCGCGAGATCCACGACCTGGTGGCGCACTCGCTGTCGGTGACGCTGCTGCAGATCACTGGTGCCCGGCACTCGCTGCGCGACGTCGACGGCCCGCAGGCGGCGGTCGCCGAGGTCGACGAGGCACTGGCCGACGCCGAGCGCGTCGGCCGCCAGGCGATGGCCGACATCAGGCAGACGGTCAGCGCGCTGGCCGACGGTCCCTCGGCGACCCGGGCGCTGCCCGGCGGCAGCGACATCGGCGACCTGGTCGCGCAAATGGAGCGCGCCGGCCTCGCGGTGCGCTACATCGAGACCGGCGACCCGGACCGGCTGGCCCAAGCGACCGGGCTCGGCCTGTACCGGATCGTGCAGGAGTCGCTGGCCAACATCGCTAAGCACGCGCCAGCGACGACCGCGCGGGTCGAGCTCAGCGTGACGCCGCGGGAGGCCCACCTCGTCGTCCGCAACACCTTGCCCGCCGTGACGTCGACCGATGGCAGCGGCTCAGGTCTGGCCGGGATGGCCGCACGCGCGGAGCAGCTCGGCGCGACACTGACCGCTGCCCGCGCGGGCGAGGACTGGCTCGTCGACCTGAGGGTGCCGCTGCGTGAGCGCAACGGCCTGCTCTCCTGTCCGTGGCGGATGCCGACGGTCGCTCCCGAGCTGACGCCGAAGGCAGTCTGGTGACCGTCGAGGAGCTGATCCGGGTGGTCCTGGTCGACGACCAGGAGCTGGTCCGCTCGGGCCTGCGCCGGATCCTGCGCCGCCGCGACGGATTCGAGATCGTCGCTGAGTGCGGCGACGGCTCGGAGCTCCCGGCCGTCCTGGACACCCACGAGACCGACATCGTGGTGATGGACCTGCGGATGCGCGAGGTCGATGGGATCACTGCGACCCGGGCGCTGGCCCAGCGAGCGGGCGCGCCGCCGGTGCTGGTGCTGACCACCTTCGACGACGACGAGATGCTTTCCGGGGCACTACGCGCCGGCGCTGCCGGCTTCCTACTCAAGGACTCCTCGGCTGATGACCTGATCCGAGCGGTGCGGACCGTGGCTGCGGGCGACTCCTGGCTGGATCCGTCGGTCACTGGCCGGATCTTGACCAGCTATCGCGCCAGCAGCCCGGTCGCCGATGCTCCCGGGGACCACGAGGTGCTGACCGCGCGCGAGCTCGAGGTGCTCTGCGCAATGGCCGCCGGCCGTTCCAACACCGAGATCGCCGGCGACCTGTTCATCTCCGAGCTCACCGTGAAGAGCCACGTCGGCCGGATCTTCACCAAGCTCGACCTCCGCGACCGACCCGCCGCCATCGTCTACGCCTACGACAATGGCTTGGTGCGTCCCGCTCCCTGAGCCCGTTGAGTTGGGCCTCGTGGTCAGTTGAGTTCGGTGTTGTGGGCACTTGAATCGGGCCTCGTGTCAGGCGACCGGCGACCTGACCACCGCGAACGCCCGCTGCGCCAGGGGCTCGGCCACGGCGCGGTCAGCCGGCACCAGCCCGATCCGGGTACGCCGGTCCAGCAGGTCGTCGACGTCGGCCGCGCCTTCATGGGTGATCCCGAAGACGAACTCGGCGAGCGTGGCCGGGATCTGGTCACTGACCGGCGCCAAGGCCTCGGCCTCGGTGAGCCCGTGCGCGACCGCGTTCGCGAGAACGGCCGGCGCCTCGGTGCCGAAGCGGCGTACGAGGCGAGCAGGTGCGGCGCTCCGGCCCGCACCGGCGCCCAGCAGTGGCAGTGCCTTCGTTTGGCACGGCTGTGCGGGCAGGGACGCATGGGCGACCGCCGCGTCGACGGCGTCAGCGGCCATCCGGCGGTAGGTCGTGAGCTTGCCGCCGACGATGGTGATGACGCCCGTCTCCGAGGTCAGGACGGTGTGCTTGCGGGACAGGTCGGCGGTCGATCCGTCGCTGTCGAGCAACGGTCGCAGGCCGGCGTACGAGCCGACGATGTCCTCGCGGGTGATCGGTCGCTCCAGCACCCGGGAGACCACATCGAGCAGGAACACGACGTCCTCGTCCGGCACGCTCGGGACGTCCGGGATCTCGCCGGACACCTCTTCGTCGGTCAAGCCGACGTAGAAGGTGCCGTCCGGCTGGGGCAGGGCGAACACGAACCGGTTCGATGACCCCGGGACCGGCGCCATGATCGCGCACCGTACGCCGGGCAGGCTGCTGGCGCGCAGCACCAGGTGGCTGCCGCGACTCGGCTTGAGGGTGATGCCCGGGACGACCTGCCCCGCCCAGACACCGGCAGCGTTGATGACGACCTTGGCTCTGATCGTGCGCTCCTCGCCGGTGAGCTCGTCACGGAGCACGGCCCTGGTGCCGGTCGTCTCGACGACCCGGGTGCGCGTGTGGATCCGGGCGCCGTACGCCGCCGCAGTGCGCGCGATCCCGAGCACCAGCCGGGCGTCGTCCTCGAGCTGGCCGTCCCAGGACAGCACGCCGCCGCGGACGTCGTGCCGTGCCACCGGCGCCAGGGCACGCGTCTCCGTCGCACTGATCCGGCGCGGCTTGGGCAGCGTCTCGCGACTGGTCCTGGCGACCCTGCGGAGGAGATCCCCGGCGCCGACGCCACGGCGTCCGAGGAACGCGGCGAACGCGCTCACGTCGTCGGTCAACGGCATCACCATCGGCAGTGCGTGCACCAAGTGCGGGGCGGTGGACTCCATCAGGATGCCGCGCTCGACCGCGCTCTCGTGGGCGATGCCGACCTGGCCCTTAGCCAGGTAGCGCAACCCGCCGTGGACCAGCTTGGAGCTGAACCGCGACGTCCCCCAGGCAACGTCGAACGCGTCGACGGCGACGACGTCGAGCCCGCGGGTCCGAGCATCCAGGGCGACCCCGGCACCGGTCACGCCGAGCCCGATCACGAGCACCTCGGTGGTCTCCGGGATGCCGGCGCTGCCGGCGGTGATCCGGCCGTCGTCGGTCGCGCGGATCTGGGGAGTCATGGCGCCAGATACCTCTCCACGAGCCGGCCGAGCTCACGGTCGAGCTCCGCTGCGGTGACATCGTCGTCGACCATGGTCTGGGTCGAGAACGTGAAACCGTGCGCTGCCAGCACCAGGGACCTAGCCAGCAGCGCGGGCTTGCCGTGCCGGATCTCGCCGGCCTTCTGGCCCGCCTCGATCTCGATAGCGAGGATGCCGAGCACCAGCTCTTGGGACCGGCCGGGCCGATCGAGCAGATAAGGCAGCACCATCTCGGGATCCAATTCGATGATCCGGGTGAAGAGCTCGTTCTCGCGCAGCGCGGCGACGGTGTGCATCGCTCCCTCGGCCAGCCGCTCGAGGTGGTTGCCCCTTCCTGCCGGGGCGATCCGGACCAGCTCGGCCCATTCGCGGGTCATCAGGTCGGCTAGCAGTGCGTTCATCTCGGGCCAGCGTCGGTAGAGCGTCATCCGGGACAGGCCGGCCCGGCGGGCGATGTCTGTCAGTGTCGTCCGGCTCCAACCGACGGCGAGGATCGACTCCCGGGCCGCGTCGAGCGCGAGGTCCTCGGAGGTCGGCTGGGCGGTCGCCGTACTCACCGGAGCGCCTCAGGCTTGTTACAACGTGACGTCATATGTAACACTGTAACACATGACCTCTCACCCGCACGCTCCCGAGATGCACTGGTCCCGGTGGGGCGACCCGACCCAGGCCGGTCCGCTCGCCGAGAGCGCCTTCACGCTGGTCGACTCCTTCATCGGCACCCGCGACACTCCCGCGGTGGCCGAAGCCGATGTCGTTCTGAGCGCACCGCTCGACGACACCCTGGTTGCCGAGCTCGCTGCGATCGTCGGCGCCGAGCACGTGCTGACCGACCACGAGACCCGCCTGCACCGGACCCGCGGCAAGTCCACACCTGACCTGCTCAAGTTGCGCGCCGGTGACGGGTCGGACTCACCCGACGCCGTCGTACGCCCCGCCGACCATGGCCAGGTCGTCGGCGTCATGGACTGGTGCGTACGCCGCCACGTTGCTCTGGTCCCCTTCGGCGGCGGTACGTCGGTCGTCGGCGGCCTGGCTGCCCAACGTGACGGCTTCGCCGGAGTCGTCTCGCTCGACCTGATCCGTTTCGACAAGCTGGTGGAGGTCGACCACACCTCGATGACGGCGATCCTCGAGCCGGGCCTGCGCGGCCCCCAGGCCGAGGCGCTGTTGCAGGCCGAAGGAGTAACGCTCGGCCACTACCCGCAGTCCTTCGAGTACGCCTCGATCGGCGGCTTCGCAGTCACCCGCTCGTCGGGTCAGTCCTCAGCCGGGTACGGCCGGTTCGACTCGCTGGTCGTCGGCCTGACGGTGGCCACGCCGCAGGGCACGCTCGAGCTCGGCAGCTCGCCGTCGAACGCCGCCGGCCCCGACCTGCGCGAGCTGGTGATGGGCTCGGAGGGGACCTTCGGCGTCGTCACCGCGGTCAAGGCCCGGGTCCGTCCGATCCCGGTCGCCAAGGCCTTCGAGTCGTGGCGGTTCGAGACCTTCGTCGACGGTGCAGCCGCGATGCGCACCTTGGTGCAGGCCGGCATTCTGCCGACCGTGCTCCGGCTCTCGGATGAGAACGAGACGGCCATCAACCTGGCCAAGCCGGCCGACGTCGGCGGCGAGACTGCCGGCGGCTGCCTGATGATCACCGGGTACGAGGGCACCGCCGCGTCCGTCGAGGCGAAGCGGGCCGCTGTCTCCGCGCTGCTCGTCGGCCTGGGCGGCGCCAGCCTCGGGACCGAGGGCGGCCGGGCCTGGGCCGAGGGCCGGTTCCACGGCCCCTACCTGCGTGACTCGCTGCTCGACGTCGGGGTCCTGGTCGAGACGATGGAGACCGTCACCTTCTGGTCGAACCTCGACCACGTGTACACCAGCGTCAAGGACGCCGTCACCGCTTCGCTCGGCGACGGCAGCCTGGTGCTCTGCCACATCTCGCACGTCTACGAGACCGGAGCCTCGCTGTACTTCACCGTCGCGGCGAAGGCGGAGGACGACGCGTTGTCCCAGTGGCTCGCGGCGAAGGCTGCGGTCTCGGCAGCGATGGTGCACAACGGTGCCTCGATCACCCATCACCACGCCGTCGGCCGCGACCACAAACCGTGGCTGGCCGAGGAGATCGGCCCGGTGGGCGTGCAGATCCTGCGTGCGGTGAAGGCCGAGCTGGACCCGACCGGCGTGCTGAACCCCGGTGTCCTGATCCCCTGACCAGCGTCGAATTCACCGGGGACCCGGTGAATTCGTCAGATCAGAACTTCCCGGAGTCCGCGGGCATCAGGTCATTGCGGACGAAGAACCCGTCGCACTGGAGCATCCGGCCGGTGCGCGGGTCGCTGAAACCGCCGTCGAGAGCGAAGATGCCGAAGCCGGCCTGCTCCATCCGCGGCAGCAGGTCGGTGAACAGCGGCTGGCCGTCGTACAGCGGCACCATCGAGAGCTCGAGTTGGACGGCGGCGAACTCACCGAGCCGGTCACCGGCGCCGTCGAGGACGGCTCCCTCGTAGCCCTGGGTGTCGATCTTGAGCAGTGTTCGCTTCGGATCCACGCCCTGCTTGGTGAGGATCTCCGCGACGGTGGTCATCGCGACCTTCTCCGACCGGATGTAGCTCGAGCCGGGGGCGGCCAGGCTGTGCGCGTCAGTCATCGGGAGGATCGAGGACGAGTAGGAGTTCTCCGAGACGTTGATCTCGATCTCGCCAGGCTCGGTGCCGACGGCGGTGTTCAGGACCGTCCACGACGAGTCACTGGCTGCGCGCTTGGCCAGGTGTGGGAAGGCGTCGCTGAGCGGCTCGCACGAGATGATCCGGCCGCGGAAGCCGCTGGCACGCAGGGCGGCGCCGTACTGGCCGATGTTGGCGCCGACGTCGAGCGCCGTGCCGAGATCGAGGGCCTTCAGGGCGGTCGCGACCTGGACCGGGAACGGGTTCCGCACCAGGTCGAGGTTCCGCTTGTGCAGGGCCGAGCGGAGTGCGACCTTCGCGTGCTCTGCCAGCCGGAGGGAACGGCGATCGGTGCTGGTACTCACTGCTGCGTTCTCCTGAGGTCGGTGTGCTGCGCCGAACGATACCGGCCATCGGGGGGCCTCATACTGAGAAGGCCCAGACCGCGAGTACGGCGGGCTCCTCGATCACCAGATCACGCCCGCCCTGGTCGCTGAGCCGGGCAGCGTCGTCCGCGTCGAGGACCCGGTCGCCCACGACGACCCGGCCGTCGACGACGAAGACGTGCATCCGGGCGGCCTCGGGCAGCGCGATCTGCCCCGGCTCGCAGTGGCCGAGCAGCAGCCGTGCCCCCGCGGTCCGGACCCGCAGGCCATGCGGTCCGATCACCTCGGTCAGGCCGGGCCCGGTGCCCAGCTCGCCCTCGACGCCGTACGCCGGGGCGCCTCCCGGCTCGTCGGGCCGCAGCCAGGTCTGCAGGAAGCGGGTGCTCGCGCCGGGCTCGGCGATCTCGGCATGCACGATGCCGTCACCGGCGCTGATCCGCTGGACGTCGCCAGCACCGAGATGCACCGATCGTCCGTCGCCGTCGGTGTGCACCAGCGACCCTTCCAGCACCCAGGTCACGATCTCGGTGTCGCGGTGTTGGTGGTCGGGATAGCCGCTGCCGGCCTGAAGGTTCTCGTCGTTGAACGCGCTCATCGCGGAGAAGCCGAGGTTGCCGGGGTCGTAGAAGGGGCCGAAGGAGAAGGAGTGCCGCGTGACGATGCCGTCGCTCCGGGTCTCGAAGCGGTCGAGTGCCCGCCGTACCTCGATGCTCATCTGGACTCGATGCTCACGCGGCCGTGGTCCCGAAGGCCAGCGTGCCGAGGACGCGGGTGCCGTCGTCGTCGGTGACGAACAGCGCTGCCTCCGAGGCGAGCACCGAGAGCGGCAGGCCGGGTGCGAGGCTGGTCGCGAGCGAGTCCGCGTCCTCGCCGTCGACCAAAGCCACGGTCAGGTGCGGCACGACATCGTCAAACGCTCCGCCGTACGGCGGGAACTCGGGGAACACCCGGTGCAGCTCCAGCGTCATCCGGCGGAACGCCGCTGACGGCTCCGGCGCGAGATAGGTCACTCCGCCGGGGAAGGAGCAGATCTCGCCGAGCTCGAAGGTGAACGGCGTGACATCGGCGAAGAAGCGCGCCAGCTCGTCCCAGATGCTCGCGTCGATCTGCTCCTCGGGCAGGAACGGCGCCAGCAGCGTGATGTGGGCCGGTACGACGCCCACGCCGGGCAGTCGGCGCAGCGTCCCGGCGGTGGTCCGCGAGCCGATCAACCGATCGGCCTCGACGACCGGGATCACGATCCCGGTGATCGGCAGCTCGTCCACGCCTGAACCGTAGTCCCGCCTCCCTATCCTGTGTCCATGGGCGCCGGACACTCGCACGATGGTGGGCACACGTCCGGCCACGCGTCCGGCCGTGCGGAAGACCGCCGCCGCCTCGCCCTGGTGCTCGCGATCACGTCGAGTGTCGTGGTGGTCGAGGCGCTCGGCGCTTGGTGGAGCGGGTCGCTGGCGCTGCTCGCTGATGCGGGCCACCTGCTCACCGATGCGGCGGGGATCGTGATCGCGTTGTGCGCCTCGCTGATCGCCACGCGGCCGCCGAGCCCTCGGCGTACGTTCGGCAACCACCGCGCCGAGATCCTGGCTGCGGTCGTGAACGCGCTGGTGCTGATCGCCCTCTGCGGCTACCTGGCGTACGCCGGGACCCGCCGGCTGTTCGATCCGACCGATGTCGACGCCGGCCGGCTGCTGGTGTTCGCGGCGATCGGCCTGGCGGCGAACCTGCTCGCGGTCGCGGTGCTGAGCCGGCGGCAAGGCAGCTCGCTGAACATGCGGGCGGCGTACCTCGAGGTGCTCAGCGACGCCTTCGGCTCGGTGGCCGCGATCGTTGCCGGCGTCCTGGTTTTGACCACCGGCTTCGACCGCGCCGACTCGATCGCCTCGCTGGTGATCGCACTGCTGGTCCTGCCCCGGGCCTGGGCGCTGCTCCGCGAGGCCGGCGCCGTCCTTCTCGAGGCGACGCCGACGGACATCGACATCGAGGTCATCCGCGAGCATCTCTGCGGCGCCGAGGGGGTCGTCGACGTCCACGACCTGCATGCCTGGACGATCACCAGCGGGATGCCGGCACTGTCCGCGCACATCACCGTCACCGAGTCGGCCCTCGCTTCCCGCGGAGTCGGCGCCATCCTCGACGACCTCACGGGCTGCGTCGCCGAGCACTTCAGCATCGACCACGCCACGTTCCAGGTCGAGCCCGAGTCCCACCGCGACCACGAACACGACACCGAGCACGCCTGACAACCGAGATAGTCCCTAGCAAGTTGCACCTCGATCGGCCTGTTTTCGATGTAAGTCGCTAGGGACTATCTCAATTCAACGGGCGGCGAGCTCCACGCCCTGGCGGATCGCGCGTTTGGCGTCCAGCTCGGCGGCGACGTCCGCGCCGCCGATGATCCGGACGGCGTCCCCGCGGCCGGCGGCGACGAGCTCGTCGTACAGGCCACGGACGGATTCCTGGCCGGCGCAGATGATGACGTGGTCGACCTCAAGGAGCTCGGAGCGCCCGTCGACCGTCAGGTGCAGCCCGGCGTCGTCGATCCGGTCGTACGTCGCACCGCTGATCAGCGCGACGCCGGACTGGTTGAGCACCGAGCGGTGGGCCCAGCCAGACGTCTTGCCCAGGTCGCGTCCGATCATCGACGTCTTGCGCTGGATCAGCGTGACCTCGCGGATCCGGCGGCGCTCCGTCGGGTAGGTCAGCCCGCCGCGATCGCCCGATGAATCCGATGCCGCGGGGTCGCCGACGCCCCAGTGCGCCAGCCACTCGGCCAGGGTCTCGTCGGGGTCGTGGGTCAGGAACACCGAGACGTCGACGCCGATACCGCCAGCGCCGATGACCGCGACCTTCGCGCCTGGCACTACCGACCCGTCGAGGAGCGCGGAGTACAGGACGGCCTTGGGGTGCTCGATCCCGGGGATCGCGGGCACGCGCGGCACCACGCCGGCGGCGATGACGACTTCGTCGAACCCGGCCAGCGCCGCGACGTCAGCCTGCGTCGAGACCCGTACGTCGACCCCGAGCACCTCGAGCCGGCGGGTGTAGTAGCGCAGCGTGTCGGCGAAGTCCTCCTTGCCGGGGACGGCCATGGCGAGCCGGAACTGCCCGCCGAGATGCGGGTTCTTCTCGAACAGCGTCACCTTGTTTCCGGTCTCCGCTAGCGAGACTGCGGCAGAAAGGCCGGCCGGGCCGGCGCCGACGACCGCGACCTCGCGGGGCCGAAGCGTCGGCCGCAGGACGAGCTCGGTCTCGTGGCAGGCGCGCGGGTTGACCAGGCAGGACGCCCGCTTGTTCTTGAACACGTGGTCCAGGCAGGCCTGGTTGCAGGCGATGCAGGTGTTGATCTCGTCGGCCCGCTCGGCGGCCGCCTTGTTGATGAACTCGGGATCGGCCAGCAGCGGCCGGGCCATCGAGACGAGGTCGGCCGTGCCGTTGGCGAGGACCTGCTCGGCGAGCTCCGGGGTGTTGATCCGGTTCGACGCGCAGACGGGGATCGCCACCTCCTTCTTCAACCGTGCCGTCGCCCAGGTCCAGGCGCCACGGGGGACCTGCGTGATGATCGTCGGCACCCGCGCCTCGTGCCAGCCGATGCCGGTGTTGAGCACGGTCGCGCCGGCGTCCTCGATCAGGAACGCCAGCTCCATGACCTCGTCCCAGACCTGGCCGCCTTCGACCAGGTCCAGCAGCGAGAGCCGGTAGATGATCGGGAACCCGTCGCCGACCGTCTCCCGGGTACGCCGGACGATCTCGACCGGGAAGCGCATCCGTCGGGTCGGCGTACCGCCCCACGCGTCGGTGCGCTCGTTGGTGCGCTCGGCCAGGAACTGGTTGATCAGGTAGCCCTCGGAGCCCATGATCTCGACGGCGTCGTACCCGGCCTTCTGGGCCAGCCCCGCAGCGTGCGCGAAGTCCGACACCGTCCGGTCGACGCCCTTGGTCGACAGCGCGCTCGGGGTGAAGGGGTTGATCGGCGCCTTCTTCGCTGAGGCCGAGACCGAGAACGGGGTGTAGCCGTAGCGGCCGGCATGCAGGACCTGCATCGCGATCGCTCCGCCGGCCTCGTGCACCGCATCGGTGACCTGGCGGTGCCGGGCAGCCTGCAGCCGGGTGGTCATCTCCGAGGCGAACGGCTTGAGCCAGCCGCGCTTGTTGGGTGCGTAGCCGCCGGTGATGATCAGCCCGACGCCGCCGGCAGCCCGCTCGCGGTAGTACCCGGCCAGCTTGGGGATGTCCCAGAAGAAATCCTCGAGGCCGGTGTGCATCGACCCCATCACCGCGCGGTTGCGCAGGGTCAGGTCGCCGATCGTGAGCGGCGCGAGCAGGTGCGGGTAGACGTCGGTCATGCGTGTGCCTCCAGGTATTCGTTGAGCCAGGCGATCCAGAAGGTCTCCTGGAGGATGCCGCCGCGCAGCACCAGGTAGGTGTCGAGGTCATGGCCGGTGAGCTGGTCGGACTCGGGGTAGTCGCGCCGCGACATCGCTTCGTAGTGCGCGAGCCGGGTCCGGTGATCGGCGACGAGCTCGCCGAGGTTGGCCAGCAGCGCATCCCGGTCGCCGTACGACGCAGCACGCATCTTCACCGCGATCTCACTACGGAACGCCGCGCGCGGAGTCGTGGTGGCGATCCAGTCGGCTAGCGCAGCCCGTCCGGCATCGGTCACCGAGTACTCCCGCTTCTCGGGCCGACCCGCCTGCTCGATGGTGCGCGCGGTGACCCAGCCGTCGGTCTCCATCCGGCGCAGCACCTTGTAGATCTGCTGGTGGGTGGCGCTCCAGAAGAAGCCGATCGACCGATCGAACCGGCCGGCAAGCTCGAGCCCGGCAGCGGGTCGCTCGGACAGCGAGACGAGCAGCGCGTGTTCGAGGGCCATGGGTGCAACTGTGCCTGAGGACCTGACCCTATGCAACTAGTTGCAAAGGGGCAGCGGCCACATGCTTAAGTGCACCGGCGGGGTAGGACTAGCATTCCGGCATGCGTCTGCGCCCGATTGCCCTTGCCGCCCTCCCACTGATGATCGTCGCCACAGCGTGCGGCTCGCCCGAGAAGCCAGCGAGTTCCGGCGCCGCGTCGTCGTCGTGCGCGGTGTCGTCGCTCCCGCTGACGTCGAAGGGCAAGCTCACCATCGCCACCGACACCCCGGCGTACGAGCCGTGGTTCAGCAACAACGACCCGACGAACGGCAAGGGCTTCGAGGACGCCGTCGCGTACGCCGTCGCGAAGCAGATGGGCTTCAGCAACGCGCAGGTGACCTGGGTCAAGGAGCCGTTCAACAACTCCTACGCGCCCGGCCCGAAGAACTTCGATTTCGACATCAACCAGATCTCGATCACTCCGGCTCGCGCCAAGGCGGTCGACTTCTCCGACGGCTACTACTCGGCCGCGCAAGCGGTGGTCGTTCTCGACAAGAACAAGGTCACGGCGGCCTCGCTGGCCGACCTCAAGAGCCTGAAGCTCGGCGCCCAGACCGGCACCACGAGCCTTACCGCGATCCGTGACGAGATCAAGCCGAGCCACGACCCGGAGGTCTTCCCGAACGACAACGTCGCGAAGCAGGCGCTGCTCAACGGGACGGTCGACGGCATCGTCACCGACCTGCCCTCGGCGTTCTACATCACCGCTGCCGAGATCAGCCACTCCTCGATCCTCGGCCAGTTCCAGACGCAGTCCGGTACGCCGGAGCAGTTCGGTCTGCTGCTGGCCAAGGGCAGCGGCCTGACCGGCTGCGTGAACAAGGCGATGACCACGCTGAAGAGCAACGGCACCCTGGCCGGGTTGGAGACGCAGTGGCTCTCCACGACGGTCTCGGTGCCCGTGCTGCAGTGAGCACCGTCGCCTCGGACTGGACTCCGAGCGCCCGAGAGCTCGAGCGCCGCGCGGTCCGTCGGCGGCTGCGGCACCGCAGCATCCTGATCGCTGTGGGCATCACCGTCGTCGTCTTCGGGGCCCTGTGGGTCGTGACGGTGACGTCGCCGGGCTGGCCGAACGTCAAGACGACGTTCCTCAGCAGCCACGACGCCAAGGCGAGCTTCCATGAGATCGCCAAGGGCTTCTGGATCAACGTCCGCATGTTCGTCGTCGCAGAGCCGTTGATCCTCGTCCTGGCGATCCTGGTGGCGCTGACGCGGAACTCGGTGACCCCGTGGCTGACGCCGGTGCGGTTCGTCGCGATCATCTACACCGATGTGTTCCGTGGCCTTCCGAGCCTTCTCGTCGTCTATCTGCTGGTGTTCGGGGTGCCTGCGCTCGAACTCACCGGCCTGCCGACCAGCCGGGTCGTCTTGGGCACGATCGCCCTCATCCTCTGTTACGGCGCCTACGTGGCCGAGGTCGTCCGGGCCGGCATCGACTCCATCCACCCCTCCCAGATCTCGAGCGCCGAGGCACTGGGGTTGAGCCGGACCCAGACCACGGTGCATGTGGTGCTTCCGCAGGCTCTGCGCCGGATGACGCCACCGTTGATCAACGACTTCGTGTCCTTGCAGAAGGACACCTGCCTGGTCGCGAGCGTGGGCGTCTTCGAGGGGCTCTTCGCCGCGCAGGACTACGGGAACTACCACTTCAACTACACGCCGTTCCTGGTGACCGGCCTCTTCTTCCTGGCGATGACGATCCCGCTAGCGCGGTTCACGGACTGGCTCGCCCATCGCGCCCGGATCCGCGAGCGTGGACGATGAGCACCATGCCGGATCCGAGCGCGCTGCTGCAGGTACAGAACCTGCGCAAGTCCTACGGCGAGAACGTCGTCCTGCACGACATCGACCTGACGGTCGCCAAGCACGACGTGATCTGCCTGATCGGATCCTCGGGCTCGGGCAAGTCCACCCTGCTGCGCTGCCTGAACCTGCTCGAGGGCATCGATGACGGCGTGATCGCCTTCGACGGTCGGGAGATCTCCGACCCGCTGATCGACCCCCGCGACGTACGCCGCCGGATCGGGATGGTCTTCCAGGCCTACAACCTGTTCCCGCACCTGAGCGTGCTGGCCAACTGCACCCTGGCTCCCGTCCGGGTCGCTGGGGTGGCGAAGGCCGAGGCCGAGCAGCGAGCGCTCGCCCTGCTCGAGCGCTGTGGTCTGGCCGACAAGGCGACCGCCTACCCCGACCAGCTCTCGGGCGGCCAGCAGCAGCGGGTCGCGCTGGTCCGGGCGCTGTGCACCGACCCGTCGCTGCTGCTGCTCGACGAGATCACCGCGGCGCTCGACCCCGAGCTGGTGGGCGAGGTCCTCGAGATCGTCCGGGCCGAGGCTGTCGGCGGCATGACGATGATCCTCGCCACCCACGAGATGGCCTTCGCGCGCGACGTCGCCACCCAGGTCTGCTTCCTGCACGAAGGCCGGATCCTCGAGCAGGGCCCGCCCGAGCAGATCTTCACCGCGCCGCGCGAAGCCCGCACTCGCGAGTTCCTGCAGCGGGTCCTCTAGGGCCTCGTCAGCTCGCGCTGCTGGCGACGGCGCCGGTGCGGGCCGTGCGCGAGAGCAGCATGCAGGTGAGCACCCGGTCGCCTGCCGCCCAGGCATCCGCTGTCGGCCGGAACCAGAACACCCGCATCGCGCGCAGCGTCGACGACGACAGCGCGAGGTGCCGCAGCGCGGCGTCGCAGCGGGACTCAGAGGACGCGATGATCTGCTTGTCTCCCGGGTAGGCCGAGCCGGTGAAGGTCAGGGACGCGTAGACCTCGCCACGGTGCGGCTGCGCGCAGGAGATGCGCGTGACCTCGGTGACCGACGACCCGGTCGCAAGCGTCGGGACGCAGTCGCCCACTTTGAGGGCGCGCGGGACGGTCTCGTTGCCGTCGTAGATCGAGCCGGTCCGCTGGTCGTCGGAGAGGACTGCGCAGGTGAGGTGGCGGTCGCCGATGTCCCAGGAGCGGCTGGTCGGCCGGAAGTAAATCAGGTGCATGTCCTGGATCTTCGACAGTGCGGCGGGCTTGTCGTAGAGCGCCTGCTTGCACCGGGAGACCGCCTCGGCCTTCAGGGCATCGTCGCCGGGGAAGGACGCCTGGGTGTACTTCAACGTCGCCACGACTTCGAGCTCGTGCGGCGTGCTGCACGGCACGGCAGGCAGTCTCTTGACCGCGCCGAGCGAGGCCGACGCGACGCAGTCGCCGACCCTCAGCGACTCAGCCGACAAGGTGCCCGCGTTCGTGATCGCACCGGTGTCGGGGTCCCGCTCCGCCCGGCCCTGGAGGCCGAGGGTGACCAGCACCGCGATGACGACGATCCAGACGCCGGAGAGGACCAGGGCGCTCACGGCCATCCGTCTGCCCTTCTGACGCGTACGCCGGGTCTGCACCAGGGCCACCACGCCGAAGATGATGCTGAACAGGATCCCGCCGATGATGCTGAACACGAGCGCGGCGATCGCGAAGCCGTTGGTGCCCGAGGGCCGTTGCCCATCGAAGCGCTGGTACGGGTACACCGGCGGGCTAGGAGGCATCGGCCGCGTCGCTGGGGGCGAGTACGCCGGCGGCGGGTATTCGGGCGCCGGGTACTCGGGCGGCGGGTACTCGGGCGGCTGGGACGACATACGGAAAGGGTAGGGCTCGGAATCGCCGTCCGGGCTCAGTCTGTCGACAACCGCTGGAACAGCACGTGGTCACGCCACTCCCCGTTGATGAGCAGGAATTTCGGCGCCAGGCCATAGCGGACGAAGCCGGCCTTGGCGAGGACCCGCTGCGAGCCGAGGTTGTCGACCAGCGTGCCGGCCTCGACCCGGTGCAGGCCGAGCTCGCCGAACGCCGCCTCCAAGGCGAGCCCTGTTGCTGCGGTGGCGATGCCACGGCCGTTGTGCTCCTTGCTGATCCAGTAGCCCACCGAGGCGGACTGGAGCGGCCCGCGGACGATGTTGTTCAGCGTGATCCGACCGACGATCACGTTCTCGTCGGTGATTACCCACGGGACCGTCGTACCGGTCGCGTGCCCCGCCAGCGTCCCGGCGATGACGGCCTCCTGGCCGGCCCGGGTGAAGTACGAGCCGTCGCGGTGCGGCTCGGTCGGAGCCATGAACCCCCGGTTGCGCACCGCGAGGTCCGCGAGCTCGTCGGTGTCGTCGAGGCTGAGCAGGCGCAGCGCGATCATCGGGGCTCCGATCAGGTCAGGCGGGGGAGGTGACGTTGACAGTGAATCTGTCATGCTCCGTGTCATGACTGTGGAACTCGGCAAGGGCACCGGACCGCTCAAGGGCATCAAGGTCGTGGAGATCGCCGGCATCGGGCCGAGCCCGCATGCCTGCATGATCCTCGCCGACCTCGGCGCCGACGTCATCAGGATCGAGCGTCCGGGAGGTCAGGCGCTGACCGGCGGCAGCCACGACTTCTTGAACCGGGGGCGCCCCAGCGTCGCGCTGAACCTCAAGGATCCGGCAGCGGTGCAGACGGTGCTCACCCTCGTCGAGGACGCCGACGTCCTCGTCGAGGGGATGCGGCCGGGAGTGACCGAGCGGATGGGCATCGGCCCGGACGCGTGCTGGGAGCGCAACCCTGGGCTGGTCTACGGTCGGATGACCGGCTGGGGCCAGACGGGTGCCTGGGCGCAGGCGGCCGGCCACGACATGAACTACATCGCGATCACCGGCACCCTGTTCGGCCTCGGCCAGGAGAAAGGCAAGCCGCAGTTCCCGACGAACCTCGTCGGCGACTTCGGCGGCGGTTCGCTCTACCTCGTCGTCGGGATCCTCGCTGCGCTGCTCGAGGCCAAGGTCAGCGGCAAGGGCCAGGTCGTGGACGCGGCGATCGTCGATGGGACCGCGAACCTCAACGCGATGACCGCGGCATTCCTGGCCGGCGGCAACTACCACGAAGAGCGCGCCGCCAACCTGCTCGACGGCGGTGCCCCGTACTACGACATCTACGAGACCGCTGACGGCAAGCACATGTCCGTGGGGTCGTTGGAGCCGCAGTTCTACGAGATCCTGCTCGACCTGCTGGAGGTCCGTGAGACCGCGCCGGATCGCTGGGACCTGGCCAAGACCGATGAGCTTCGGGGCGTGTTCACGGCACGGTTCGCCGAGAAGACGCAGGCCGAGTGGTGCGCGATCTTCGACGGCACCGACGCCTGCGTCGCGCCGATCATCCCGCTGACCGAGGCCTTCGACCACCCGCACATGAAGAGCCGCGAGATCTTCGTCGAGCACGAGGGCTTCATCCAGCCGCAGCCTGCCCCGCGCTTCTCCCGGACCGGCGCGACACTGGGCCTGCCCCCGTCGCGGGGCGCCGGGGAGCACACCCGCGAAGGACTCGCCGCCTGGGGGATCGCGAACGTCGACGAGCTGATCGAGAGCGGTGCTGCGGTCCAACCCGAATAGCGCCACCCGGGCGCAGATGACTCGTGAATCAACGGTGAGTGGGCGCAGATGTACCAGCGCGGTGCACATCTGCGCCCACTCAGCGCATTCTGGCGGGACATCCGCGCCCGGTCGCGGTCAGGCGAGGGCGATGACCGCGTCGCGTACGAAGTCAGGATCGGTCAGCTTCTCGCCGTACAGGTCACGGAGCTGGCCGAGGCGGTACCGCACGGTCTGCGGGTGCACGAAGAGCGCGGCGGCGACGTCGTCTCGGCGCCCTTGGTGCAGCAACCAGGCGCGCAGCGTCTCGACCAGCTTGTCGCGCGAGGCCGGCCGTACGCCGGCGAGCGGTGCCAGCACCTGGTCGCGGAGGCCCTCGTGCGCAGTCGGGTCGGCCGTCACGACGAGGCGGGCGAGGTGCTCGTCGGTGTCGCCGCCGAGGCTGAGCCGATGCGCCTGCAGGGCGCGGAGGTAGGAGGTCCGGACCGACGTCCACGGCGTGGTCGGCCCGACGACCGCCTCGGTCCCGGTCGCCGCGCGTACGACGGCCGCCCGCGCGCGGGCGCTGGTGATCGGCACCAGCACGATGTTCCAACCGGCCTCGAGCTCGTCGACCTCGTCGGCGAGGTAGAGGCTGCGGCTGTCGAGCTGCGCCCGGGCTCCGCGGATCCGGGACTCCGGTGCGACCAGCGCGGCCAGCTCCTTCGGCGGGTCCCAGTCGGCGCGCTCGGCAGAGTTGACCAGCTCCTCCTCCGGTGCGCCCTCGATGAGCCGGACCGTCAGGCGGTCCAGGCGTCGCTGCCGCAGCCGTCCCGACGTCGCCAACTCGTCGGCATGGCCGCTGACGCTGGCATCGGAGAGCTCGTCGATGTAAGCGAAGACGAGCTCGGCGAGCCGGGCGAGCATCGTGGCGGCGAGGCCGCTATTGACCGCCGCGGCACCCATCTCGCGCCATGCCACCCGGGCGCCGACGCGATACGCCTGCGCCAGCGCGTCCATCGTGCGGCCGCTGCGGGCCTCGCCGCGGCCCAGGGCGTACGCCGCCTCGAGGACCGCATCGACCTGCTCGCCGGCATCGATGCCATCAGGACGGGAGGCCAGGTCGAGGAAGCCATCGAGGGCGACCTTCACCGCGATCTCGATGTTGCGGCCCATCTCGCCGCGGAACGGGTCCCGGTAGCTCGGCACCTCGCTGATCACGGCGGCGATCACCTGCTCGGCGACGCCGGACATGTCGCGGCGCATCTCGCTGGCGATCTGGGTCGGGAGCCGCAGGGCCATCTCCTCGCGACCTGCAACCATCGCCGCTCCTTTGTTCGTAGCGAACAAATACTACGTCCAGATTCACGTTCTGAGGTCATGATTTAACCTCATCGCTGCGTCAGGCTGGTGCCATGACCCCGGCATTGATGACAGGCAGCACGGTTCGCGCGCCGCGCACCCTGCGCAACCGGCTGAGCCGGATGGCCGAGGCCGCCACCACGCCGCTGGTCCCGGCCGACTACCTCGACCTCGTCGCCCCGCTGCGCTCGGGCACCGACCTGCGAGCGCGGATCGTCGCAGTCCAGCCCGAGACGCGTGACGCGGCGACCATCGTGCTCAAGCCCGGCGCCGATTGGGCCGGCCACGTGCCCGGCCAGTACCTGCGCATCGGCATCGACGTGGACGGCGTGCGCGAATGGCGTGCCTACTCGCTGACCCACGGCCCGCGCTCGGACGGCCTGATCTCGATCACCGTCAAGGCCGTCCCGGACGGCAAGGTGTCGCGCCACCTGGTCCACGATGCCCGACCCGGCACCCTGGTCCACCTCGAGCAGGCCGCCGGCGACTTCGTCCTGGACGAGCGGCCCGGCAAGCTCCTCTTCGTCACCGCGGGCTCCGGCGTGACCCCGGTGATCGGGATGCTGCGCAACCTCTTCCCGGTGACGGACTCCGGCGTGCTGCGGCTGCGCCGCAGCGAGGACCTCGACATCACCGTCGTGCACGTGGCGCCGAGCGAGCCGGACTCGATCTTCCTCGACAACCTGCGCGCCCTCGCTGCTGACGGCGCCATCACTCTGATCGCCCGGTACGACGACCAGCACGGGGTCCTCGACGTCTCCGACCTGTCGGGGCTCGTGCCGGACCTCGCGGAGCGGACGACGTACGCCTGCGGGCCCGGCGGGCTGCTCGACGCGCTGACCGCGCACCACGAGGCGGCTGGACTGGATCTGTTCACGGAGCAGTTCCGGGCAGGCTTCGTCTCGGCAGGGGAGGGCGGGACCCTCACGGTCGCCGGCATCACCGTCGCGGCAGACGGGGCCACCCCGCTTCTCGACGTCGCCGAGGCTGCCGGCGCGCTGATGCCCAGCGGCTGCCGGATGGGCGTCTGCTTCGGCTGCGTCCTGCCCCTGACCGAGGGCGCCGTCCGCGATCTGCGCAACGGCGCCATCACCACTGCCGACCCGATCAGCTCCGGCGCTGGCGGAGTCCCTATCCAGACCTGCATCAACGCTGCTGCAGGTGCCTGCACTCTCGGAGAGAAGGCCACACGATGACCACGATCCAGAAGAAGCCCGTCGACCCGACCGCGCACCTGACGTCTGCGGACATCGAGGAGCTCGGCCGTGAGCTCGACGCGATCCGCCAGGAGGTCCTCGACACCCGGGGCGCCGCCGACGCGGCGTACATCCGCAAGGTGATCAAAGCCCAGCGCGGGCTCGAGGCAGGCAGCCGTGCGCTGCTGCTGTTCTCGATCTTCCCGCCGGCCTGGATCGCGGGCACCACCGGCCTGAGCATCGCCAAGATCCTGGACAACATGGAGGTCGGGCACAACATCATGCACGGCCAGTGGGACTGGATGCGCGACCCGAAGATCCACTCGACGACGTGGGAGTGGGACAACGCCACGCCCTCGGACATGTGGAAGCACTCGCACAACGAGCTGCACCACACGTACACGAACGTCGTCGGCAAGGACAACGACCTCGGCTACGGGATCATGCGCGTCGACGAGGACCAGCGCTGGATCCCGTTCTACCTCGCGCAGCCGCTCTGGAACTTCGTCAACGCCTGCCTCTTCGAGTACGGCATCGCGGCCTACGACCTCGAGCTCGGCAAGAACCTGTCGATCCCGAAGGAGAAGCGCAGCGAGGAGTTCAAGACCGGCGTGAAGAGGACGCTCGGCAAGATCAAGAAGCAGGCGACCAAGGACTACCTGGTGCACCCGGCACTCTCGATCCCGACCGGGTCGTTCCTGCCCACCCTGGCGGCGAACCTCACCGCCAACGTGGTCCGCAACCTGTGGACCCACTCGGTGATCATGTGCGGCCACTTCCCCGAGGGCGTCGAGACGTTCGAGAAGAAGTCGATCGACGGCGAGACCCGGGGCGAGTGGTACCTGCGTCAGATGCTCGGCTCCGCGAACATCTCCGGTGGCCCGGCGCTGCACATGATGTCCGGCAACCTCAGCTTCCAGATCGAGCACCACCTGTTCCCGGACCTGCCCAGCAACCGGTACGCCGAGGTAGCGCCGCAGGTGCGGGCGCTCTTCGAGAAGTACGGCCTGACCTACACCACCGGGTCGATGCCGAAGCAGGTCTACTCGGCTTGGCACAAGATCGTCCGGCTCTCGCTGCCCAACGGCTGGCTCGCCGCAACCACGCCGGCCAACGCACCGCTGCAGCTGGCCAAGCTGTACAAGATGACGACCGGCGGCCCGAAGGTACGCCGGGCAATCGAGGCGCGCGATCGCCAGGAGGCACGGCGCAAGGTTGAGGCCGCCTGACCCGATTCGGTGACGCCGGCCACATTCGGACCGAGCCATTGACGTTGACAGTCTTACTGTCACAATGGTGAAGGTGCTTGCCACTTCCCGGCACACCTGCACGCATTCAACGCTCGCCTTATTCAACGACTAGTTGGGACGGTCATGGCACAACCCGAAGCTTTTGTGTACGACGCCATCCGCACGCCGCGCGGCAAGGGCAAGAAGGACGGCTCGCTCCACGGAACGAAGCCCGTCGACCTCGTCGTCGGCCTGATCGACGCGATCCAGGAGCGCAATCCGAACCTGGACCCCAGCCGCATCGATGACGTCGTCCTCGGCGTCGTGTCGCCGGTCGGCGACCAGGGCGGCGACATCGCCAAGACCGCTGCGCTCGCCGCAGGTCTGCCCGACACTGTCGCCGGCGTCCAGCTCAACCGCTTCTGCGCCTCGGGCCTCGAGGCCGTCAACCAGGCCGCTGGCCGGGTCCGCAGCGGGTTCGAGGACCTGATCCTCGCCGGCGGCGTCGAGTCGATGTCGCGCGTCGCGATGGGTTCCGACGGTGGCGCTTGGGCCTCCGACCCGGCCACCGCGTTCGCTGCAGGCTTCGTGCCCCAGGGCATCGGCGCCGACCTGATCGCCACCATCGAGGGCTGGAGCCGCGATGACGTCGACACCTTCGCCGTCGAGTCCAACCACCGTGCCGCCAAGGCGTGGGCCAACGGCCTCTTCGACAACTCCGTGATCCCGGTCAAGGACCGCAACGGCGTTGTCGTACTGGACCGCGACGAGTTCATCAAGCCCGAGTCGTCGGTCGAGGGCATGGCCAAGCTCAACCCGAGCTTCGCCGGCATCGGCGCGGACGCCGGCTTCGACGACGTGGCGCTGGAGAAGTACCACTGGATCGAGAAGATCAACCACGTCCACCACGCCGGCAACAGCTCGGGCATCGTTGACGGCGCGGCCCTGGTCGCGCTCGGCACCGAGCAGGTCGGCATCGACCTCGGCCTCAAGCCGCGGGCGCGGATCATCGCGACCGCCGTCTCCGGCGCCGACCCGACGATCATGCTGACCGGACCGGCCCCGGCCGCCCGGAAGGCGCTGGCCAAGGCGGGCCTGGAGGTCAAGGACATCGACCTGTTCGAGATCAACGAGGCCTTCGCCGCTGTCGCGATGCGGTTCATGCGTGACATGGGCATCAACGACGAGATCACCAACGTCAACGGCGGCTCGATCGCGATGGGTCACCCGCTGGGTGCGACCGGCGCGATGATCCTCGGCATCCTGATCGACGAGCTCGAGCGTCGCGACCAGAAGCGCGGCCTGGCCACGCTCTGTGTCGGTGGCGGCATGGGCATCGCGACCATCGTCGAGTTGGTGTAACCGAGGAACGAGGTCACACCAACTCATCGGTCATCGAGCAGCGTCCGCGGGTGAGGAACGAGCCCGCGAAGAGCGTGTCGAGATGTGGTGACGGGCGTGGCCCAACGCAATCGAATCTTCCGAAGGAAAAAACATGACCGAATCTGCTGTGAAGTACGAGCGCGACTCGGACGGCATCGTCACCCTGATCCTCGACGACCCGACCGCGTCCGCTAACACCATGAACGAGCTGTACAAGGACTCGATGGCCGAGGCCATCGAGCGCCTGTACGCCGAGAAGGACGACATCACCGGCGTCGTCATCACCAGCGCGAAGAAGACCTTCTTCGCCGGCGGCAACCTGAAGAACATGATGAGCGCGACGCCGGAGGACTCCGACGAGATCTTCGCGCTGAGCCAGGGCATCAAGGCCGACCTGCGCAAGATCGAGCTGCTCGGTAAGCCGGTCGTCGCGGCGATCAACGGCGCCGCCCTCGGCGGCGGCCTGGAGATCGCGCTGGCGACCCACCACCGGGTCGTCGTCGACGACGCCAAGATCGACCTGGGCCTGCCCGAGGTGACCCTCGGCCTGCTCCCCGGCGGCGGCGGCGTCACCCGCATCATCCGGATGTTCGGCATCCAGGACGGCCTGATGAGCTTCCTGCTGCAGGGCCCCCGCTTCAAGCCGGCAGCTGCCAAGGACAAGGGTCTCGTCGACGAGCTCGTGGCGACCCAGGACGAGCTGGTCCCGGCCGCCAAGAAGTGGATCCTCGACAACAAGGACAACGCCGACGCGGCCACCCAGCCGTGGGACCGCAAGGGATACAAGATGCCCGGCGGCTCCCCTTCGAGCCCGGCCCTGGCCGGCTTCCTGCCGGCGTTCCCAGCGATGCTGCGCAAGCAGACCAAGGGTGCGATGTACCCGGCCCCGCGGGCGATCATGGCTGCTGCCATCGAGGGCGCGCAGGTCGACTTCGAGACCGCGAGCAAGATCGAGTCGCGCTACTTCACCAGCCTGGTGACCGGTCAGAACGCGAAGAACATGATCCAGTCGTTCTTCTTCGACCTCTCCGCGATCTCGGGCGGCTCGCTGCGCCCGAAGGACGTGCCGGCGTACAAGCCGACGAAGGCCGTCGTCCTCGGCGCCGGCATGATGGGCGCCGGTATCGCGTACTCCGCGGCACGCGCCGGCATCCAGGTCGTCCTCAAGGACGTCTCCATCGAGGCAGCTGAGAAGGGCAAGTCGTACTCCGACAAGCTGCTCTCCAAGGCCGTCGCGCGCGGCAAGATGACCGAGGAGAAGAAGGCCGGGATCCTGGGCCTGATCACCGCGACCGCCGACCCGGCCGATGCCGCCGGCGCCGACCTGGTCATCGAGGCCGTCTTCGAGGACCCGTCGCTGAAGGCGACGGTGTTCGCCGAGATCGAGCCGCATATCAACGCCGACGCGCTGCTGTGCTCGAACACCTCGACGCTGCCGATCACCGAGCTCGCCGAGGGCGTCAGCCGTCCCGATGACTTCATCGGCCTGCACTTCTTCTCGCCGGTCGACAAGATGCCGCTGGTCGAGATCATCAAGGGCGCGAAGACCTCCGATGTCGCGGTCGCGCAGGCGCTCGACGTCGTCTCCGCGATCCGCAAGACGCCGATCGTGGTCAACGACAGTCGCGGCTTCTACACCAGCCGGGTCATCGGGACGATGGTGATGGAGGGCCTCGCGATGCTCAGCGAGGGCGTCCACCCGATGTCGGTGGAGCGCGCGGCAACGCAGGCCGGCTACCCGGTCGGCACCCTGCAGCTCTCCGACGAGCTGAACATGGAGCTGATGGCCAAGATCAACAAGGCCACCGTCGACGCAGCCGGTGCGGACGTCGTACCGGCCGCCGGCACCAAGGTCGTCGACACGATGATCGAGCTCGGTCGTCCGGGTCGCCTGCGCGGCGCCGGGTTCTACGACTACGACGAGAGCGGCAACCGAGGCGACCTGTGGAAGGGTCTTGCCGAGGTGTTCCCGTCGAACGCCGAGCCGGCCGACATCGAGGACCTCAAGGACCGGTACCTGTTCATCGAGACGCTCGAGACGGCCAAGTGCTTCGAGGAGGGCGTCATCACCTCGGCGGCCGCCGCGAACATCGGCTCGATCATGGGCATCGGCTTCCCGGCACTGACCGGTGGCGCTGCCCAGTTCATCACGGGCTACGAGGGCAAGGGCGGCAAGGGCCTTACCGGCTACGTCACCCGGGCCAACGAGCTGGCCGCCACGTACGGCGACCGGTTCAAGCCGACCGCGCGCCTGGTCGAGATGGCGGAGAACGGCGAGTCCTTCCCCGCCTGACCCCGATTCACGCCGACCCGGCTTTGGAGTGCACGAAAAACCTGCACTCGAAAGCCGGGTCGCTGCGTTCTCGCGCATTCGAGAGCCGGGTCGGCGAAATGCGGGCAGAATGTCGGAATGGTGGCATTTGGGAGGGATCGGGTCCGGATCGAGGGCCTGGTCGTCCGGTTCGGCAGTGTCGAGGCGGTCCGCGGCATCGACCTCACGGCGTACGCCGGCCGGGCGACGGCACTGCTCGGCCGCAACGGAGCCGGCAAGTCGACCACGATGCGGGTCCTGGCCGGGGTGATCCCGCCGACCGACGGTGCTGTGCTCGTCGACGGCATCGACGTGCGTCGCGACCCTTTGGCCGTCAAGCGCCTGACCGGCTACTGCCCCGATGTCGGCGGCCTGGTGCCGCGGGCGACACCCTGGGAGCACCTTCAGCTCGCGGCTCGGCTGCGCCGGCTCGAGGGCTGGGAGGACCGGGCCGCAGACATCTTGGACCGGTTCGAGCTCGCGGGCGCGGCGCACCGGGTCACCGGCGGCTTCAGCCACGGGATGGGGCGCCGGCTCTCGGTGGCGCTGGCCGCGTTCCACCTGCCCTCGGTGCTGCTGCTCGACGAGCCCTTCGACGGCGTCGACCCCCTCGGCGTCGAGGCGACCCAGCAGGTGATCGCCGAGGCGAAGGCACGAGGCGCCGCCGTCCTGATCTCCACCCATCTGCGCGATCTGGCCGTCGAGGTGTGCGAGGAAGCGCTGGTGCTGCGCGGCGGGTCGGCTGTCGCCGGGATGGCGGCCGGCGCACTCAGCGGGGAGGCAGGGGCCGTTGCCTACCGGGCACTCCTGGACTGAGCTCGGCCGCGGCGCCGCCGATCTGCGCGCGCTGCTGGCGTTCCGGCGCAGCGGGATGAGCGAAGGCTCCCGGTCGGCATTGCGTCTCGGGGGCGGCGCCGTGGCGATGCTCACGGTGCTCGCCGTGGTGGTCCCGGCGTACCTGCGCGGGCCGCTCGGAGGCAAGCACGCCTCGGACCTGGTCGCCCTGCTGCCGAGCCTCTACCTCGGATTTGCGGCTCTCGCGGTGCTGGCGGCGATCAGCTCGGGCGGCGGTCGTGAGGTGGTCCCACGCGACCAGGCCGTCGCGTTCCCGGTCTCCGCCGTCACCGAGCACTACGGCGCGCTGCTGCTGGCTCCGCTGAACGTCGCCTGGCTGATCCAGGCCTGGACCCTGCTGGGGAGCACGGCGTACGTGCTCGGACCCGCCAACCTGCTCGCGGCCGTGGTTCCGGTGCTGCTGTGGATCGCGTTCGGGACCGCATTGGGCCAGTTGCTCGGGTGGACCTTCGAGGGCATCCGGCGCGGTCCGGCCGGCGCCGGAGTCTCGCGGTCGGTCGCCGCCGTGGCCGCTGCCGCGATCGCGGCGCTCGTCATCACCGGCCGGTTCACGCCGATGCTCGACCACAGCCCGACCGTGCACGTGTATCTGACGTCGTCCTTCGGCACCGGCGGCGAGTGGTGGCGCTGGACTCTGGGGGTGCTGGCGTTGGCCGGTCTGGCCGTCGCGACCGCCGTCGCGGGCCTGATTCCCGCGCGCTGGGCCCTGCACCGTCCACAGCGTGAGGAGCTCAGACTGGAGTCCGGGCACCGCGACCAGCGGCCGAACCCGCGCTGCGACCTGGTCGCGATGATCCGCCTCGATCGCGCGTCGATCTGGCGCTCGGTGCCGCTGCGACGCGGCCTGCTCGTCCTCGGCCTGATGCCCGGCGCTGTGGCGCTGGCCGGCGATCTGACCTGGGAGCTGGTCACGGTCCTTCCGGGACTTGTGGCGTCCGGAGGGGCGCTGTTGTTCGGGGTCAACGCCTGGTGCCTGGATGGCCGCGGCGCGCTCTGGCGCGACAGCCTGCCGGTGGCGCCCCGGACTGCCTTCACCGCGAAGGTCGTGGTGCTCTTCGAGGTCCTGCTGGCGTCGGCTGCGGTGACGATCGCCCTGGCCGCGCCACGGGCCGGCGTCCCGAGCGCGAGCGAGGCTGCAGCAGTACTGATGGCCACGCTGGTCGTCGCCGCCCAGGTCGTGGCGACCTCGCTGCAATGGTCGGTGGACAACCCGTACGCCGTAGACCTGCGCAGTGCGCGCGCGACTCCCGCACCGCCGGTGGTGATGGCGGGCTACAGCGCCCGGCTGGCGGCACGGACGACCCTGGTCGGTCTGTTCTTCTCGGCGGCTGCGCTCAGCCCGGATTGGATCGTGCCGGTGCTGCTGGCCGTCCCGTTCGGGTGCTGGTCGGCGTACCGGTTGCGTCGTACGGCGAGGGCCTGGGCCGTGCCCGAGGTCAGGTCGCGGGTGATCTCCGTGGTGGCCAGCTGACGGATCGGCTGAGACCGATCAGCGCTTGGAGGACTTCTCGCAGCTCGACGCCTTGTTGTTGATCGCGGTGACCTCGGCGTTGGCGCCGGTCGAGTTGGTGATCGTGGCGACCACCGAATCGCGGATCTGGGTCTCGGTGATGTTGGCCTTCAGGCACTTCTCCAGCGCCGTCTCGTCCAGCTTCTTGTCGGTCTTGGCGGCCGCCTGCGCCTCGGCCCTGAGGTAGTCGACGCAGCCGACGATCGCGTTGGCGAGGTTGGTGGCGGTCTTGGTGTCGTACTTCGGGCCCGCAGTGTTGAAGACCCCGGCGTCGGTGATCACCCGGTTGGAGAGCAGCTCGGGCACACCGGCCTTGGTCACGAAGTCGGAGACGAGGCAATCGACGTTCGTCGTGGACAGCACACCGGCGGTCGAGGCGCCGTACGCCGTCTCCATCGACTTCTGGAACGCGGCCAGCGCGGCCTTGTCGTCGACGCACTTGAGCAGCGCCTCGGAGTACGCCGCCGACGTCTTGGTCGTCACGTTCGCGCCGTTGTCGTTGTAGCTGAAGTCGGTGCCCACGACCTTGGCCGCCTTGAGCCGGGCGGTGCCCTCGTCGTCGACGAACGCGGTCGCCACGCAGGTCGCCTTGCTCTTGGTGAGCAGACCGCCGTTGGCCGAGGTGATCGCCTTGACCATCGTCGAGACCGCGACCTTGCCGTCCTTGGTGCTCGACGCCTTCGTGCCACCACCGCAGGCCGAGACGGTCAGGAGCAGCACAGCCAGGCTGGCCAGGGCGGCCTTCTTCATGGTTTCTCCGATTCGCGGGTGCGCCGGCAGGGATCCGGGTGCGCCCAACCTAGCCCTATACACCGGGCAGGTACGCCGGACTGGGATCTCACAGCGGCCTCACTGGTGATTTTCAACCACTCCGTAACTTCCCCCCGGAGCCATCGTTGAGTCTTGCGTAGGCGTCAGAGGCATCCGGGGGGAGCCTCCAGGTTCATGCAGTCGTTCTGGGAGACGAATCATGAGGAAGTTCGCAATTGCCGCATTCGCGGTGTGCGCAGCGCTGTTGACGGTGCTGGGGGTCTCATCGTCAGCGCAGGCCTATCCAGACGTGCAGATCAATCTGACCGTGAACAAGCCGGTCGTCTACAGCGGCGACACCTTCACTGCCACGGCGGCTTCGAACGTGGCGTGCGCCTGGTCGGTCTCCGAGAGCGACAGCGTCAAGCCGGGCAACGGCACCACGATGGTCGCCACCTACGTCGCCCCGAAGGTCTCCAAGGTCACCAAGATCCCGCTCACCGGCGTCTGCAGCTATGTCGACCCGAGCGGCGCGGCCCGTAGCACCGCCGAGGCGACCGCCCAGCGGACCACAACGGTGACCGTGCTCCCGCGCGCCACGGCGACCACGACGCCGACCAACAACGACGCGAACCTCTCCAAGACCGGCGGTCCCAGTCGGTTGATCCTGGCTGGTGGCCTCGTACTCCTCGTGATCGGCGGCCTCGCCGTATTCTTCGCCCGCCGCCGCGCCGAGGAAGCAGAGCTTTCTTGGCAGATCTCCTAGTCTGTCCCTCGTGGCGGACCAGCATCTGAAGCTGTCGCGCCGCCAGATCGGCGTAGGACTGACAGCGATCGCAGTGCTCGTCGTCGGCTACTTCTGCTGGCAGGCGGTGACGGCGTCCCGCGCGCTGACCAATGCGCGACACGACGCGAACATGGTCCAGAAGCAGATCCAAGCGGGCGACTTCACCGGCGCTTCTCGGTCTCTGGACGCGCTGCGCAGTGACACCCACACCGCGCACAGCCGGACCGGCGGCCCGTTGTGGGACATCACCAAGCACATCCCGTACGTCGGGCGGAACATCGGCGCCGTGCAGACCGTCGCGCGGGTGCTCGACACCGCGACCAGCATCAACGCTCCGATCGCGCTCCAGCTGAGCCACTCGCTGGACCAGGGCGCCTTCCGGCCCGTCAACGGCAAGATCGATCTTGCCGAGGTCACGAAGCTGACGCCGGAGGTCCAGAAGGCGGCGAGCTCGATCGACCAGGCCGGTGACGACCTCGACACGATCCGCTCGGGCAGGCTGCTGTTCCCGTTCAACGATCTTGTCGGCGATCTCCAGGACCAGGTCGACGAGGCGCGCAGCGCGGCCAACGCCACGGCGAGTGCCTTCGACCTGCTGCCGCAGATGCTCGGCGCGGACGGGCCGCGCACCTACCTGCTGATGATCCAGAACCCGGCCGAGCTCCGCTCGACCGGTGGCCTGCCGGGCTCGCTGGCGATCCTGCACGCCGACAACGGGCGTCTGACGATGGGCTGGCAGGGATCCGCCGGCGACATCAACCCCTCCACCAACGGGTTCCCGAGCCCGGTGGTGGCGCTGCCCAAGGAGACGCTCGACGAGTACGGGCAGACGCCGGCGACCGACTTCCGCGACCTGAACTTCTCACCGGACTTCTCCCAGGACGCGCAGATCGCCCGGGCGATGGTGAAGCGCCGGCTCGGCGTCTCGGTCGACGGCGTCGTCTCGGTGGACCCGGTCGCGCTCGGCTACATGATGATCGGCACCGGCCCGATCGCCGTCGGCAACAACATCACGCTGACTGCGGCGACCGTCGCGCCGACCCTGCTGAACGAGACCTACAAGAACATCCAGAACGCGACCGCGCAGGACACCTTCTTCGAGAGCGTCGCCCGCAAGATCTTCGACGCGGTCATGGGCGGTCAGGGCAACCAGCAGCAGGCGGTGCGCGGCCTCGGCACGGCCACCTCCCAGCACCGGGTGCTGATCTGGTCCAGTCGCGCTGACGAGGAGTCCCGGTTCGCCGGCACCGCGGTCGGCGGGACGCTGCAGGGCAAGACCGGTTCGCGGCCGCAGGTCGGCCTGTTCATCAACGACAGCACCGCCGGCAAGATGGACTACTACCTCCAGTACCGCAGCTCGGTCTCCGCCGTCGACTGCCGCGACCACGGTGCGCAGGACTTGCACGCAGTCGTGTCCCTCGGCTCGAACGTGCCCAAGGACTTCTCCTCGCTCGGCCCGTTCATCCTCGGCAGCGGCGAGTTCACCAAGCAGGGCGACATCGCCTTCAACCTCCGCCTCTACGCTCCGGCCGGGGGCGAGGTCACCGGCCTGACGGTCGACGGCACGGAGCAGACGATCACGGCGGATCCCGACCACGGGCGCACGATCGCGTTCCTGCCGATCACGCTCACCCCGGGTCAGCGGATGACGGTGACGGCCGACATCACCACCGCGAAGAACCAGAGCGGCGACGGTGTTCTCGACTTCACGCCCGGGCTGCTGCCAGTCGCGAATGGCACCAAGATCGCCTCCGCCTGCGACTGACCGCCTGGCGGTACCGCGGCGACCGTGACACAGATACTGTCAGCGTCATGGATTTCTCTCCCTCTGCGCGCGCCGCCGAGCTCGCCGGCCTGGTCTCTGAGTTCGTCAACCAGGAGATCGAGCCCGTCCAGGACGCCTATCACCGTGAGGTCGCCGCGGCCCGCGAGGCCGGCACCTGGGCGGAGTCCCCGATCATGAGCGAGCTACGGGCGAAGGCGCGCAGCCAGGGCCTCTGGAACCTCTTCCTGCCACTCGGCCACGACCAGCCGTACGCCGAGCAGTTCGGCACCCGTGGCGGAGCCGGGCTGAGCAACTCCGACTATGCGCCGCTGGCTGAGCTGATGGGCCGGGCGACCTTCCTCGCGCCGTACGTCTTCAACTGCAACGCCCCGGACACCGGCAACATGGAGGTGCTGCTCAAGTACGGCACCGACGAGCAGAAGAAGCAGTGGCTCGAGCCCCTGCTCGACGGGCAGATCCGCTCGGCGTTCGGGATGACCGAGCCGGGGGTCGCCTCCTCCGATGCCACCAACATGGCTGCGACGGCGACGATGGATGGCGACGAGGTCGTCATCAACGGGCGTAAGTGGTTCTCGACCGGCGTCGGTCACCCGGACTGCAAGATCATGATCTTCATGGGCCTCTCGGACCCCGACGCCGACCGGCACCATCGGCACACGATGGTGCTGGTGCCACTGGACTCGCCCGGCGTCAAGATCGAGCGGCTGCTCTCGACCAACAACGTCTACGACGAGCCCGTCGGGCATGGCGAGGTCTCCTTCACCGACGTACGGGTGCCGAAGGCGAACATCCTTCTCGGCGAGGGGCGCGCCTTCGAGATCGCCCAGGGCCGGCTCGGTCCCGGCCGGATCCACCACTGCATGCGGCTGATCGGCCAGGCCGAGGTCGCCCTCGAGCTCGCGATCAAGCGCGGCGTCTCCCGCACCGCCTTCGGCAAGCCGCTGGTCAGGCTCGGCGGCAACATGGAGCGGATCGCAGACGCACGGATCGCCATCGACCAGGCCCGGCTGCTGGTGCTCAACGCCGCCTGGAAGCTCGATGTCGGGGGTCCGCTCAATGCGCTCTCCGAGGTGAGCCAGATCAAGGTCATCGTGCCGAACGTGACCCAGCAGATCGTCGACATGGCGATCCAGTTGCACGGCGGCGGCGGGATGTCGCAGGATTCGCCGCTCTCGGCGATGTGGACCAACGCCCGTGCCCTGCGGCTGGCTGACGGGCCGGACGAGGTGCACCGCAACGTGGTCGCCCGCATCGAGATCAGCAAGCACCAATGAGGGCGCTCGTTACCGGTGGGGCCTCCGGCCTCGGAGCCGCCCTGTGTCGCGCCCTGCTCGCCCGCGGTGACGAGGTCATCAGCGGAGACGTCAACGCGCCGGCCGAACCGCTCGACGGCGTGGAGTACCTCACCCTCGACGTGCGCTCCGACGACGACTGGTCAGCTGCGCATGCCCGGGTGCTGGAGAAGTGGGGCGAGCTCGATCTGCTCTTCAACAATGCCGGGGTTGCCGGCGGTGGTCGGCTCGACGTCGCCGGGATGGACGAGTGGGAGTGGATCACCGCGATCAACCTGTTCGGCGTCGTCCGCGGCACGAAGGCCTTCGTGCCGATGATGAAGGCGCAGCGCAACGGGACGATCGTGAACACCGCCTCGCTCGCCGGGCTCGTGCACCCGGCCGGGATGGCGTCGTACAACGCGGTCAAGGCCGCCGTCGTCGCCCTCACCGAGACGACTGGCCACGAGCTCGCCGAGTACGGCGTGAAGGCTGCGGTCGTGTGCCCGTCGTACTTCAGGACGCCGCTGGTGGAGAACATGCAGGGCACGGACGTCGCTGTCGGGACCGTGATCGGCGCGCTCGTCGCGAACTCGCCCGTGAGCGCCGACGACATCGCCGCAGCAGTACTGGCCGGGCTCGAACGTGGCGACGAGGTGATCCTCCCCGACGAGGCCGCGCAGGCGGCGTACGGGTTCAAGCTGTCCGACCGCGACGGCTACAACGCGCTGATGCGCAAGCAGGCCGCCCGACTGAACGCGATGGAGTGAGCGAGTGACCGAGCAGATCGAGGGTGCCAGCGCGGTCCGCGACGAGGACAGCTTCGACGTCGAGGCGGTCCGCACCTGGCTGGCTGCCCACGGGACCACGCTGACCGGAGCTATCGCGGTGCAGCAGTTCGGCGGCGGTGCCTCGAATCTCACCTATTCGCTGCGTACCGGCGACGCCGACCTGATCCTGCGGCGTCCGCCGAGCGGGAAGAAGGCAGCCGGCGCGCACGACATGGGTCGCGAGTTCCGGATCCAGGACGGGTTGAAGGACGCCTTCGGCCTGGTGCCCGACATGGTCGCCTACTGCGAGGACGAGTCGGTGATCGGCTCGACGTTCTACGTGATGCAGCGGGTCGACGGGATCATCCCGCGTCGTGACTTCCCGCCCGACGTCCATCTCGACGCCACCCAGACCCGGCAGCTGTGCCTGAACGCGCTGGACGTGCTGATGGACCTGCACCGGGTCGACGTGAATGCGACACCGCTCGCACCGATGAACAAGGGCAACGGGTACGTCGAGCGGCAGATCTCCGGCTGGTCGACCCGGTTCCGCAACGCCCATACCGAGGACATCGGCGACTACGAGGACGTGATGGCCTGGCTGGACGCCAACAAGCCGGCCGATGTCGCGAACTGCATGATCCACAACGACTTCCGCTTCGACAACCTGGTGCTGAGCAAGGACGACCCGACCCGGCCGGTGGCGGTGCTGGACTGGGAGCTGGCGACTGTCGGCGACCCACTGATGGACCTCGGCGGCACGATGGCCTATTGGGTCCAGGACGACGACGAAGAGTTCTTCAGGATGTTCCGCCGGCAGCCGACGAACCTGCCCGGGATGATGACGCGGGCCGAGGTGGTGGCCTACTACTGCGAGCGGATGAACTACTCGGTCACCCCCGAGCAGTGGCGGTTCTATGAGGTCTACGGCTTGTTCCGACTCGGTGTGATCGCGCAGCAGATCTACTACCGGTACTTCCACAAGCAGACGACGAACGAGGCGTACGCGATCTTCGGGCCAGCGGCGAACCACCTCGAGAAGCGCTGCCAGGCGATCATCGCCGGCGAGCTCTGAGCGACGATGGGTCAGATCCTGCTGGTGCGGCACGGCCAGGCGTCGTTCGGCTCCGATGACTACGACGCACTGTCGCCGCTCGGGTTCGAGCAGTCCCGACTGCTCGGCGTCGCGCTCGCGGAGCGGGGGATCGAGGTCGACTCCGTCGTCGGCGGAGCGATGCGGCGCCACCGGGAGACCGCCGAGACGTGTGCGCAGGCTGCTGGCTGGAGGGCAGGCGCGCTGGTCGTCGACCAGGGCTGGGACGAGTTCGACTTCCTCTCCGTCCTTGCCGTGCACCCGCATGAGTACGGCCCGGAGCCGACCAAGGCGGAGTTCCAGCGGCTCTTCGAGGAGGCGACCGCTGCCTGGATCGGCGGAGCGGACCGCCCGTACGCCGAGACCTTCGCCGCGTTCGCCGTACGGGTGCATCTGGCTCTCGAGCGGACGGTCGAGCGCGCCTCGGCCGGGACCGTCGCCGTCTTCACCTCGGGCGGGCCGATCGGATGGGCGGTCGCGGAGGTGCTCGTCGACACCGGTCGCCCAGAGCTCTGGACCCGCCTCAACCGGATGGCGGTGAACTCGGCGGTGACGCGCCTGGTCACCGGCTCGACCGGCGTCAACCTGCTGACCTACAACGACCAGTCCCATCTCGACGGTGTGCCCGGCGTTCTGTCCTACCGCTGACGATCGACCTGGAGGAGACGACATGAGCAAGACGATCCTGATCACGGGAGCGAGCAGCGGGCTGGGTGCCGAGATGGCGCGGCAGTTCGCGGCCAAGGGCTACGACCTGGCGCTGTGCGCGCGGCGTACCGAGAAGCTGGAGTCGCTCAAGACCGAGATCCTGGCGGCGGACCCGACCCGCCGCGTCGAGCTGCGCGCGTTGGACGTGACTGACGACGACCAGGTCTTCGAGGTGTTCCGGGCCTTCCAGTCCGACTTCGGCACGATCGAACGGATCGTCATCAACGCCGGTCTCGGCAAGGGCGCACCGCTCGGCACCGGCCGGTACGACGCCAACAAGGAGACCGCGATGACGAACTTCGTCGCGGCGCTGTGCCAGTCCGAGGCCGCGATGGAGATCTTCCGTGCCCAGGACTCCGGCCACTTCGTGATGATCAGCTCGATGTCGGCGGTGCGCGGGATGCCCAAGGCGCTGACGACGTACGCCGCGACCAAGGCCGGCGTCGCCCACCTCGCCGAGGGCCTGCGCGCGGAGCTGTACGGCAAGCCGATCAAGGTCACCGTGCTCTACCCCGGCTACATCGCCTCGGAGATGAACGAGAAGGTCGAGCAGTCGACCCCGCTGATGGCCTCGACCGAGGACGGCGTGAAGTCGATGGTCTCCGCGATCGAGCGCGAGGTCGGTTCCGCCGCGGTGCCGGCGCTGCCATGGGCGCCGCTGGGCGTGGTGATGAAGCACGCTCCGATGCCGCTGTTCAAGAAGCTGATCTGACGCCGACCCGGCTTTGAAGTGCACAACCCCGCGCTGACCCGGCTTTGAAGTGCACAGCTAGGTGCACTTCAAAGCCGGGTCAGCGGATTGGGGTGCATTCGAGAGCCGGGTGGCGAACTGCTCCACCAGCCCCGGCACAGCCTCGATCGCGAACGCCACTGCCATCCCCTCCGGGACGTCGAGCATCTCGTAGGACTGCTGGCCCGCGGCTGTGGTCGCGGTCAGGCTGACGACGCCGGCACGGCGCTGGAAGAACGTCTGTTTGATGTTCCAGCCGATGATCCCGGTGCGTTGCAGGGCATCGCGGCGCCCGTGCAGCGACCCCCAGCGCATCACCACGTAGTCGGTGGTCAGGGCATGTCCGAGCCGTGCGTACCGGTCCCGCGCGAGGAGGACGCCGAGGGCCGGTGCGAGGAGTCCGACGCCGGCCAGCCACCACGGCCAGGACGCTGTCGTGGCGAGCACCGCGAGCAGCACCGGGATCAGCGTTGTCGGGATGACGGCGCGCACGTACCGCCGCCGTCGCGCGATCGGGCCGTGCTGGATCAACGCGGTGTGCAGGGGCCCGTTCTCGGCCAGCACCGCGTCGCCCACGGCCGCGACGACGGCGCGCGGGGCAGCCGGCACCATCGGCGTCTTGCTGTCGTTGCCGCGGCGCTTGAAGCCGGTCACGATCGCCGTGAGCCGGCCGCCGCCGGCCAGCCGCAGCCCGAGCGGCTCGTGGATCTCGACGCCGCGCAGCCGACCGGTGTCGATGCTCGTCTCGCGGGTGGTGAGCAGCCCGCGACGGACGTGGAACGTCTGGGCCGCCTCGTCGCGCGAGAGCATGAAGCCCCAGTTCGTCAGCAGATAGCCGCAGATCGCGAGCACGGAGATCACGATTGCGAACAGGACAACACCGAGCGGGAGGCTGACGGCGAGCGGGAGCGCCCGGACGTCCTCGTCGAGGCTCGAGGCATCGAGCGCTGCACGGACCAGGTTGCCGAGGAACTGGCTCGCGCCGGCGAGGGCTGCCAGTGCGATCACCAGACCCGAGGTGGTCAGCGGTGCGTAGCGGACCCAGGCCGGGTCGAGCCGGAGGATGACGGACTCCGGCGGCGCCGGTACGCCGCTCGCCGCAACCGGGTCGCCGGGCGAGGGCAGCGGCGCCCGGTGCAGGAGGTCCTCGCGAAGCCGCCTGGCCTCTCCGGCGCCGAGCGAGTCCAGGACCAGTCGGCCCTCGCCCGAGGTCGCAGCGCTGCCGGTGCCGATCTCGACACGCGACAACCGGAGGAGCCGGTGGATCGGCTTCGCGGTCAGCTCCACGGTCCGGACCCGATCCAGCGGCGCCGTCAGCACGCTGCGGCCGATGATGCCGCGCCGCAGCTCGATCTGGCTGCCGGTGATCCGGAAGCTGGTACTGGCGAAGCGGAGCAGCCCGATCGCGATCGGCAGCGCGACGCCGAGGTAGTGCCACGGGTCGCTGTGGTCGCTGGCGCCGAAGAGGAACAGCCCGATCAGCAGGGGCAGGAACCGGACCACCTCGTTGACCGGGTGGACCAGCAGCATCCGCATGTCCAGGCGGCGCCAGGCGGCGTCATGCTCCAGCTCGCTGGTGACCGCGTCCTCGCTCACGTGGCGTCGCCGGGCTCTTCCTCCGTACGCCGGGTCAGCTCCTCGACGAGCCTCTCGGCGACGGCACGGTCCAGCCCGTCGATGCGGACGGGTCCGGCGGCCGAGGCCGTCGTGACCGTGACGTTCGCGAGGGTGAACATCCGGTCGAGCAGGTTCTGGTCGAGATCGACGGTCTGCACCCGCGACATCGGCGCGATCCGACGCTCCCGGGTCAGCCAGCCGCGCTGGGTGTAGACGGCCGTGTCGGTGCTCTCCCAGCGGTGAACCCGGTAGCGGTAGACCGGCATGGCGACGGAGTAGGCGATCGCGACGACGGCGTACGCGAGCCAGAGCCACAGCGGGATCGAGAAGCCGGAGGCGACGAGGGTGGCCACGATGCCGGCGGCCGCGAGCACGGCGAACCTCAGGACCGCCCATGCCGCCCAGACCAGGGGAGCCCGGGGCGAGACCCGGTGCGCGGGATCGCGCAGGGCGCCCGAGGTTGAAGCCATGCAACCCACCCTAGGGGGCGGGTGGTTTACCCTCGGCGGGGTGGAGCCCGAGCAGATGTCGCGATCGCCCCATCGGGGCAGTGACCTGCACCGGTTCATTACTTTCATCGATGCGTGCGTGGCGATCGCGATCACGCTGCTGGTGCTGCCGCTGGTCGAGGCCGCGGGCGATGCGGACCGCTCGGTCCCGCTGCACCGGTTCCTGCACGAGCACCAGAACCTGTTCTTCTCGTTCCTGCTCAGCTTTGTCGTGATCGCGACGATCTGGACCGGCCACCACCGGTACATGTCCCAGGTGGCCGCGGCCGATCACCCGATGATGCTGTGGATCCTGGCCTGGACGCTGTGCCTGGTGCTGCTGCCGGCTCCAACGGCACTCCTCTCCCACTACGACTCGAAGTCGGGCACGGTGCCGCTCTACATCGGGCTGCTGCTGATCTCGTCGTTGTGCTCGGCAGGTCTGGCCTTCCACGTCTCCCGGAAGCCGGAACTGTGGGCCGAGGGCGTCACCAAGGCTGACGTGCTGCCGGCGTCCGCGATCGCGATGGTGGCCTGCTACGTCGTGGCGCTCGCGCTCGGCACCTTGGTCCCGGACGTCAATTTCGCGGCGCTGTTCCTGCTGTTCTTCGCAGGCCCGCTTGAGGCGCTGGTACGCCGCCGGATGATCGCCCGCTCAGTCCAGCAGTAGCCGGATCACGGCCAGGGCGTCGTCGATCGCAGGGTCGTCCTGGAGGAGTCCGGCCTGCTCGCCCGACGCGGTGTTGTAGACGAAGCCCTCGATCAGCCGGACGACGCCGTAGGCCAGCAGGGCGGTCTCGGACCGGGGCGCCCAGGAACCCCGCGCCGCTTCCTCATCGATAAGGCGCTGCACCTCGGCGACCAGCCTGTCCTGGAAGGGTCCGCGACTGGTCAGCAGCCGGAGCGCGGCGTACGTCTCGTTGCGCACGAACGACTGCAGGGCGTGCGACCCGACGGTGACCACGACGTACCCGCGCAGCGCTGCGAGTAGCCGGCTGCTGCCCCGGCGGCGCGCGGTGCTGGCCCAGATGTCGCGGATGGCGGCCTCGCTGAGCCGCCAGGCGACGTCGCCGATCAGCTGCTCGCGGCCGCCGGTCCAGCGGTAGAGGGTGTTGCGCGAGACGCCGACCTCGCCGGCAAGCTGGCGCATGTCGAGGCGCTGCCCGGCCAGGTACGCGCGCGTCGCCGCGGCGTACGCGTCGGCCGGGGTGGCGGTCATGGCTGCACTCTACCGGTGTGTGAGGACACTCTCACGATGTGTCACTTGTAGGACACATCAGCGATGTGTCAACCTGAGGCCATGTCTACTGACGCTGACGTCATTGTTGTCGGAGCCGGCCTCGCCGGCCTCGTCGCCACCGCCGAGCTTGCCGACGCGGGCAAGAAGGTCCTGCTGCTGGACCAGGAGCCGGCGCAGAGTCTCGGCGGCCAGGCGTTCTGGTCGCTTGGCGGCCTGTTCCTCGTTGACACTCCCGAACAGCGCCGGATGGGCATCAAGGACTCCTACGACCTTGCCCTCCAAGACTGGATGGGCAGCGCGCAGTTCGACCGCGAGTCGGACTACTGGCCGCGCAAGTGGGCCGAGGCGTACGTCGGGTTCGCGGCCGGCGAGAAACGGCAGTGGCTCTACGACCAGGGCCTGCGGGTCTTCCCCGTCGTCGGCTGGGCAGAGCGCGGGGGAGGGCTGGCCGGAGGGCACGGCAACTCGGTCCCGCGCTTCCACCTGACCTGGGGGACCGGCCCCGGCGTCGTCGCGCCGTTCGAGCGCCGGGTGCGCGAGGCGGTGGCCAAGGGCCTCGTGGAGATCTGCCACCGGCACCGCGTCGACGACCTGGTGATGACCGACGGCGTCTGCACCGGGGTCACTGGCGCGCTTCTCGCCGACGACGGCATGGACCGGGGCAAGCCCTCCAACCGCACCGAGATCGGCGACTTCGCCTACTCCTCGCAGGCGGTGATCGTGACGTCCGGCGGGATCGGCGGCAACCACGACCAGGTGCGCAAGCAGTGGCCTGTCGACCGGCTCGGCGAGCCGCCGAAGTTCATGGTTGCCGGCGTCCCGGCACACGTCGACGGCCGGATGCAGTTCATCACCGAGGCGGCCGGCGGGGAGATCATCAACCCGGACCGGATGTGGCACTACACCGAAGGGCTGCGCAACTGGGACCCGATCTGGGAGAACCATGGCATCCGGATCCTGCCGGGCCCGTCCTCGCTGTGGCTCTCGGCGACCGGGGAGCGGTTCGGGGCGCCGTACCTGCCGGGCTTCGACACCCTGGGCACCCTCGGCGCGATCATGCGGACCGGCTACGACTACTCGTGGTTCGTGCTGACCCAGAAGGTCATCGAGAAGGAGTTCGCGCTGTCGGGCTCCGAGCAGAACCCGGACCTGACCGGCAAGGACATCAAGCTGCTGCTCTCCCGGGTGAAGCCCGGTGCGCCAGGACCGGTCGAGGCGTTCAAGCAGCACGGCGAGGACTTCGTCGTCGCTGACAACATCACCGACCTGGTAGCCGGGATGAACCGGGTCTCCGGGGACGACCTGATCACCGTGGAGTCGCTGACGAAGACGATCACCGAGCGCGACCGGGAGCTCGACAACGCCTACACCAAGGACGTGCAGATCACCTACATGCGCGGCCACCGCAACTACCGTGGCGACAAGCTCATCCGCGTCGCGAGCCCGCACAAGTTCGCGGACCCGAAGAACGGCCCGCTGATCGCCGTCCGGCTCAACATCCTGACCCGCAAGACCCTCGGCGGCCTGCACACCGACCTCGACTCCCGGGTGCTTCAGCCCGACGGCACCCCGCTGCCCGGCGTGTACGCCGCCGGCGAGGTGGCCGGCTTCGGCGGAGGGGGCGTGCACGGCTACAACGCGCTGGAAGGGACCTTCCTCGGCGGCTGCATCTTCTCTGGCCGCACCGCCGGTCGAGCAGCCGCGGAGTCGTGTGCCTGAGGTCGCGCTATAGCGCCCCCTGAGGCACACAACCCGGCCGGCGCTAGGCTGCCAGCCATGACTGGACGCGTCGTTCACTTCGAGATCCCCTACGACGACGGGGACCGGGCTCGCCGTTTCTATGCAGAGGCATTCGGCTGGCGGGTCCTCGACTTCCCCGAAGCGCACTACTCGATTGCGCAGACCGGGCCGTCGGATAAGCAGACCGGGTTCCCGACCGAATCCGGCTACGTCAATGGCGGCATGCTCAAGCGCGAGTCGCCGACCGACCGGCCGGTGATCACGATCGACGTCGATGACATCGACGAGGCGCTGGCCAAGATCGAGTCGCTCGGCGGGATGGCCGTCCTCGGCCGCCAGGAGGTCGGCGACATCGGCTATGCGGCGTACTTCAAGGACGTCGAGGGCAACCTGATGGGGCTCTTCCAGAAGCGTTGAGATCAGGGTCTGCATCCGGGGCAGGTCGTCCGACCAGCGGCATGGTGCTCATGAAGACGATGGGCGTCGGCATGCTGGTCGCCCTGCTGGTCGACGCGACCACCGTCCGCGCACTGCTCGTTCCCGCGACGATGAGGCTGCTCGGCAGGTGGAACTGGTGGACACCTGCTCCGCTGCGCCGCGTCTGGGTCCGGTACGGCGTCCGCGAGGCCTGAACTCCACGACGGCCTCAGTCCACGACCGGGAGCCGCAGCACCTGGCCGGCGCTGCCGGTGGTGATGGTGACCAGGTTGGCGCCGAGCCCGCCGCGGTAGTTCACCGAGCTCGCGGCGATGACCAGCCGGATCCGGTGCCCGGCCGCGAAGCGGTGCACGATGCCCGGCATCGTCACGGTGAAAGGCGCGTTCACGTTGGGGATCCGGACCGGTGCTGTCAGATCGTTGATGTCGGTGGCGGTGCCATCCGGCGCGACGTCCTGCATCCGCACGAACAGCACCAGGTCGCCGGCGGGGCCGAGCGCCTGGGTCGCTGCCGCCGTCGGTGAGGCCACCTTGACGGTCAGCCGCGGAGAGCCGGCGACGTCGACGCTGCGCGCCAGGACGCCGGAGTCCCAGCCGGCCGTCGTACCAGGCAGGTCGAACTCGGGCACCGTGATCTTGGCGAAGTACGAGATCGCGTCCAGCGCCGAGAAGTTGGTGGGCAGGCCGGCCGGAGCCGTGGCCAGGCTCTGCGACCCCTTGGCCAGGCCGGTCGCGCTGGTCGCCAGCGTCTTGCCCGACAGGTAGTACGGCGTCAGCCGGCCGACCGGGAAGACCGGCGAGGTCGCGTACGCCGGCGCGGCGTTGCCGGTGTAGTTGATCCAGTTGCGGAAGTAGGCGAACTCCGGGCCGGTGCTGGTCGGCTTGTTCTTCAGGTAGTGCTCGAACCAGTCGGAGATCCGCCCGGTCTCGTACTGGGTGCTCGGGTTCGGGTTGTCCAGGTCGATCTCGCCAGGGGCCGGGACGCTGTCGGAGTGCCCCCATTTCTGCCAGATCATCTTCACCGGGGTGCCCTGGGCCTTGAGCGCCTGGTAGTTCGCGACGCCCTCGTTGAGGTTGAACAGGGTGTCGCCCTCGCCCTGGATGAGCAGCGTCGGGATCTTGATGGTCGGCAGGTAGGACGACACGGACGCATGTCGCAGACTCGCGGTCGGCGACGGCGGGAAGTAGCCGAGGGTGGCTGCCTGGACGAGTGCCGAGCAGACGAAGGTGGCGAAGTTGGGGCAGGGCAGGAAGCGGGTCGGGTCGACCTTCGCGTTCTCGAGCCCGTTGATGACGCCGAGGGCGGTGAATCCCAGCCCCCAGGTCAGCTTGGTCGCGCCGGGGGTCGAGGTCTGCACCCCGGTGGTCTGGGAGGTGTTGTTCGGACCCAGCGAGTAGGACAGGTCGCTCCAGGTGATGATCGGGACGATCGTGTCGAGGCGCGGATCGACTGAGGCGATGGCGAACTGGATCTGACCGCCGTACGAGCCGCCGACCATGCCGACCCGCGGGTCGTAGGCCATCACCTTGCCGTTGTGGGCGCGGGCGTCGCGGACGACGTCGTTCAGCGTCGGGGCGGGCTTGGTGTGCTGAGCGTCGACGTAGGCAATGCCGGGTGCGCCACCGAGGTAGCTGATCAGCTGCTTGCCGGCAACGCCGTCCCAGTCGGGGTCGTCCAGGGTGATCTGGCAGGCCGAGCCACCGAAGCCGAGGCCGGAGTAGGACAGGACGGCGTACCCGCGCTGGCTGAACGCCTTGCCGATCCCGGCCTGGTCGTCCTTCGATCCGCCGAAGCCGTTGGTGGCCAGGATCGCCGGGACGCGATGGTTGCTGCTCGCATTCTTCGGCAGGTAGAGATCGCCGATGATGTCGCAGGTCTTCGACTGGGCCGGGCCGACTTTCACCTTGAAGTGCAAGCTCTGCACGGTGTACCCGGCGGTCGCCGTGGTCGCACCCGCGCTTGCGGTGCGGTGGGCTGCCGCTGCCGATGCCTTCGCGCTCGTGCTGCCGACCGCAGCGGCAGAGCGGGCAGCTGTGCTGTGGTGTTTCGCGGCGTCTCGAGACGCTGCTGCGGCACGTGCTTGGTGGGCCGTCGTGGAGGCGCCGGTCGTGTCGAGCGCGGTCGCGACACCGGACGTGCCGAGGGCGGCTGCGGCGAGGGCGAGCGCGGCGAAGGGCACCGTGCGGCGGGGTGAGAGGGGCATGGTTCCCTCAACGATCCCGATGGGAGCCTGGTTACGTCGCCGTAGGTACTGCGGGAATGGCGCTCCCTGCAATGTGGTTGAATCATTAACTAATCGGCCTAGGAGGCAGACCATGGAGTACGGCATCTTCACCGTCGGCGACGTCACCACCGACCCGACCACGGGCCGCACGCCGAGCGAGTACGAGCGGATCAAGAACACCGTCGCCCTCGCGCTCAAGGCCGAGGAGATCGGCTTGGATGTCTTCGCGACCGGCGAGCACCACAACGCGCCGTTCGCGGCGCCCGCCAACCCGCCCGTCCTGCTGGCGCACATCGCGGCGAAGACCGAGCGGATCAAGCTGTCGACCGCGACGACGCTGATCACCACCAACGACCCGGTCCGCATCGCTGAGGACTACGCCTATCTCCAGCACCTGGCCGAAGGCCGGATGGATCTGATGCTCGGTCGCGGCAACACCGGGCCCGTCTACCCGTGGTTCGGTCGTGATATCCGTGACGGGATCAGCCTGGCGATCGAGAACTATGCGCTGCTGCACCGGCTCTGGCGCGAGGAGGACGTCGATTGGGAGGGCAAGCACCGCACGCCGCTGCAGGGCTTCACCTCGACGCCGCGTCCGTTGGACGGCACCCCGCCGTTCGTCTGGCACGGCTCGATCCGCAGCCCTGAGATCGCTGAGCAGGCGGCGTACTACGGCGACGGCTTCTTCTCCAACCACATCTTCTGGCCGGCCGAGCACACCGCCCGGATGATCGCGCTCTACCGCACCCGGTTCGAGCACTACGGCCACGGCACCGCCGCGGACGCGGTCGTCGGCCTCGGCGGACAGGTCTACCTCGCGAGGAACAGCCAGGACGCCGTCAAGGAGTTCCGCCCGTACTTCGACCAGGCGCCTGTCTACGGGCACGGACCGTCGCTGGAGGAGTTCACCTCCGCGACCCCGCTGACCGTCGGATCGGTCGCCGAGGCGGTCGAGAAGACCCTCGGCTTCAAGGAGTACGCCGGCGACTACAACCGCCAGTTGTTCCTCGTCGACCACGCCGGCCTGCCGCTCGACACGGTGCTGAAGCAGATGGACCTGCTCGGTGAGGTCGTCGCCGAGCTCCGCAGGCACGGGTCCCCCGAAGCGCTCGCAGTTTCGACAGGCTCAACCACCGTTGGTTGAGCCCGTCGAAACCATCCGAAGGAGCCCGCCCATGACCAGCATCGTCATCGTCACGGCCGGCCTGAGCGACCCGTCGTCGACCCGGCTGCTCGCGGACCTGCTCGCTGCTGCGACCGCGAGGTCCTTGCCGCAGGCGGACGTCCGCGTGGTCGAGCTGCGTCCGCTGGCCCACGCGCTCACCGACCATCTGCTCACCGGCTTCGCGACGGGCGACCTGGTCGACGCGCTGGAGGCAGTGGCGCAGGCAGACGCGGTGATCGCGGTGACGCCGGTGTTCAGCGCGTCGTACAGCGGGTTGTTCAAGACCTTCTTCGACGTCCTCGAGCAAGGCGCACTGGACGGAACCCCGGTCCTGATAGCCGCGACTGCGGGTACCGCCCGGCACTCGCTGGTCCTCGAGCACGCCCTGAGACCGCTGTTCTCCTACCTGCACGCGGTCGTGGTGCCGACGGGCGTCTTCGCCGCCACCGAGGACTTCGCCGGAGACACCCTGCACGGTCGGGTCGAACGAGCAGCGGGCGAGCTCGCCGCACTGGTCAATGCCCGCCCAGCCACCGCCAGGCTCGATCAGTTCGACCGGGACGTGGTCGCGATGGGGAGCTTTGAGGACTTGCTCAACGGCTGACGGTGGATCCCCGTTGGACGAGGAGCGAGGCACGGTCGCTGGTCCCTCCTCGACCAGCGAGGCCGACCCGTGTCGGGACCAAGCCCTAGGCTCACCGGGTGACATTCACGGTGCATCGTGCGGAGCGGGCCGACCTGCTCGCGGAGGGTCTGGCCGACCTCCTGTGCGCGCCGCTGGAGGACCCGTTCGCCCGTGAGCTGGTGATCGTCCCGGCGCGGGGGATCGAGCGCTGGCTCTCGCAGCGCCTCTCGCACCGGCTCGGCCATGGCCCAGGACTCGATGACGGCGTCTGCGCCGGCATCGACTTCGCCTCGCCGGGATCGTTGATCGCCGAGATCCTCGGGACCCGTGATGACGACCCGTGGTCGCCCGATGCCCTGCCCTGGCCGCTGCTGCGCGTCATTGACGCGGCCTGCGACGAGCCGTGGGCGGCGGTCCTCGCGGAGCATCTCGGCCACGGGATCGAGGGTGAGGAAGGTGAGCTGCGGCGCGGCCGACGCCTCGCCGTCGCGCGCCGGCTGGCCCGGATCTTCATCTCCTATGCGGTCCAGAGACCCGCGATGCTCGTGGACTGGGAGGCCGGCGGCTCGAGCGACGGCGGCGGCGAGGTGCTGCCGGCCGACCTGCACTGGCAGCCGGAGCTGTGGCGGCGCGTGGTCGCGGCCGTCGACCGGCCGAGTCCGACCACGCGGCATGACGACGCCGTCGCCGCGTTGCGGGCGGGCACGGCCGAGGTCGACGTGCCGCCGCGGTTGTCGCTGTTCGGGCACACCCGGCTCAGTGGTACTGAGGCCGAGCTGCTCGGTGCGCTCGGCGAGCACCGCGACGTACATCTCTGGCTGCCACATGCTTCGGATGCGCTGTGGCAGCAGCTGAACGGGCAGACGGCGTCGGGCTGGCGACGCGATGACCACAGCCATGTCGGGATCGAGCACCCGCTGCTCGCCGCGATGGGCCGTGACCTGCGTGAGGGCGAGGCGCTGCTCCTCGGGGCCGGGGCGGTTGCCGACGACGTCATGGCCGCCCCGGCCCGGGCCGGTACCGTCCTGGCACTGGTGCAGGGCGACATCGCGGCCAACCGCGCGCCGACCCGCCGCGAGGTCATCGATCGCAGCATCGCAGTGCACTCCTGCCACGGCGCGGCTCGTCAGGTCGAGGTGCTCCGCGAGGTCCTGCTCGGCCTGTTGGCCGACGACCCCACCCTCGAGCCGCGCGACATCCTGGTGATGTGCCCGGACATCGATCAGTACGCGCCGCTGATCAGTGGCGCGTTCGGGCTCGGTGATGCGGTCGCCGGCAGCCACCCCGGACACCAGCTGAAGGTGATGCTGGCCGACCGATCGCTGACCCAGACCAACCCCCTCCTCGGCGTCCTGTCCCGGATCGTCGACCTCGCCGACGGCCGGTCCGAGGCGAGCCGGGTGCTCGACCTGCTCGGCACCGATCCGGTGCGACGGCGGTTCGGCTTCTCTGACTCCGACCTGGACACGATGACCGAATGGGTCGCGCGGTCCGGGATCCGCTGGGCGTGGGACACCCCGTCGCGGGAGCGGTTCGGGCTGGCGGCGTTCTCGCAGAACACCTGGCGGTTCGGCCTCGATCGGATCCTCACCGGAGTCGCCCTGTCGGACGAGTCGGCGCTCTGGCTGGGCCCGACCCTGCCGCTGGACGACGTCTCGACGACCGACATCAGCCTGGCCGGCCGGTTCGCCGAGGCGATCGACCGGCTCCAGGCCTTCACTGAGGTGCTGGGCGGCAGCCATGACGTGGCCGTCTGGCTGGACCTGCTCAGCGACGGGATCGAACAGCTGGCCGACGTACCGCGCGGAGAGGAGTGGCAGCTCGCACAGGTACGTCGCGAGCTCGCCGCGCTCGGGTCCGCCGCCGGCGACGGCCTTGTGCTGCGCCTTCCCGACATCCGCTCCCTGCTCGGCTCCCAGCTCGCCGGGCGGCCGACCCGGGCGAACTTCCGTACCGGCACGCTGACGATCTGCACGATGACACCGATGCGCTCGGTCCCGCACCGGGTGATCTGCCTGCTCGGCATGGACGACGGTGTCTTCCCCCGAGGCAGCTCGCTGGACGGCGACGACATCACCGCGCGGCTCCCGCGGGTCGGTGAGCGCGACCTGCGCAGCCAGGACCGGCAGTTGTTCCTCGACGCGATCATGGCCGCGACCGAGAACCTGGTGATCACCTATACCGGCTTCAGCGAGGCCTCAGGCCAACAGCGGCCGCCCTCGGTGCCGTTGCGCGAATTCCTCGACGTGGTCGCCGCGACGTCGTCGGCCGATGTCGTCACCGAGCACCATTCACAGGCCTTCCACCCCGACTACGTCGTACCAGGACGGATCCACCTCAGCGAGCCATTCTCCTTCGACCCTGATGCGGCCCGGGCAGCAAGAGCCGCTGCCGGAGGACGCGAGCCGGTGCGGGTCCTCGCCGAACTCCACGCTGGCCCAGCGCCGCGAGCCGATATCGACGTGGCCGACCTGATCGACACGGTGACCAGTCCGGTCCGCGGCTTCCTGCGCCGACGTCTCGAGATCGACCTGCCGCGCGAGGAAGACGAGCTGAGCGACCGGATGCCGGTGACCCTGGACGGCCTGACCCGCTGGCAGGTCGGCAACCGGATGCTCACCGAGATCAGCGCGGGCCGCTCGCCGGCGGATGCGATGCAGACTGAATGGCGCCGCGGCACGATGCCGCCGGGCCGGTTCGGGTGGCGTCGGACCCGCGAGCTCGCCGAGGCAGCGGTCCCCCTCGCCGAGCTCTTCGCGGCCTCCACGCAGGGCAGCCCCGTGAAGGCGCGCGATCTCGAGGTCGACCTCGGTGACGGGCGCAGGCTGACCGGGACCGTCACCGGCCTGTACGGCAACCGGTTGGTGCGGGTCGGCTTCTCCCGGCTCGGCGCGCGGCAGCGGCTCGAGGCATGGGTCAGCCTGGTGGCCCTGAGTGCAGCGGCCCCCGGCGAGTGGGTGGCACGTGCGATCGGGCGGGGCTCCGCGGGGGACGCACCGGCACGGGCGACGTACGGCGTGGTGCCGCAGGCCGGCGACGTCCTGCGCGACCTGGTCGCGTTCCACGATCTGGCGCTGACCCGGGTGCTTCCGTACGCCGCGGAGACCAGTCGGCTGTTCGCCTGCTCGGCGGCGTCGCGACGCCCGGCCTGGCAGATCCAGAAGGACCTCGGCGACGCGTGGCGCAAGGACAACTCCGCGGTCGAGCTCATCACCGCCTGGGGTCGGCGCCCGACCTGGGACGACGTCTCAGCGGAGGCGGGCACGTCCGGTGAGTCCTTCTTCGGTGACCTGGCCCAGCAGGTCTGGGCGCCGGCGCTAGCGGCGGAGGTCGAATGAGCTCCGAGGACATGAAGACCTTCGACCTCACCGGATCACTGCCTGGGATCGGGACCACCGTGCTCGAAGCGAGCGCCGGCACCGGGAAGACCTATGCCGTCGCTGCACTCGCCGCCCGGTACGTCGCCGAGGGCGTCGCACCGCTGGACCGGCTGCTGGTGATCACGTTCAGCAGGGCCGCGACCCAGGAGCTGCGCGACAAGGTCCGCGAGCAGTTCGTCGAGGCCGCTGCCGCCCTGGCCGACGTCGACCACGCCCGCGCGGACACCGGTGTGATCGGGGTCCTGACCCAGGGCGCCGACGGCTCCCCGCTCGCCGACGACGAGATCGCCGAGCGCCGTCGTCGGCTGCTCGACGCGGTCACCAACTACGACGCGGCGACGATCGCGACCACCCACGAGTTCTGCCACGCGGTGCTCCGATCGCTCGGCGTCGCCGGTGACTCCGACTCCACCGAGACGCTGCACGAGGACATCACCGAGCTGCGCGACGAGGTCGTCGACGACCGCTACCTCGCCCTGTACGCCGACCTGGGCGTCGAACCGCCGATCGACTACCGCGACGCGCGCAACGCCGCCCGCCGTGCTGTCGAGAACCGGCACGCAGCACTGCGCCCGCTGGCCGCCGAGGACCCGCAGTCCCGGGCACTGGTCGAGTTCGCCGAGGAGGTCCGTACCGAGATCGAGGTGCGTAAGCGCCGGGGCGGCTTGTTCACGTTCGACGACATGCTGTCCCGGCTCGCGGATGCGGTTGCCAACGAGGGCTCGTCGGCGGCCGAGCGGATGCGCGCCCGCTGGGACGTCGTCCTGGTCGACGAGTTCCAGGACACCGACCCGGTCCAGTGGGCCGTGCTGGAGCACGCGTTCGCCCACAAGTCCCGACTGGTCCTGATCGGGGACCCGAAGCAAGCCATCTATGCGTTCCGCGGCGGTGACACTCCGACGTACCTCCAAGCGGTGGCAGGTCGCCCGATGCAGACCCTCGGCACCAACTGGCGCAGCGACGCCGACGTGGTCGACGCCCTCCAGGTCCTGACCCGCGACGCCGAGCTCGGCGACGAGCGGATCCGGGTGCACGAGGTGAAGGCGGCCCGCGAGGGCTCGTCGCTGTCGGCCGGCGGCGGCGTCCGGCTGCGCCAGGTGCGCCGCGACGGTTTCTCGCTGACCAAGTCCGGGACGATCAACATCGGCAAGGTCCGCGAGCACGTCGCCGCCGATCTCGCTGGCGACATCGCGCGCCAGCTCGATGGGGCGCCGGTGCTCTCGAACCGGCCCGGCCAACCGGCCCGGCCGCTCGACCCCGGTGATATCGCGATCCTGCTGCACTCGGTGAAGGACGACGCTCCACGGATCGCAGCAGAGCTCGCGAAGCGCGGCATCCCCTCGGTGATCAACTCCGCGGAGAGCGTCATGGTCAGCCCGGCGGCCCGGCACTGGCTGCGGCTGTTGGAGGCGATGGACAAGCCGCAGCTCCCGGGCCGGATCCGGGCAGCCGCGCTGACGCCGTTCTTCGCGACCACCGCCGAGGACCTGCTCGCCGGCGACGAGGAGTTCACCGACCAGCTCGCCGAGCGGGTCCGCAGCTGGCTCGACTTGTTCCGGTCTCGCGGCATCGCAGCGGTCCTGAGCGCGGTGTACGCCGCCGGGCTGGCCCCGCGGGTCCTCGCCGGAGTCGGCGGCGAACGGCTGCTGACCGACCTGACCCACGTCGGCCAGCTGCTGCACCGGGCCGGGGCCGAGCAGCGCCTGGGTATCTCCGGGCTGATGGTCTGGTTGCGCGACGCCGTTGAGGAGGGCAACCGCAACGACTCCCGCCGTCGCCGGCTCGATGTCGACGCGAAGGCCGTCCAGTTCGTCACGATCCACGGTTCGAAGGGTCTGGAGTACCCCGTCGTCTACCTCCCGCAGCTCTTCGACCGGGCGGTCAAGGAATGGCCGACCGTGCACGGCTATCACGAGGGGGCCGAGCGGGTCCTCGACGTCGCCAACAGCCTGGTTGCCCGCAAAGCCGCGAATGCCGAGGAGGCCCAGGAGGACCTGCGGCTGGCCTACGTAGCGCTGACCCGGGCCAAGGCGCAGGTGACCTTCTGGTGGGCACCGACCTGGAACGCCCCTAACGGCGCCCTGACCCGGTTGATCTTCGGGCGCGGCGCCGGCGAGGCGCGCGTCCCGGACCGCGCCGCCGTCGGCGCGACCGACGACGAGGTCGACGAGGTGCTCCGCCGGTGGGAGGCGGCCGGTGCCTTCCGGGTCGAGGCCAGCGCCGTGGCCGCGGCGACAGTCGATCTCAGCGAGCCGACCGGGCAGGTCTTGGCCCGCGACTTCGACAGGGAGGTCGACACCGTCTGGCGGCGTACCTCCTACAGCGGCCTGATCCGGGCTGAGGAGCAGGCAGGTCCCGAAGCGCTGGACCTCGCCCAGAGTGAGCCTGAGGACGCTGGCACCCAGGATGAGGAGGAGCCGGAGACCCTCGACGTTGCGACAGCGTCGACGGTGGTCGCCGGGATCGAGCCCGGCGCCGACCTCGTCTCGCCGATGGACGGGCTGACAGCAGGCGCGACGTTCGGGTCGCTGGTGCACGCCGTCCTCGAGCACGCCGACCCCAAGGCGGCTGACCTGAGGTCCGAGCTGCTGGCCCGGGTGGAGGAGGAGCGCCGGTGGTGGTCGGTGCCGGCGAGCACGGAGGACCTTGCCGATGCGCTGCTCCCGATGCAGTACTCGCCGCTGGGCCCGCTCGCCGGTGACCGGACCCTCGCCGACTTCGGGCGCGAGGACCGGCTGTGCGAGCTCGACTTCGAGTTCCCGATGGCTGGCGGCGACCTGCGGACCGACGCCGGCCTGCCGCTCTCGGAATTCGCGGCAGCACTGCGCCGGCACCTTCCCCAGGACGACCCGCTGCGCCCGTACGCCGAACGGCTGGAGGGCCAAACCATCGGGGACCAGGTCCTTCGCGGCTACCTGAGCGGCTCGATCGACGTAGTGCTGCGGGTCCGCTCCAGCGACGGCCAGCGCTTCGTGGTCGTCGACTACAAGACGAACAGCCTCGGCGAACCCGGTCAGCCGCTGACCGCTGCGGACTACACGCCGGCGAAGGTAGCCGAGGCGATGCTGCACTCGCACTACCCCCTCCAGGCACTGCTGTACTCCGTGGTACTGCACCGGTTCCTGCGCTGGCGGCTCGCCGACTACGACCCCGACCGCCACCTCGGTGGCGTCCTGTACCTCTACCTGCGCGGCATGGTCGGGCCGGCGACGCCGGTAGTCGGCGGGGTGCCGTGCGGCGTCTTCTCCTGGCGGCCGCCGGTCGCGCTCGTCGAGGAGCTGTCGGCGATCCTCGACGGCCGTTCGGTGGGGAGGCCCGCATGAGCGACACCCTGCGACTCGAGCCGAACGACCGGCGTACGGCGCGGCGCGCGAGCGGGCTGCTTGCGACCTTCAACCAGGTCGGCGTGCTGGAGGCGGCCGAGGTGCACGTCGCGACCCGGTTCGGCGCGCTGGCCGGCGAGACCGACGACACGGTCCTGCTCGCGGTGGCGCTCGCCGTACGGGCAGCCCGGCTGGGTGCGGTCTGTGTCAACCTGACCACTATCGCCGACCAGGACGCGGAGCTCGCCGAACTGCCCTGGCCCGACCCCGAGCGGTGGGCCGCCGCAGTCGGCGCTAGCAGCCTGGTGACCGGGATCGAGGTCGCCGGCGACCAGCTGGGCCGGTCCGGCACGGTGCTCCGGTTGGTGCCGCGTCCTGAGGGCCGGCTGCTCTACCTCGACCGGCACTGGCGCGAAGAGGACCAGGTGTGCGCGGACCTGCTCGCGCGCCTGGCGCTGGTACCGCCCGAGCTCGAGACGCCCGCTCTGGAAGCCTCGGCCGACCGGCTGTTCGGACCCGGCTGGGCTGAGCAGCGCGACGCCTCGGTCAAGGCCACCCGGCAGTGGACGACCGTCCTGACCGGCGGGCCCGGCACCGGCAAGACCGCGTCGGTGGCCCGGATGCTGGTCCTGATCGCCGAGCAGCACGAACTCCTGCACGGGCGGGCTCCGCGGATCGCGCTGGCAGCACCGACAGGTAAAGCCTCAGCCCGCCTCGAGGAGTCCGTCACCCGGGAGGCGGCGACGCTGCAGCCTGGTGACCGGTCGCGACTCGACGGGCTGCGCGCCGGCACCCTGCACCGCCTGCTCGGCTGGCGCCCCGACAGCGGCACCCGGTTCCGTCACCACCGGGACAATCCGCTGCCCTACGACGTCGTCGTGGTGGACGAGGTCTCGATGGTCTCGCTCCCGCAGATGGCCCGGCTGCTCGAGGCGGTACGCCCGACCACGAGGCTCGTCCTGGTCGGCGACCCCGACCAGCTCGCCTCGGTCGAGGCCGGGGCGGTGCTCGCCGACATCGTCACCGGGTTCACCGACCGCGACAGCTCGCCGGTCGCTCGGCTCACGGTGCCGCACCGGATCCGGTCCGCTGGCGGTGCTGCCACCGGGGACCTCGACGAGCTCGCGTGCGCCCTACGCAGCGGCGATGCCGATGCGGCGGTGGCCCTGCTGACGTCCGGGTCGGCGCACGTCCGGCTCGTCGATCCTGCCGATGAGCCGGCGATGGCGGCGGTCCGCGCCGAGATCGGCGACGCGGCGTACCGGATCACCGAGCGTGCCCTGGCCTACGACCCGGTCGCCGACCCGACGGGCGTCACGGATCTGCTCGACGAACATCGGCTGCTCTGCGCGCACCGCGAGGGCCCCTACGGCGTCGCGGGCTGGAACCGCCAGGTCGAGCGCCTGGTGGCAGAACGGACCGGCATCACCCACTACGACGAGTGGTACGCCGGCCGTCAGGTGCTGATCACCGCCAATGACCGCGGTCTCGGCATCTCCAACGGCGACATCGGCGCCGTGAT
>DASRRQ010000151.1:0-7812 GCA_035695505.1 Marmoricola sp. | reverse complement strand
CGCGCGGACTGTCCGGTGATTTCGACAGGCTCAATCGGCGGTGGCTCGGTGCGCGCGGACTGTCCGGTGATGTCGACAGGCTCAATCGGCGGTCGTTCGGCGCGTGCGGACTGTCCGGTGATTTCGACAGGCTCAATCGGCGGTGGCTCGGCGCGTGCGGACTGTCCGGTGATGTCGACAGGCTCAATCGGCGGTCGTTCGGTGCGCGCGGACCTGGCCCCGTTGGTTGAGCTTGTCGAAACCAGGCGACCGATCCAGCTCAGTTGCCCGTATCCACCGACAGATAGCTGTAGTCGGCCGGTCCACCGTCAGTCGACGCGGTTGTCTGGCCTGCGCAGCCTGTTGCCAGTGACTCGCAGTCGAAGGTGCCGCCGTCGGCCCGGGTGATGTCGAGGCGCGAGTTGTAGAGGTAGGAGTAGTCGTTGGCATTGTGGGCCGGGTCGACCTTGGCGCCGTCCCCGTCGTCCTGCCAGCGCTTGGTGAGGAGCAGCGCATCCGCGGCAGGATCGTGCTGCAGGTATTTCTGGAACCACGCGACGGTGTACCAGGTGGCCATGTCGATCCCACGCTTGCTGGCCGGGAACAGGCCGGTCGGTACGTCGCCGTACTCGTAGTGGGTGCCGCCACGGACGATGATCTCGCCGCTGTCGACGCCGTCCTGGCTGTAGGTCAGAGACGCCTGATTCTTCGCCTCAGGGTCCGGCGCGACGACGTACGGCTCGGGGAAGAGCAGGTAGTCCGAGGACAACCCGAGCACCGGCTTGGTGATCGCGGGCGGCGGACCCGGGGGCGCTCCGAAGCAGTCCCGGGGAAGCCCGAAGAGCCCGGTGGCGTTGGTCGGCGACGTCAGCAGGCCGACCACCTCGGTCGGCACCGGCGACGCGGGCAGGCAGAGGGTGTCCATCGCGACCCCGGCCTTCACACGCGGGTCCGACTGGGTCAGCCAGCTCGTCGCCTCAGCGCCGTACGAGTGGCCGCTGACGCCCACCTCGGTCGGATCGATCATGGACCACAGCGGGTCGTACGCCGGGTCAAGACCCGCCTCGACCCTCGCCGTCTGCTTGGCGGCGTGACTGGTCCCCGACGTGAAGCTCGGCACCGGCACGTAGGGGTGATCCGGCGTGGAGAGCAGGAAGTCGAGCGAGTCCTCGCCGCCCTCGAAGAACGGGATGCCGCTGCCCCCGAGCTGCTGGCTCAAGCCAAGAGCAGGAGTGCCGGCGAACGCGCCTTCGAGCTGATCGGGCGCCTGGCCGAACTGGTCGGACATCCCCTCGCCCTGGACGTCGAAGGTCATCACCACGAAGCCTGCCCGCGCCAGCGCCTGCGCGATGTACCACCAGCCCTGCTCGTAGCCGATGATCGAGCCGTTGATGAACAAGATCGCCGGCCTCGTCGCCGGACCCGCCTTGGTCGCCCAGATGTGTCCCGACAGCGTCGCGCCGCTGCGCGCCGTGTAGAGCACCGGGTCGACGATGCCGCCCTCGTCGGCCCAGTTGGCCAGCCGCGGGTCGGGAAGGCAGAGCACGATCGTGGTGCAGGTGTTCGGGTTCGGATGCCGTCCGGAATCGATCTTCGCGCGCTCGACTTGATACTGGGCCGTCGACTTCGCGACCGCCGCGAGCATCGCCGGGGTGTCGAACTGCGCCTCGCGCTCCTGGCTCACCAGCAGGTTCTGCACCTGCGCGATCGGGTTCACGAGCCGCCCGGTCGACGGAGCTGCGCCGGCGGGAGCGCCTGCCACGACTGCCGAGAGCACAAGTCCGGCCGCCGCCAGTGGAGCCCAACGCGTACGTCGCATCATGTGCTTGACCCCGGCTCTCGTTGAATGTGATTCAACAAGGCACGTTAGTCATGATGTGGATGCAGCGGCAAGAGGCGGCGGATTTCGACAAGCTCGATCAGGGGTGGTTCCGTGAGCGGGCTGGGGTGATGTCGACAGGCTCGATCAGCGGTGGTTCCGTGGGCGCAGATGGAACCCCCGCCGGTTGAGCTTGTCGAAACCTCGTGAGTTCCAAGGCCAGCTCACCCGTCCAGCAGGCCGAGCTCGCGCGCGCGGGCCAGCACCTCGTCGCGCGACTTGGCGCTGAGCTTCTTGCGCAGGTTGGCGAGGTGGGTGCGGATGGTGTTGACCGAGACGAAGTTCGACGCGGCGATCTCGGCCAGGGTCCGGTCTGATCCGAGGTCGCGCAGAAGGTCGCGCTCGCGGTCGGTGATCGCGATGAGCTGCACGGTAGTCGGATAGATCTCGCCGATCCCGCGCTCCTCAAGGAGCGCCAGCGCCGGCTCGAGCTGGGGTACGTCGGCGGCGAGGTCCCGCAGCGCTGCCCTGCTGACCGTAGCCAGGAGTCGCGGCGCCTGCTGCTCGTGCACCTCGGCCATCGCCCGTCGCATCGCGTCGACGGCCGCCGCACGGTCGTCGAGATGGAGGTGCGCGACGGCCGCGACCAGCAGCGACTCGGTCAGGGCCCGGCTGCTCGACGTCGGGCTCGCCGTCAGTGCCGCGACCTCCGCGAGCGCAGCCGACGGCTGGTCTGCGAGGAGCAGGGTCCGCGCCCGTAGCGCGAAGGTCATGCCGGCGACGTCGGGGGCGTCGGCGATATCCGCCAGCGCCTGGTGGCCCTGGCCCATCGCCAGGTGGATCTCGCCGCGCACCAGCTGTACCAACCCGGCGGCGAGACCGGCACGAGCCAACTCCGGTGCACGAGCTGCGAGGGCGTCGTCGACGTAGCGGCGGGCGCGTCCGGTGTCTCCCTGGGTGAGCGCCTGCTCGACGAACAGCCAGAGGAAGAACGTCCACTGCTCCGAGCGCTGGCTTGGGTGGAGTGTCTCGTGCAGGTGGGATTCGGCGCGGGGGTCGAGGCCGTCGATCGCGTGGATCGCAGTGGTCATCGTCAGGTTCGATTCGACGAAGTGGTCGACCCACAGATCCGCACGTCGGCCGGCCTCCTGAGCGCGGGCCAGCCAGGTCGCGCTGGAGTCGCGGTCGCCGCAGAAGGCGTCCTGTTGGGCGAGCTTGCCGGCGGTGCCGCGCGCGACGAAGCCGTAGGGGTCACGGGTCCGGTGGGTCCAGGCCTCAAGGAAGAGCCTTCGGGCCGTGTCGAGATCACCGGCGACCTGGGCGGTGACACCGGATTGCAGGTGCCAGTACGGCAGGATCTGGCTCTTGCCGCCGTACCAGGGATAGGTGCTGGCCTGGGCCAGCGGCGTCGCCGCCCGCACGATCGACATCGCCTCGTCGAACCGGCCGAGGCGCCGCCGGGTGATCAGCGGGAGCAGCGCCTGCCGCAGCCGTACGTCGCCGTTGCTCGCGGCCTCTGCGCGCGCTTCCTGGTGCGTCCGCGGCAGGCCGACCGGCGTCGTGCCGATCGGCAGCCGACCGATGTCCTCGAACCGGAAGGCCAGACCCGGACGAGCGGCGCCGAGGTCCAGGGGCAGCTCGGCGGCGACGTCGTAGAGGACCGAGGCGTATGGGCTGTGCGCGAGGTCGACACCCCAGCGGTCGACGATCTCGGCGATCCGGGCGATGTCGCCGGTCGATCGGGCGGCCAACAGGGCCTCGCCGGCCTCGATCAGATCGGGGTCGGCGACGGTCTCGGCTTCCACCCGTCGCCTCCTGTTGTCCACCACGGGCACCGGTGAGCGTCGGTGCCGCGCCCCCGTGCGGTGTCCCCAGGTTAAGGGACGAAGCAGGGATGAACCGAGGGATGAGATCCCGTCTCACCCCGTGACGGGCGTACGCCGGGTCACGTTGGCTGCGTGACAGAGCCCCCGTCTGCACCCGGAAGGCCCCCTCCCCCGTGAAGCACCCCACGAAGCACGCCGCCTGGATGGTGCTTGCCCTCTGCCTGCTCACCGCCTGCGGTGGCAAGCACGACGCGTCATCTCCGAGCTCGCATCCACCCGCCAGCTCCTCGGTGCCCTCGATCCCGCTTCCGACCTCGTCGGTGACGGTGAAGCCGGCCTCGCCCGCCTGGTCGACGGCCCAGGCCGTCGCCGGCTACCGCGCGGCGATGCGTCCGGTGAACCACCAGCTCACCGCGCTCTCATCAATGTCTCCGAAAGCCAAGATCGGGGCCACCCGGACCGCGCTGCGCGCCTACGCCCAAGCCTCGACCGGGGCCGTCGAGTCGCTGTTGGCCGGCAGGTGGGGCGACGAGCTCCGCCCCGGGGTGAACACCCTGATCGCCGGCCTGCTCGACCAGGAGACGTACTTCGACGCGCTCGCCGGCAGCAAGGACCTGGCCGCCATCCGCGCCCAGGGGTCCAAGACCAGCCAGACGCTGCTGATCACGCGTACCTGCGCTGCCGCGCTCGAGAAGGACCTCGGCGTCGGCGACGGACTGCTCGATCTCGCCCCCAGCTCGAACCCGTCATGACCGTTCCAGCGCTTCACCCCTCCCAGGAGTGCCGCCCGCACTCCAACCTCCCCCCGAAATGAGTAGTGGAATGAAGAATCCCCGACACCTCCTGCAACGCCCGCCCGGGCGTCGCGCCGGGATGCGCGGCCTGATCGTCACGGTCGTGGCTGCGATGATCGGCGCGCTCGCGCTGATGATCAGCCCCGCGCTGGCCGCCGGCGGCGGCGTCCTCGACGTCGTGATCACGCCGACCAACCAGGCCGACAGCTCGACGATCACCGACGTGACCGGCAGCAACGCCGGAACGCAGGTGACCTACAAGGTGCAGTACTCGTGCACGACCGCGGACTGCGACGGGAGCCAGGTCCAGTTCTCGACGCCCCCGGCTGACCCGAACGGTCTGCTGCCGGCGAGCAAGCTCATCCTGCAGTACAGCTCGTGGGTCGCGCCTGTGGGCGGCGGAAGCATCGGCGGCACCGACGCGACAGGCAAGGTGGTCACCCTCGGTGACCTGCCCGCCGGTACGTCGGGCACGTTCTCGGTGACCTACACCAACCCGGGTCAGACCGGCGGCGAGGTCCCGGCCGGCGACTTCTACCCTGACGGCTCGACCATCCCGATGTCGGCCACGATCAGCTCGTCCTCGGCCTCCTCGAAGTCCTCCAGCGCGAGCTTCACGTGGCACCTCGGCGACCCGGGAACCCCGACCGTCGGCCTCGGCGCGGCCGGCGTCGTGAAGCCCGACACCTCGGCCACCTACCTGCTGGCTGTGAACCCGGGCGACATGGTCACCGGTTCCGGCGACACCCCGGCCGGCGGCGCCGTGAGCCCTGCCGCCGGGAGCTACAAGGTCGTGTTCCATTTCCCGGCCCAGGGTGTCGTCACTGACGTCCTCAACGGATCCGCGAACGACCCCTCGGCGGTCATCGACAACACCAACCACACTGTGACCTGGACCGTCGGCTCGGCTTCGACCCCGTCGTACGCCGCACGTGGTGGCTGGGGCATCGCCCAGACCACGGCGTACAACGGCAGTGGTCCGGCTGCGAATAACGCGCTCGTGCCCACGGACGAGGCCGCATTCTTCCAACGGCGTGCGGTCCACATCACCTACCCGGTGAGCAACTTCCCGGACGCTGACGCCAACGGCTGCAACTTCAACGACACCGTGACCAGCAGCCTGGACACCACGGTCACCTACCTGGATGCGGCCCACACCACCAAGTCGGCGACGACGGTCACCGGCAACACGCATGTGGCCTGCTCGACGCCGTTCGGCGGCCTGGGCGCCTCCAAGACGATCGCCAACGGTGTCACCTCGGGCGCCGGCGACCAGGACCTCGGCGGGACCCCGGATGTCTCGGCCATCAACGTGCCGGCTCCTGGCGAGACCGATACCGACAACCGCGAGTGGCGGGTCGCGGCCTCCAACCAGGGGAACGTGGCCGGCACCGCCACTATCGACGAGCCCAACCTGGTCACGCCCGGTCTGAAGGTGAACACGATCGTCGCGTACCCCGACGCCGCCGCTGACTCGAGCTGGGCAGCGACGGTCAACTGGACCGACAACACCGGGGCCACTGGCACCACCCAGATCGGTGCCGGCGACACGTTGAACGCTGCTTCGGGACGCTGGTTCACCAGTGCCACATCGACCCTGCCGGTCGACTCGGGGGCGATCCTGCGCACTGACAAGACCGTGCAGACCGTCCAGATGGGCTTCCGGTTCACCGTCGACAGCAACGCGAGCACCCTGATCGGTCAGCAGGAGACCAACACCGCGCACGTCTCGATCGCCTACCCGGCGGACGCGGACGGCGACGGCACTCCGGACACCTACACCAACCTCCAGGGCGGCGCCCTCACCAGCGCCAACACGGAGACGGACGTGAGCCGGACCATCCAGTACACCCAACCGCTGAGCACCTTGGTCGCCAGCTTCAACGGCCAGCCCGTCGTCGCCGGCGGGGGCACTCCGAAGCCGGGTACTGCTGTGACCTTCAAGGTGCGCGCGCAGACGTCCAACGTCTGGCCGGGCACCTCGATCCAGCCGCAGCTGGTCTTCGCCGCTCCGGTGGGGTGGAGCATCGTCCCGGGTTCGGCCGCGTTCACCGCAGCAGGCACCGGCGCGACTGCGACGGCTCCGGCCGGTGTCACGTTCAGTTATGCGACCAAGACGATCGCCGGCGTCCAGCGGGACGTCGTCGTGGCGACGTACCCGAGCACGGTGGCGCTGAGCTCGGCGACGAACGACTTCTGGCCGACGATGTCGGTCGATGCGGTTCCGACGAACCTGGCCGTGCCGGGAGCCATTCCGTCTGCATCGGTGTACGCCGGTGACCAGAGCGGTTTCTGGGCCAACGCGACCGGGAGCGCAGCGACAACCGGTGCGAACCAGTACCGGGTCTCCGCCGCGTTCGTGGACGCGCCTGACCTGGATGGAGACAGCAACACGACCGAGTCGTACTCGACCGTGACGACCGCCTTCGCCAACCTCGCGGTGGGCGCTTCGGACGCGCTCAGCGTGGTCAAGCAGCTCTGCGTGCCGCTGGACAACGCCCCTGACGGCTGCGACTGGGTCTCGGACTCCTCCGAGCACCTGGTCCCCGCCGACGCGGGCACGGTCAAGTACCGGATCCAGATCAACAACTCCGGCAACACGCTGCTGAACAACGTGGTCGCCTACGACGTGCTTCCGTACTCGGGTGACACCAGCCTGCTGGCTGGTGGAGCCGCGCGCGGCTCTCAGTTCGCACTGCCGTTGAAGTCGATCGACGCGGCGTCCGATGGCCTCACGGTCACCGGCTCGGCGTCGACCAACCCGGCCCGTCCCGAGGTCGACCCCGGTGCCACCGGGACGACCAACGACTGGGGCCCGATCGCCGCTGGCCAGAAGGCCATCAAGATCGCGGTCACCGGTGGACTGGCTCCGGGCGACGAGAAGGACGTCGAGCTCAGCACGACGCTCGCCTCGGGGATCGCACCGGGCCAGGAGGCGTGCAACAGCGTCGCGATCGACTCCGACGCGACCCTGCCCGCCGAGCCGCCGGCTGTCTGCGTCACCCTCGATAAGCCGCTGAACGCGCCGCCGACCGTGGCGATCAGCAGCCCGACCGATGGGGCGACGTACGACTACGGCAGCAACGTGCCCGCCACGTTCACCTGCACCGACGACGACCTCGTCTCGTGCGTGTGGACTGACGAGAACGGCAACGTCGTGAAGGCCGGCGACCCGGTCGACACGACCACGCCGGGCAGCCACACCCTCACCGTGAAGGCGACCGACTCGATCGGGCAGACGGCCACGAAGACGGTGACCTACACCGTCCGTCAGAAGCCGAACCTGCCGCCGACCGTGGCGATCAGCAGCCCGACCGATGGGGCGACGTACGACTACGGCAGCAACGTGCCCGCCACGTTCACCTGCACCGACGACGACCTCGTCTCGTGCGTG
>DASRRQ010000150.1:0-15311 GCA_035695505.1 Marmoricola sp. | reverse complement strand
GGTCAGCGAGGTGCCTGGCCCGCCGCCGACGGCCCTGGTCGCGAACCTGCCCTACAACGTCTCGGTGCCGGTCCTGCTGCACCTGCTGGCGCTGCTGCCCTCGCTGGAACGTGGGCTGGTGATGGTCCAGGCGGAGGTAGCAGATCGCCTCGCCGCCGTTCCGGGATCCAAGACCTATGGCGTCCCGTCGGTGAAGGCCGCCTGGTACGCCGACGTACGCCGCGCCGGCTCGATCGGCCGCAACGTGTTCTGGCCGGCTCCCAACGTCGACTCCGGGCTGGTGGCCTGGACCCGCCGCGAACCGCCGCAGACCACCGCGACCCGCGAGCAGGTCTTCGCTGTCATCGATGCCGCCTTCGCACACCGGCGCAAGGCCCTGCGCCCGTCCCTGCGCGAGCTGGCCGGCTCGGCGCAGGCAGCCGAAGCGGCTCTGGCACACGCCGGGGTCGACCCGATGACCCGCGGCGAGGAGCTGCGCATCGAGGACTTCGTCCGGATCTGCGAAGGGCTGGAGGCCGCCTCGTGAGCATCACCGTCCGCGCCCCCGCGAAGATCAACCTGCTGCTCGGCGTCTCCCCGGCACGCGCGGATGGATACCACCCGCTCGACACCGTCTACCAGGCGATCAGCCTGTACGACGACGTGACCGTGTCCAACGCGGCCGCCTGGACGGTCTCGGTCGAGCCGATCGGCGACATCGACTGCTCGGAGGTGCCGCTGGACGAATCCAACATCGCGATCCGCGCCGGCCGACTGCTGACCGAGCACCACGGCATCACCCGGTACGCCGCGATCGGGATCAGCAAGGGGATCCCCGTCGCCGGCGGGATGGCCGGCGGCAGCGCCGATGCGGCCGCCACGCTGGTCGCCCTGGACCGGCTCTGGGATCTGCAGACCCCCGACGACGACCTGCTCGCGCTCGCCGCTGAGCTCGGCAGCGACGTACCGTTCGCGCTGATCGGCGGCACCGCGCACGGCACCGGGCGCGGCGAGCTCGTCGAGCCCGTAGCTGACGGCGGCAGCTGGTGGTGGGTCGTGGTCCCCAACGCCGAGGGCCTCGGTACGCCGGCCGTCTACCGGGCCTTCGACGCGGCGCCCGCTGTCGTCGCCTCGGACAGTGAGGCTGTCCGGGATGCGCTCGCAGCCGGCGACCTGGACGCCCTGGCCGAAGCACTGCACAACGACCTAGCCGAGCCGGCGCTGAGCCTGCGCGCCGACCTGCGCGAGACCGAGGCCGACCTGCGCGGCGCCGGCGTGCTGGCCACGCTGCTCTCGGGGTCCGGCCCGACGTACCTGGGCCTGGTCGCCGACCAGGACCGCGCCCACCACATCCGCGAGGCGCTTGCCGATGCCGGCTACCCGGGCGCGCTCGTCGCCACGGGTCCGGTGGCAGGCACCCACCTGGTCGACTATGTATAGGTATGTCACGTGAGCAACCTGATCAACCTGGAGAAGGTCTCGAAGTCCTTCGGCATCCGGATCCTGCTCGACGAGGTCAGCCTCGGCGTCGGCGAGGGTGAGCGGATCGGCATCGTCGGGCGCAACGGCGACGGCAAGACCACCCTGCTGAATCTGATGACCGGCCGCGAGGAACCAGACGGCGGCCGGGTCTCCCGCTCGCGTGGCCTGCACCTGGGCTACCTCGATCAGCGCGACCTGCTCGACGACACCCACACGATCCGTGAGGTGGTCCTGGCCGGCAAGGCCGACCACGAGTGGGCGGCAGACTCCACGACCCGCGAGGTCGTCGAAGTGCTCCTCGCCGGCCTCGACCTGGACCGGGTGGTGCATGGTCTCTCCGGTGGTGAGCGGCGGCGGTGCTCGCTGGCGCGCCTGCTGTTGGAGCCGGACGACCTGCTCATCCTCGACGAGCCCACCAACCACCTCGACGTCGAGGCGATCGCCTGGCTGGCGGGGCATCTGCGGAACCGGTCCTCGGCGCTGGTCGTGGTCACCCACGACCGTTGGTTCCTCGACGAGGTGTGCGAGCAGACCTGGGAGGTGCACGACGGTGTCGTCGACCTCTACGAAGGCGGGTACGCCGCGTTCGTGCTCGCCAAGAACGAGCGGATGCGCCAGGCTTCGGCCAGCGAGCAGCGCCGGCAGAACCTGATGCGCAAGGAGCTGGCCTGGCTGCGTCGCGGCGCACCGGCGCGGACGGCTAAGCCGAAGTTCCGGATCGACGCCGCCAACGAGCTCATCGCCGACGAGCCTCCGCCGCGCGACCGGCTCCAGCTCGAGCGGTTCGCCACCCAGCGGCTCGGCAAGGACGTGATCGACGTCGAGGACGTCGACCTCGTCCGCGGCGAGAAGACGCTGTTGCAGCACGCGACCTGGCGGCTCGGCCCGGGCGACCGCGTCGGGATCGTCGGGGTCAACGGTGCCGGCAAGACGTCCTTGCTGTCCCTGGTCGCCGGCAGCCTGGAGCCGACCAAGGGGCGGGTCAAGCAGGGCAAGACGGTCGCGCTCCAGCACCTGACCCAGAACGTCACCCCCGAAGACCCGGCGGAGCGTGTCCTCGGCGCGATCGAGGGCATTCGCCGGGTGACGAAGACCGCGGGCGGCCAGGAGCTCACGGCTACCTCGATGCTCGAGCGGTTCGGCTTCACCGGCGATCGGCTCACCGCGCGCCTCGGCGATCTCTCCGGTGGCGAGCGCCGCCGGTTCCAGCTGCTCAAGCTGCTGCTCTCCGAGCCCAACGTGCTGCTCCTCGACGAGCCGACCAACGACCTGGACATCGAGACCCTCGCCGTCCTCGAAGACTTCCTCGACGGCTGGCCGGGCACACTGATCGTGGTCTCCCACGACCGGTACTTCCTTGAGCGGGTCACCGACTCGGTGTGGGCGCTGATGGGCGACGGCACGATCGGGATGCTTCCGGGTGGCGTCGAGGAGTACTTGAGGATGCGCACCGCGTCCGCGAACGCGGAGGTGGTCTCGGCAGGCTCACTTCGCGACGGGCGATCCGACAGCGCGCCGTTGCCACCGGGGGCCAAGGCCAAGATCGGCGGCGCCGAGGAGCGGGCTGCGCGCAAGACCATCTCCCGGGTCGAGAAGCAGATCGCCCGGCTGCTGGCTCGCGAGACCGAGCTCAACGGTCAGATCGCCGCTGTCGCCGACGACTACGCGGCAATGGGCACATTGGCCGAAGAGCTGCGTGGTGCCCAGGCCGAGCGCGACGCGCTCGAGCTGGAATGGCTAGAGGCATCGGCGCTGCTTGAGTAGGTTGTGCACGTGATCACGCTCGACCAGGTCCTGACGTTCGGACTCGCTGCCTTCATCATCATTGTCATCCCCGGCCCCAGCGTCGTCTTCGTCGTCGGGCGCGCGCTCTCCTACGGTCGTGGGATCGCGCTGGCCTCGGTGGTCGGCAATACCCTCGGCCTGATCACGATCGTGCTGCTGGTCGCGCTCGGCCTCGGCGTGATCGTCCAGGAGTCGATCGTGGTCTTCACGATCTTGAAGCTGGCCGGCTCGGCGTACCTGGTCTATCTCGGGTACGAGGCCTTCCGCCGCCGTAAAGACTTCCTCGCCAGCGAGAGCGCCGACCCCGAGCAGGCCCGGACGATGACCTGGACCAAGGCGATCCGCCAGGGCTACGTGGTCGGCGCCACCAACCCCAAGGGCTACATCATGCTGGCTGCAGTGCTGCCGCAGTTCGTGGACCGCGGCCACGGACAGGTGCAACTGCAGATGCTCATCCTCGGCCTGATCGCCACCAGCATCGGGATGCTGTCGGACAGTCTGTGGGCGCTGATCGCCTCGCAGCTGCGGTCCTGGTTCAACCGGTCGCCGAAGCGCGGCGAGGCGATGGGCGCAGTCGGCGGCGTCTCGATGATCGGCCTCGGCCTCGGGCTGGCCGTCACCGGTAGCCGGTAGCAGGTACCCGCTCACCCAGATCCGGCACTGTCTACCGCAGCGGCTGCATCAGCCGCTTCAGCAGGTCCGCCAGCTCCTTGCGCTCGTCGGCAGCCAGCTCGCTGAGCAGCTCCCGCTCACTGGCGAGAAGTGTCTCGAACGCCCCGTCGACCGCACGCTTGCCGGCCGTCGTCAGGCAGACCAGCACTCCACGTCGATCGTTCGGGTCGGGTGACCGCTCGACCAGCCCGCGCTCGGTGAGCCGGTCGATCCGGTTGGTCATCGTGCCGCTGGTCACCATCGTCTCGCGGAGCAGCTGGCCCGGGCTGAGTTGATACGGCCTACCCGCCCGTCGCAGTGCTGCCAGCACGTCGAACTCCCAGGGCTCGATCGTGTGTGCGGTGAAGGCGTCGCGCCTCGCCAGGTCCAGCAGCCGCGAGAGCCGGCTGATCCGGCTGAACACCTCCACGGGCGCTAGGTCGAGGTCATCTCGCTCGCGCCGCCAGGCGAGCACCAGCTCGTCGACCTCGTCGGCCCCAGGCACCGTCATGGCGACATCTTAGCCAGAAAGATTCTTGACATCGAGACATGAGGCACGGACACTGGAGAAGTATCTTGATATCAAGAGACTTTGAAGGAGTAAGCATGCCGCATACCTGGGACCCCGACCGCTACCTGGCCTATGCCGACGAGCGTGGCCGCCCGTTCGTCGAGCTCGTTGCACGGATCGGCGCCGACGCTCCGCAGACCGTGGTCGACCTCGGCTGCGGCCCCGGCAACCTGACCGGCCTACTCGCCGCACGGTGGCCCGCGGCCGCGGTGACCGGCATCGACAGCAGCCGGGAGATGATCGCCGCAGCGTCGGCGCTCCCGGGGGCCGTGGCCTACTCCGTCGGCGACGTCAGGTCGTGGAGCCCCTCCGATCCGGTCGACGTACTGGTCTCCAACGCCACCCTCCAGTGGGTCCCGGGCCACCTCGAGCTCCTGCCACAGCTGCTCGACCACGTCCGGCCCGGTGGCTGGCTCGCGTTCCAGGTCCCCGGCAACTTCGACGAGCCGACTCACACGATCCGCCGCGACCTCGCCGCCGAGGCGCCGTACGCCGCCCAGACCGCCGGCGTCGACTACCCGGAGGCGTTCGACGCGGCCACCTACCTCGACGTGCTCGCCGGCCTCGGCTGCGAGGTCGACGCCTGGGAGACCACCTACCTGCATGTGCTCACCGGCGAGGACGCCGTCTTCACATGGGTGAGCGGCACCGGAGCCCGACCCACTCTGCAGGCCCTCGACGGCCAGCTGCGCCCGGCGTACGAGGCCGAGTTCCAGCGCCGCCTCGACCTCGCGTACCCACCGACACCGGCCGGCGTGGTGATGCCGTTCCGCCGGGTCTTCGTGGTTGCCCGCAAGCCCGACGGCCAGGCATGAGGCTCCATCATGTGCAGGTCGGCTGCCCCCTTGGAGGCGAGGACCAGGCGCGGGCCCTCTACCCGCTGCTCGGCCTGACCGAGGTCCCGAAGCCTGCAGCGCTGGCCGGGCGCGGAGGCTGCTGGTTCCGTGCGCACGAAGCAGGCCGGGTGGTCGCCGAGCTGCACGTGGGAGTCGAGGAAGGCTTCCGACCTGCCCGCAAGGCGCATCCGGCGTTCGCTCTTGAGAGCGTCGCTGAGTTGGAGGGCCTGGCGGAGCGCCTCGCACGTGCCGGCTACTCAGTCGACGATTCGGATCGGACAACCTTCGAGGGGTACTTCCGCTTCCACGTCGCCGACCCGTTCGGAAACCGCGTCGAGGTGCTCGCGCCGCGCCTGTGACTGGGCCCGTGACACTGTCGGCACGCTCGGTCAGGATGGGGCGATGACTGATCATCTCGGGGCCTCATGAGTCATTTCGTGCTGATCCCCGGTGCTGGCGGCGCTAGCTGGTACTGGCACCGCGTCGTACCACTGCTGGAAGAGGCCGGTCAGACGGTCGTCGCCGTCGAGCTGCCGGCTGACGACCCCGACGCCGGTCTCCCGGAGTACGTCGAGATCGGCCTGGCCGCCTGCGCCTACGAAGAAGACATCGTCGTCGTCGGGCAGTCCCTCGGCGCGTTCACCGCAGTGATGCTCGCCGCGCATCTCGCCGGGGCGCACCGACCACCACGTGCGTTGGTCATGCTCAACGCGATGATCCCGGCACCCGGCGAGACGCCCGGCGAGTGGTGGGACGCGGTCGGCCAGGTCGCGGCGAGGGAGTCGGCTGCCGCGGACGGCGGCTATCCGACCGAGTTCGAGGTCGACACCTACTTCCTCCACGATGTCGACCCCGCCATCTTCGACACCGGGCCGGAGCAGAAGCCCGAGGTCGATGTCGTCTTCGGTTCTGTCTGCGACATCGACGCCTGGCCAGACGTGCCGACCCGCGTGCTCGTAGGAGCCGACGATCGCTTCTTCCCGGTCGCGCTCGAGCAGCGGCTTGCTCGCGAGCGCGCTGGCGTCGAGGCAGAGATCATCCCCGGCGGGCACTTGTTGTCGCTGTCCCAGCCGGCGGCGCTCGTCGACGCGCTGCTCATGTCCGCCTCGTGAAGGTGACTGAGCCGTCGGGTTCGTAGTGATGGTCGTAGTCGTGGTCGTGGATGCGTTGGTGGTGGAAGTGGCATAGGGAGATGGCTTGGGCTAGGTCGGTGGTGCCGCCGTGGGACCAGGGGTCTTGGTGGTGGAGCTCGGACCAGGCGTGGGATCGGTCGCAGCCTTGGGCGGCGCAGGTGGTGCGGACCAGGCCGAGGGCGGTGCGTTGGGCTTGGGAGAACAGGCGTGCGGTGCGGCCGAGGTCCAGGGGGAGGGAGGGTCCGCCGAGGGCTTTGTGCAGGGCGCCTGGTAGGACGGCGGGTTGGAGGCGGGAGTTGCAGACCAGGCGGCGGGCCTCGCCGGCGGAGAGTTCGGCGCCGGTGTCGAGGTGGGCTGCTTGGAGGGCTCCGCGCAGGGTGTCCTCGCTGATCGTGACGACCAGGGTGGCTGCGGTCTTGGGGTGGAGGTGGTCGGTCGGGAGGTGCTCGATGAGCTCGACCAGGGCCAGGCCGCGGGCCTTGTCCCAGTCGGTCCGCGGCCCGGTGGGGTGTTCGGTGCCGTGCCCGGTGCCGTGCCCGGTGGGGTCGCCTGCCTGGGCGGTGGAGGCGCCGAGGCGGCCGCGCCTGGGGGCGGTGATGGTCTCGATGATCTTGCGGAGCAGGTGGCCCTGCATCACCGGGACGGTGAAGTGCCCGGTGACAGTGCCGTCGCCGTTGTCGTGGAAGGTCAGGCGGGTCCGGGCGCGGGCGCTCTGCTCCTCGGCGCGCAGGAGGTCGTCCTCGTGGGCGTCGACCACGACGGGGTCGGGCTCGATCTCGGCCAGGGCGCGGCGGGCGGCGCGGCGCAGAGCGGCCGGGGAGAGGTCCTGGGCGCGGCGGACCAAGGCAGCCTCGACCCGGTCCCGGTCCTCGCGGGTGACGCCGGGAGGGAGGTCCTGGTCGGCGCGGATGATGACCGCGGCGTGTGCTGGGGTGATGACCCCGGCTGCGAGCGCGTCGCGGGTGCCGCTGCGGTGCTGGATCCCGATGGCGAGGGCGACCTGCCGGGAGGCCTCGGCGTGGTCGGCGTTGGCGATGTTGGCCGCCCACTGGACCGTGGTGGCGGCCCCGGTGGCCTTCGCGACCTGCGCGTTCTCGGCTGCGGCGAGAAGGTCGAGCCTCAGTGCCGCGAGCCGGGCCTCCGCGCGCCCGTAGAAGGTCAGCAGGTCGGCCTTCGCGGCCGCGTCCAGGGCGCCCACGTCCAGTCGGCCCAGCTTCTCCAGGCACCCCAGCAACGCGGCGGCCAGCCCGGCGGCCGGGTCGGAGATCCGGTCGGTCGCGCGGAGTGCGGTGAAGGTGGTCATGGACCCATCGTTGTTCGAACAGATGTTCGATACAAGGGGGTCGCACGGATTTGTGGAGAACTATTTTCGATCGGCTCGGCGACCAGGGTCGAGAGGGTTTCGACAGGCTCAACCAGCGGGGGCGGGGTCTGCGGAGGAGTCTGCCGGACTGCCCGGGGAGGCGGGTTTCGACAGGCTCAGCCAGCGGGGGCGGGGTCTGAGGAGGAGTCTGCCGGACTGCCCGGGGAGTCGGGTTTCGACAGGCTCAACCGGCGTTGCGACTGCGAGCGGGTCAGTCCGACAGCCGCAGGGTGGGCTTCGACTCCAGGCCCGAGAGCCCGTTCCAGGCGAGGTTCACGAGGTTCGCCGCGACGACCTCCTTGGCCGGCTTGCGCGCGTCGAGCCACCACTGGCCCGTCGTACCGACCATCCCGACCAGCATCTGGGAGTACATAGGAGCTGACTTCGGGTCGAAGCCGCGGCGTTTGAACTGGTCGACGAGGATGCCCTCGACCCGGGTCGCGATATCGCTGATGATCGAGACGTACGACCCCGACGCCGAGCCCAGGGGAGTGTCGCGGACCAGGATCCTGAAGCCCTCGGAGGACTGCTCGATGTAGCCGAGAAGCGCGAACGCCGCCTGCTCGATCAGCATCCGAGGGGAGTCGGCGGTCAGCGCCTCTCGCATCATCCCGAGCAGTTGGCGCACCTCGCGGTCGACCACGACGGCGTACAGGCCCTCCTTGCCGCCGAAGTGCTCGTAGACGACCGGCTTGGACACTTCCGCGCGCGACGCGATCTCCTCGACCGACGCGCCGTCGAAGCCCTTCTCGGAGAACACCGTGCGCGCGATCTCGATCAACTGCTCGCGGCGCTCGGCCGCCGTCATCCGACTGCGCGTGGGCTTGCTCGGACGATCGTTGCGGGAGGGCACCTGCCTATCCTGCCAGCGCGCGCTTGTCGGGGCAGGTGCTTATCGTCGGCACATGACCGATCTCAAAGCCGAGCTGCACGCCAAGCTGCAGGCCACCCGGGCCATCCTGGTCGCCAAGCTCGACGGCCTCTCCGAGTACGACGTGCGCCGACCGATGACGGCCAGTGGCACCAGCCTGCTCGGGTTGGTCAAGCACATGATCGGCAACGAGGAGGTCTACCTCGGGACCGCGTTCGATCGCCCTCCTCCGGCCGTGCTCCCTTGGATCGCCGATGGCTCGGTCTGGGAGGGCGCTGACATGTGGGCGAGAGCCGAGGAGTCGCGTGCGTATTTGGTCGACCTCTACGACCAGGTCTGTCGGCACGGCGATCAGACGATCGCCGAGTTGCCGCTGGACGCGCCGGCGTTCGTGCCGCACTGGAAGGAAGGCCGTCGCGACACGACGCTCGCCGCGCTGCTGATCCGAATGGTCGACGAGACTGCCCATCACGCAGGGCATGCTGACATCTGCCGCGAACTCATCGATGGCCAAGGGCCGCCGGATGCCGCCGACTACGGCGATACGACGTACTGGAGCGACTACGTCGCAACGATCCAGGCCGCTGCGGAGACGTTCAGGCGGTAGGTGCAGCTGCCGGCTGCGCACTGACCAGCTTGGACTGGATCCGCTCGGCCACCGGCCAGCGGACCTCGGAGACCATGCCGGCCTTCTCGAGGATCCAGATCAGCCGCGCCGAGGTGTCGAGCTGCCCGCGCTGTACGCCGTGGCGGGCGCAGGTCGGGTCGGCATGGTGCAGGTTGTGCCAGGACTCGCCCATCGACGGGATCGCCAGCCACCAGACGTTGGCGGACTTGTCGCGGGAGACGAACGGCCGATCGCCGATGGTGTGGCAGATCGAGTTGATCGACCAGGTGACGTGGTGCAGCAGTGCGACCCGGACCAGCGAGCCCCAGAAGAACGCGGTGACTGCGCCCTGCCACGACCAGGTGACCAGGCCGCCGAGAGCAGCGGGCAGCGCAACCGAGATGACGACGAAAAGCCAGAAGTTGCGCGAGATCCGGACCAGGTCCTTGTCCTTGAGCAGGTCCGGCGCGTACTTGTGCTGGATCGTCTGCTCGGAGTCGAAGAGCCACATCATGTGCGCGTGCCAGAAGCCCTTCCACAGCGCGCGCAGGTCGTTGCCGTACTTCCACGGGCTGTGCGGGTCGCCGTCGCGGTCGGAGAACTTGTGGTGCTTGCGGTGGTCAGCCACCCAGCGCACGATCGGCCCCTGGATCGCCATCGAGCCGGCGACGGCGAGGGCGATCTTCGTGAACCGGTTGGGCTTGAACGACTTGTGCGTGAAGAGGCGGTGGAAGCCGACCGTGATGCCGTGGCCGGTGAACCAGTACATGCCGGCAGCGATCACGACGTCCGACCAGTGCAGCCAGCCGCCCCAGGCGACCGGGATCGCGGCGATCAGAGCCAGGAACGGGACGGCGATGAAGATGGCCAGGGCGATCTGCTCGGTGCGCGACTGAGTCTCGCCCCCGAGCGTCGCGCGCTTCGGAGCTTCCAGCACGGGTGACGCGGTCATAACTTCAAATCCTTCAGAATTTCGCCCTGCCGGGCTCGTTCCCACCGGCATGGGAACGCACTTACGAAACCGTAACCTACGCATTCGTAGGCGCAAGGCGAGACGGCCGAAATGGGGCGAGAGTTCGGTCACCGTTGGCCCCCGCGACGGGTCGGGCAGCGCCGACGGAAGAATGGCCGCATGACGGCGTCGACACCTCTGCCCACCAAGTACGCGCTGTTCCGCGCCGAAGGCGACGTGCTGGTGCCCCAGGACATCGCGCGCAGCCTGTGGCGGGCCGATCAGATGCACGGCGTCGCCACCAGCGGCGCGCTGGCCCGCGAGCTCGAGAACGCGGTCGTCGTGGCCGGGCGCACCGACCTGCGTCCCGCGCGCTACACCGTCGACCTTTTCAAGGCGCCGAGCATGGGCCCGTGCACGATGGCTTCGACCGTGGTCCGCGAAGGCTCGCGGCTGATGCTGGTCGACGCGACCTTGTCCCAGGAGGGAGCGGTCGTCGCCCGCGGCAGCGCGTTGTTCCTCAAGGAGACCGAGAACCCGCCCGGCGACGTCTGGGCGCCGGCTGACGTTCCGACCCCGCCTCCGCTGGAGGTCGCGGAGGTCTCCGACGAGCCGCGGGTGCCGATCTTCTACAGCGACGGCGTCGGCTGGTCGCAGAACTTCGCCGAGCACCAGAACGGCGGGCGCAAGCAGACCTGGCAGACGGCGCTGGCGATCGTGGTCGGCGAGAAGCCGACGCCGTTCCAGGGCCTGGCCGGTGCAGCCGACTCGACCAGCATGGTCGTCAACTGGGGGAGCGCGGGCGTGCAGTACATCAACACCGACATCACGCTGGCGATCTCGCGGGTCCCGGTGAGCCAGGAGGTCGGGCTGTCCGCGATCAGCTGGACGTCGTACGACGGGATCGCGACCGGGACGTGCGCGGTCTTCGACCGCCAGGGCCCGATCGGCACCAGCACGGTCACCTCGATCTCCAACGCGCGCCGCGCAGTCGACTTCACCCAGCACGACTTCACGGAGGACTCGCTCAACGAGGCGTGAGCCGCGTGAATGCGGCGTCTGATCGTGTGAGAGTGGAGGCGTGGCCTCCGAAGTAGAGAACAGTGTCGAGATAGCGGTCGGCATCGGCGAGGTGTTCGCCTACGTCGACGACTTCACCAACACCCGCGACTGGATGTACGGGCTGGAGAAGATCGATCACGCGGGCGGGGAACTGCACGGCGTCGGCGCCGAGTACGACGGCGTGATGAAGGTCGGGATCGCGCTGTCGTCGCGGATCCGCTGCACGGCGTACGAGGAGAACCGGCTGATCGAGCTGACGTCGGTGAGCGGCATCAGGAACACCCAGCGCTGGACGTTCACGGCATTGGGCGAGGACCGCACCAAGGTCGATGCGTGGATCAGCTACTCGTTGCCGGGCGGTCCGGCCGGGGCGACGATGGCGGCCGCAGTGAAGCCGTTCGTCGGCATCGCCGTCCGGCACACCAGCGAGAGCCTCGTCCGCGAGGTCGAGGCCAAGTACGCCGGCTGACTCAGCGGCGCTCGCGCAGCGCCACCGGCTCGCCGAGGTAGCGCTCGAGAGAGGCCCGGAACACGGGCGTGATCTCCCACGACGCACCGGTCTCGCGCGACCACATCACCACCGACGTCTCCGCGACCACGGCCGCCGGGTGCTCGGGGCCGGAGAGCCGCAGCTCGGCCTGCACGGTGAACGAGGAGCGCCCGATGCTGCCGATCCACATCCGGACCAGGAACGACTGGAACGTCAGGAACCGCATCTCGCTGCGATAGTCGACCCGGTTGGCCGCGACCAGGTTGGTGACGCCGGCCGGGCAGGCAGCGAGCAGTCCGTCGCCGTGGCCGTCCCGGTCCAGGCCGAAGAGCCTGATCCTCGCCTCCTCGACCACGCGGATCGCCTCCACGTTGTCGACGTGCCCGCCGAGGTTGATGTCCCGGAGGCGGGCCTGGATCTCGCAGGTGAAGGTGTCGGCCACGGCCGCATCCTGTCACGCGTCGGCGACGTTGGTTTCGACAGGCTCAACCGACGGTGGTGCGGTCTGCGCGGCGCCCCCAGCATCGGTTGAGCCTGTCGGAACCGCCGGACGTGTCGCCCCGAGGTCAGTCGGGCGCGATCACGGCCTCGGCGTACGCCGGCAGCACGACCGTGCTTCCCACGCCAGCGGTGGTCGAGCCGATGGTGTCACCTGGCCGGAACGCCGGCCGGGTGCCCGGGGGAGCGGTGAGCACCGTTGCGTCGTCGCCGGCGATCCCAGGGACGGTCACCCGGACGGCGAGCCCGGTCAGGTTCACGAGCACGACCCGGTCGCCGATCACAGCACCGGTCACGCCGGTGACGGCGTCCAGCCCGAACGGCGACCACAACGTGCTCAGCGTTGCCGGCCCCGACGAGGCCGTCAACGATCGGACCGTGACCGGGCCTGCTCCCTGGTCGCGGACAGCGTCGAAGAGCGGGGTCATCGCGTAGTTCTCCGCCGTACGGCCGAACCGGACGGATCCCCCCGATCCGTCGGCGAGCAGCGCCTCGACCTCCATGTTGCCGCCGGACTGGGTCGCCTCGGCTGTCGGCTCTCCGTTGAGCGCTGCGTGCACGATCGCCAGCTCGATCCTCGGATCGGTGAGCGCCTGCAGGGAGAAGGCCGCCAGCGACAGGCCGACGGCCCAGGTCTGCTTCGCACCGGGGATCGCGCCGGAGGGCACCCCGATCTCGGTGAACGGGATATCCATCTGGTTGTACTCGGTCAGCCATGCGGTCAGTCCCGCCGGGATCTTGGCGAGCACCTTCGTCGAGAACGCATCGCAGGCCGCCTCGCCGCTGCCGGCGCTGGCGGTCGCGCCGTCGAGCGGCGTCGGGAACCAGTACGGGTGCAGGGCGACGGCGTCCGCGCCGTGGATGTTCGCGTACAGCAGGTCGTCCCAGCTGGTGTAGCGCTTGCCGTAGAAGCCATCGAACAAGGTCGAGGACGTGTCCGCCGCCGAGACCGCGATCCGCAGTCCGGGGAACGCAGCGCGCAGCACGTCGATCCAGCGGTTCATCGCCTGCGCGTAGTCGGCGCCGGTCGGGTAGAGCTTCTTGTACGTCTTGTCGCCGATGTAGAGCTCGTTGCCGAGCTCGACGTACTTGACGGGCATGCCGAGACCCTGGGCGGCGTGCAGCATCGCGACCTGGTCGGCGGGTGTCGACGTCACGACGTTGACGTCGTAGACCGGTTGGGCGCCGGTGGCGCGGAGCAGGTCGGCCCAGTCGCTCATCAGGATCGGGTGTCGCCCGGCGTTCGCTCCGACGTACGGGCTGTCGGCGCTCTGGTCGAACAGCCCGGTACGCCAGTCCAGCCATTGCGAGGTGGTGCCGCCCTGGACCCGGATGAAGCCGGGGGAGAGGGCGGTGACGGCCTGGGTGAAGACCGGGTCGTGCCACTGCGCGGCGTTGTCCTGGGAGATGATCCGGGCGCCGTTGAGGCCGAAGAAGTGCGGTTCGACGGTCCGCGGCGGCCCCGGTACGGCGGTGAGCTGGGTCGGCCAGGTCAGGCCCGCGTCTGCGGGGGCGCTCACGCCGAGCAATACGGCGACTGCCAACAGCGCGAGCAGGCCCGCGCGCATCCGGCGTCGAGCAGGCCTCGTCTTCATGGGCACTGTTGTACCGATCGCCGGCCCGCAGCACCACTACCGTGAGCGGGTGATCTGCATTGTGGGCGCGGGAAGCATCGGCTGCTATGTCGGAGGCCGCCTCGCCGCGGCCGGCGCTGATGTCGTGTTCGTGGGCCGTCAGCGACTCGCGGACGAGGTGGCCGAGCACGGGCTCCGGCTGACCGACTACCGCGGGGCCGACCTGTACGTCGACACGCCGCGCTTCACCACCGACGTCGCCGCTGCGGCGGACGCCGATCTGGTGCTGGTCACGGTGAAGTCGGACGCGACCGCCGAGGTCGCCAGCGATCTGGCCGCCGTGCTGCCACCGGATGCGCTGGTCGTCAGCCTGCAGAACGGGATCCACAACACCGCAACGCTGGACGCCGCGCTCGGCGGCGGCCGGACGCTCGCCGGCATGGTCCCGTTCAACGTCGCGCATCTCGGCGACGGCGTCTTCCACCAAGGCTCCGAGGGCGACCTCGAGGCGGCCCGCGACTCGCGGCTCGAGGCGTTCGCGCCTGCGTTCGCTGCCGCCGGCCTGCCGTTGGTGCTGCACGACGACATGCCCGCGGTGCTCTGGGCCAAGCTGCTCCTGAACCTCAACAACGCCGTGAACGCGCTCTCCGGTCTACCGCTCAAGACCGAGCTCGGCCAGCGCGACTACCGCGCCTGCCTCGCGATGGCGCAGCGGGAGGCGCTCGGCATCCTCACTGCTGCCGGCGTACGGCCGGCGCGCATCACACCGCTGCCCCCGAGCCTGGTGCCACGCCTTCTCGGCGTACCCGACGCCGTGTTCCGCGTGCTCGCCTCGAGCATGCTGGAGATCGATCCGATCGCCCGGTCGTCGATGGCCGACGACCTCGCGCTCGGCCGCCGTACCGAGATCGACTGGATCAACGGCGAGGTCGTCCGGCTCGCGGAGAGCATCGGTACGCCAGCCCCGGTGAATGCCCGGCTGATCGCGCTGGTGCGTGCTGCGGAGGACGGTGGTCGTCACGACTGGGGTGGCGCGGAGCTGAAGGCCCAGCTGCGAGCGGCCCGTTGAGCGCCGCTACCCGAACGTACGGGTCCAGGACATCCGGCCCTCGTCCAGCCTGAGCTCGGCATCGGCGCTCTGGGCGGCGTCCGGATCGTGGGTCGCCATCACCACGACCGCGCCGCGCTCCGCCTCCGCCCGGAGCGCCGCGACCACCAGGTCGCGGTTGCCGGCGTCGAGGTCGCTGGTCGGCTCGTCGGCCAGGATCACCCGAGCCCGGCTGGCCAGCGCGCGGGCGATCGCGACCCGTTGCTGCTGACCACCCGACAGCTGCGCCGGGTAGCTGTTGGCCTTGTCGGCCAGCCCGACCTGCGCCAGCTGGGCCCGGCCGATGGTCAGCGCCTCGTCCTTGTTGAGCTTCTTGACCCGGATCGGGGCTTCGACGACGTTCTCGAGC
>DASRRQ010000149.1:0-45468 GCA_035695505.1 Marmoricola sp. | reverse complement strand
CGTGCTGACGATGACGGCCGAGGCGAGCTCGAGGATCTCCTCGCAGACGCTGTCCAGGGCAGCGAGCAGGGCATCATCGAGGCCGCCGAACGACTCGTAGAAGTACCGCTCGGTCAGTCCGGCGCCGGCACAGATCGCAGTCATGGTGGCGCGTGCCTCGCCGCTCTCGCTGAGCACCTCGATGGTGGCCTCGACGAGGCGGGTACGGCGCTCGGCCGCGCGCTCGCTCGCGGTCTTGCCGCCGTAGCTCCGTTCGGGTCCGCCCATCGGTCCACCCTGTCGGATCATCGTCCGGCGGACAAACGCGGACGGCCGTCGCGACCACTAGGCTGTGTGCAGTGAAGACCCTCGTGATCGGTACCGGTGGTCGTGAGCACGCGCTCGCGCTGGCGTTGTCCCGCGACCCGTCCGTCTCCGAGGTCCACGCCGCTCCGGGCAATCCCGGCATCGCGGCCGTCGCGTCGCTGCACCCGGTCGACCCTGAGGACCCTGCTGCCGTGGCCGACCTTGCCGAGCGGCTCGGCGTCGATCTGGTCGTCGTCGGACCCGAGGCGCCGCTGGTCGCCGGCGTCGCCGACGCGGTCCGCGAGCGCGGCATCTCCTGCTTCGGCCCGTCCGCCGACGCGGCCCGGTTGGAGGGGTCGAAGGCGTTCGCCAAGGACGTGATGACCAGTGCGGAGGTGCCGACCGCGATGGCGCACGTCTGCACGACCCAGCCGGAGATCGAGGAGGCCCTGGACGCGTTCGGAGCGCCGTACGTGGTGAAGGACGACGGCCTGGCCGCCGGCAAGGGCGTCGTGGTGACCGACGACCGGGCCGAGGCGCTCGCGCACGCGCTGAAATGCGACCGGGTGGTGATCGAGGAGTTCCTGGACGGCCCGGAGGTCTCGTTGTTCGCGATCACCGACGGCACCACTGTCTTCCCGCTGCAGCCGGCGCAGGACTTCAAGCGGATCTTCGATGCCGATCAGGGCCCCAACACCGGCGGCATGGGCGCGTACACGCCACTGCCGTGGGCGCCCGAGGGCCTGGTCGAGGAGGTCCTCGAGTTGGTGCTGCAGCCGACCGTCGACGAGCTCGCCCGTCGCGGCACCATCTTCTCCGGCCTCCTGTACGCCGGCCTGGCGCTGACCAAGCGCGGCACCAAGGTGATCGAGTTCAACGCGCGATTCGGCGACCCGGAGACACAGCCGCTGATGGCCCTGCTCGACTCGCCGCTCGGTGTCCTCCTGAAGGCAGCCGCGGACGGCACCCTGCATGAGGCCGAGCCGCCGCGCTGGAAGACCGGTGCAGCTGTCGCAGTGGTGATGGCCAGTGCTGGCTATCCGAGGTCCTCGCGCAACGGCGACGTGATCATCGGGACGCAAGAGGCCGAGGCTCTGGGCTGCCAGGTTGCGCATTCGGGCACCGACCTCGTCGGCGATGACCTGATCACCGCCGGCGGCCGAGTCCTCGCGGTCGTGGGCACCGGTGGGGATGTCGCTGCAGCGAGGGCAGCGGCGTACGCCGGCGTGGAGCGGATCAGCTTCGACGGGTCGCAGCACCGGACGGACATCGCCGCCGGTATCTGAGGTCTGGGGATTGCCGGGCGAGGGAAGGCGATGTCGTGGTCGGCGACTACGGCCCCGTCCACGTCGACCTCGGCGCCCTGTTGCACTGACTCGGCGTGGGAGAATGGTCGCCGTGACCGTCCCCAACGTCCTCGCAACCCGTTACGCGGCCGCCGACCTCGCGGCGATCTGGTCGCCCGAGCACAAGATCGTCCTGGAGCGGCAGCTCTGGATCGCCGTGCTCAAGGCCCAGAAGGACCTCGGCATCGACGTCCCCGACGGTGTCGTGGAGGCCTACGAGGCGGTCGTCGACCAGGTCGACCTCGCCTCCATCGCAGCCCGCGAGCGGATCACCCGGCACGACGTGAAGGCACGGATCGAGGAATTCTCCGCGCTCGCCGGCCACGAGCACATCCACAAGGGCATGACCTCGCGGGATCTCACCGAGAACGTCGAGCAGCTGCAGATCGTCTCCTCGCTGCGACTGGTGCGCCAGCGCGTCGTCGCGACCCTGGCCCGGCTCGGCCGCCTCGCCGCCGAGCACGAGTCCCTGGTGATGACGGGACGGTCGCACAACGTCGCAGCCCAGGCGACCACGCTGGGCAAGCGGTTCGCCACCATCGCCGACGAGATGCTGGTCGGCCTCGCGCGCCTTGACGACCTCCTCGGCCGTTACCCGTTGCGCGGCATCAAGGGACCGATGGGCACGGCCCAGGACATGCTCGACCTGCTCGACGGCGATTCCGACAAGCTCGCTTCGCTGGAGGAGCGGGTCGCAGCCCACCTCGGCTTCGAGCAGGTCTTCACCAGCGTCGGCCAGGTCTACCCGCGCTCGCTCGACTTCGACGTCGTCTCCGCCCTGGTCCAGATCGTCGCCGGGCCTTCGAACCTCGCCACCACGATCCGGCTGATGGCCGGCATCGAGCTGGTGACCGAAGGTTTCAAGGAGGGCCAGGTCGGCTCCTCGGCGATGCCGCACAAGATGAACACCCGGTCGTGTGAGCGTGTCAACGGGCTGGCGGTGATCCTGCGCGGCCAGCTCTCCATGGTCGGCGAGCTCGCCGGCGACCAGTGGAACGAGGGCGATGTCTCCTGCTCCGTCGTACGCCGGGTCGCGCTGCCGGACGCGTTCTTCGCGACCGACGGCCTGTTCCAGACCTTCCTGACCGTCCTCGACGAGTTCGGCGCGTTCCCGGCCGTGATCCAGCGCGAGCTCGACCGGTACCTGCCGTTCCTGACCAGCACCAAGGTGCTGATGACCGCGGTCCGCAACGGCGTCGGCCGCGAGGAGGCGCACGAGGCGATCAAGGAGCACGCGGTCGGCGTCGCGCTGCAGATGCGCCAGGGCCGGGCCGTCAACGACCTGTTCGACCGGCTCGCAACCGACGACCGGCTCGGGCTGACCCGCGAGCAGATCGCCGCCCTGGTGGCCGATCCGATCGAGTTCACCGGCGCCGCGGTCGCCCAGGTCCAGGCCGTCGTCCGCAAGGTCGAGGAGGTCGCGAAGGCCGATCCGGACGCTGCGGCGTACTCCCCGGGCGCAATCCTCTAGCTGGTGCGGCGGGGTTCGAGGCCGCTGATCAGCAGGTCCAGCGCAAAGGCGAACTGGGCCTCGGCCTCCGGTCGCGAGCCGACCATGTCGGCGAGGTGCGGCAGGTCAGCCGCGCGCTCGCTGACCCCGCGGCCGAACTCGGCGTACTGAGGATCCTCGCCGTCGGCGGCGAGGGCCTGCTGCCAGGCTTCGCCGAGCGCCAGGGTATAGATCAGCTGGACGCTCTGCTGGACGTCGATCGTCGCGAAGCCGGCGTCGTCCATCACCACCGCGAGGTGCTCGATCCGATCCAGGCGCAGCCCGGTCGGCGCGCTGGTCAGGCGGACGTACTGGAGCAGCTGCGGGTTGGTCAGGATCGCGGATCGGGTGGCGTGCGCGAACGCCGAGATCCACTCCTGCCAGGTCGCTCCGGCGCGCGGCTCGAAGTCGTCGTACTCCGTCTCGTCGAGGATGCGTGCGGCCATCAGGGCCAGCAGCTCCTCACGATCGCGGACGTGGTTGTAGAGCGCCGCCGGGCCGACGTCGAGGGCGCGGGCGACGTCGGACATCCGCAGGTCCGCAGGCCCGAGCTCGAGGGCCGCGGCGACGATGGCGTCGCGCGAGATCCGTTGCGGGCGTCCTCGGCCGCGGGGACTAGGCGCGTCGTCGTTCATGTCACCTCATCTCGGCAGGCTCGACGTCCGGTCGTAAATAGTGAAGCGCATCAGAAAATAGCGGCGAAAACCTTGACAGGCAAGAACGCGTTCTAGTTCTGTAGCCGGATGACCAGTGAGACGCCGGCAACGGAGCCGGGAACGAAGCCTGAGATGACCCTGACCCGGAGCAGTCGCGACCAAGTCGCGATGGCGGCCACGTTGACGCCGTGGATCGCCGGGCAGCTGCCCGCGGGTGCCGAGCCTGAGGTGGCGCTATCCGGAGCCTCGGACGCCAACGGCATGTCCAGCGAGACCATCTTGGCTGACGTCACCTGGACCGAGAGCGGCGCGCGCGAGACGCACCCCTTCGTGATGCGGATGGCGCCAGCTCCGCAGGACGTCCCGGTGTTCCGCACCTACCGTCTCGACCACCAGTACGAGGCGATCCGGCTGGTCGACGAGCTCTCCGACGTACCGGTCCCGACGCCGCGGTGGCTCGAGCCGACCGGCGATGTGCTCGGTCAGCCGTTCTTCTTCATGGAGCGCATCGACGGCATCGTTCCGCCGGACGTGATGCCGTACACGTTCGGCGACAACTGGTTCTTCGATGCACCGGACGTCGACAAGCGCCGGCTTCAGGACAGCACCATCAAGGCTGTCGCGGGACTGCACTCGATCCCCGATGCCGCTGCGACGTTCGGATTCCTGGACCTTCAGGTGTACGCCGGCGACACCCCGCTGCGCCGGCTCTTCGACAAGCTCCGCGCCTGGTACCACTGGGCGGCCGCCGAGCTCGCGCCGTCGCCGCTGATGGAGGAGGCGCTTGCCTGGCTGGAGGCGAACTGGCCTGCCTCGGACAACCCCGACAACGTCGTGCTCTCGTGGGGTGACGCGCGGGTCGGCAACGCCCTGTACGTCGACTTCGAGCCGGTCGCGATCCTCGACTGGGAGATGGCCGGCATCGGCCCCCGCGAGCTCGACCTCGGCTGGATCGTGTTCGCCCACAAGGTGTTCCAGTCGATCACCGACGCCTTCGGCATGCCCGGGCTCCCCGAGGTGCTGCGCGCCGAGGACGTGCGCGCGACCTACGCCGCGGCGACCGGCGTCGAGGTCGGCGACCTGACCTGGTACGAGCTCTACTCAGCCGTGATCTGGGGGTGCGTGTTCATGCGCACCGGCGCCCGGCAGGTCCACTTCGGCGAGCTGCCGGAGGTGCCCGAAGACATCGAGACCCTCTTCCATCACGCACCGCTGATGCGGGCCATCCTTGCGGGGGCCCAGGAAGGAGCTGGGTCATGATCGGCCCGCTCGACGAGTACCCGATCCACCAGGCGCCGCTGCCGATCAGCCGCGTCACCAGCAGCGACCGCAACTTCTACGACCGCTGCTACTTCAACGCCATGGACACCGTGGGCGGCGACACGATGCTGGTGACCGGCATCGGCTACTACCCGAACCTCGGGGTGAAAGACGCCTACGTACTGCTCCGATCCGGGCACACCCAGACGGCGGTGCATCTCTCCGACGCGATCGACCACAACCGACTCGACCAACGCTGCGGCAGCTACGCGCTCGAGGTCGTCGAGCCGTTGCGCAAGATCCGGCTGGTGCTCGAGGAGACCGACGGGATGGCGATGGACCTCACCTGGGACGGTTCCTACGACGTCGTCCAGGAGATGCCGCACCTGATGCTCGGCAGCGATGTGCGGCCGACGCTGGATGCGCAGCGGTTCGCGCAACTGGGCTCGTGGAGCGGCACCCTGGTCGTCGACGGCACCGAGACCACGGTCTCGCCCGATGCGTGGATGGGCAGCCGGGACCGCTCCTGGGGGATCCGGCCGGTGGGCGAGGCCGAGCCGGCTGGGCGGCCGCAGGACCCGCCGATGGAGGGCTTCTACTGGCTCTACGTCCCGATGCGCTTCGAGACGTTCTCGATCGTGATCATCGTCCAGGAGCGGCACGACGGCTTCCGGACACTCAACGACGTCACCCGGGTCTGGAAGGACGGCCGTGTCGAGCAGCTCGGTTGGCCGAAGATCGACATCGACTACGCCCCGGGCACCCGTACGCCGAGGCACGCGACCCTGACCTGCACCGCCCCCGACGGGACCCCGGTCGTGGTCGACATCGAGACGCGGACCCACGTCGTCCTGCACCTCGGCGGCGGGTACGGCGGCGACCCGCAATGGACGCACGGCATGTGGAAGGGTGCGGGCTTCCACGAGCGCGTGTCCTACGACTTAGACGACCCGGCACTGGCCGGGATGATCCCGTTCGGCGTGATCGACCACTGCGCCCGCGCAACCTGCGACGGAGAGGTCGGCCACGGCCTGTTCGAGCACGGAACCTTTGGCCGGCACGACCCCAGCGGCTTCATCGACTGGGGCAACGAGCGCAAGCAGTAACGCTCAGATCAGTGCGCGGCCATCGTGCTGCGCGAGCTTGCGGGCGACCGTGCGCTGGTCGGCCAGCCAAGGATCGAGCGGCGTCTGCGGCAGCATGTCGTCGTACTCGACGGCGAAGGATCCGAGGATGCCGCCGAAGCGCTCCGGCCGGCCGACAAACCAGATATGCAGATGAGCTGAGCCGTCCCCGATCCGCATGACGTGGGTCCTGCCGATCCCGTCGAGCGACTCCATGATCCGCGCGACCCACAGGCTCAGCCGCCCGAGTTCGGCGGCCTGGTCGTCGTCGAGGTCGGTGAAGTCGACGTGCTCCTTGGTCTCGAGCATCAAGATCAGCGGGAGGCCGCCACGCGCCACCGGCCGCAGTATCCAGTCGTCGTTCTCCCACAGCAGTGTCTTCGGCGTGCGACCGGATGATGCATCGCAGGTGGTGCAGGCCTTGCCTCCGGGGTCGCCCTCGCGGGGTGCTTCGACGGCCAGGGGAGGGGCGAGCACTTTGGGAACCATGGCCCCATCGACGACCTCCCACGGGAACACGTCCCACCCCTGGGCGGGGGTCATCGGCAGATGCCCGTCGGCACCGACCTGCTCGACGATCCGGGCGTAGAGGTCCTCGGCTGATTCGGCCATGTCAGCACGATGCCAGATCCTGCTCAGGTTTCCGCAGGCGGTGCCGATGGATCCGGGTACTACGCGCACCCGTCGGACGTGGTGCTGCCCGAAAGGAAACCCGATGCAACTCAACCCACGATCGTTGACGATGCGCGCCCAAGCGGCCGTCAGCGTGCTGGCCGTGACGGTCGGTCTCACCGTCGCACCGGCCTTGCTGGTCTCGGCGAACGCCGCCTCCTCGGGTCACGCAGCCGCGGACCGGAGCTCGACCAGTGCCGCGTGCACCTCGGCCGAGACTGCTGTCACCCATGCTCGCTCCCAGCAGGCAACCGCCAAGCGCGCTGTCGCCAAGGCGAAGAAGGCGCTGGCGAAGGCGAAGAGGGCGAAGTCGCACCGGGCCGCCAAGGTACGCAAGGCGAAGAAGCTAGTGAAGAAGGCGAACCAGCGGTACGCCGCTGCGACCCGCTCGGTTGCCTCGCACCAGTCCGCCGCCCGCACCGCGTGCAAGACGTCGCCGGCACCCACGGCGAACCCCGCCACCGGTCTCGGCCAGGAGCTCGGCCTGCTCGGCCTGGGCGACGGCATGTCGCTCGGCCCGATCAGCGCCAACCAGCTGACCTCCTTGCTCGACCAGCTGCTGCCTGGCGCCGCCGCCAGCCTTGACCCGTCTCAGCTCACCGCGCTGCTCGGCGGTTTCAACGGCGCCGGCGACCTCGGCTTCGGCGATGCTGTCACGCTCCTCTCCGGGCTCCTGGACCCAGCGCAGGTCCTCGACATCCTGGCCGGGGGAGGCTCGCCCGAGGCGCTGACCGACCTGGGCGCGAACATACTCAGCCAGCTCAGCTCGCTGGGCGGCGGCAGCCTGCCGGTCCCTGGCGACTTCGACCCGACCGGGCTGTACGAGACCTTCGCCGGGATGTTCGGCAACCTCAGCCCCGACCAGCTCGGCTCGCTGCTCGGGCTGCTCACTTCGGCATTCGGCGCCGGCTCCTCGGCGTTCGACGTTGGCCAGCTCACCAGCCTGCTGGACTCGCTGGTGCCGGGGATCAGCGACGAGTTCGACCCGAGCCAGCTGACCGACATGCTCGGTGCGCTCAACGGCGGCGGTCTGAGCGCATCGACACTGAGCAACCTGCTCGGCGGCCAGTTCGACCCGACCCAGCTGCTCTCGGTCCTCGGTGGCTCTGCCGGCTCGGATCTGCTCAGTTCGGTGATCACCCAGGTAATGGCCCAGCTCGCGACCGCCGGCGGCGGTGGGCTGTCCTTGCCGGGCTCGCTCGACCCGTCTCAGGTGACGACCCTCATCTCGACGGTCTCCAGCCTGGTCACCGGCCTGCTCGGTAGCGGCGGCGGCGTCCTGCCGATCGTCTGCGGACTGGTGCCGATCCCGCTGGTCTGCTCCTAGGAAACGGCGCCCGGGACCCTGCATCAAGGCTCCCGGGCACCGTCCCGGCGCGGGTCAGACCCTCCCTCGTAGGCGACCCCGCCTCCCCCTCCCCCCGTGCCCCTGCTCGGGTCCGCATCACCGTGCGAGCGATCCGCGTCCAGGCGCAGATGAGCAGCGATGTACGCGATCCGCAGGACCGCGTCAGCTGTGTGGCAGAGCCGGCGCGACTCGGCGCGCTCGAGTCCCAGGGCCTCGGCGATCTCCCGGTCGCCGAGGCCTTCGAGCGTGCGCAGCCACAGGACCTGGCGCCAGTCATCGGGCAGGTTCCGGTACGCCGCGGCCAGCATCTGGGAGTCCTGGTGACCTGGAGCGTCGAACGGGATCGGGCTCGCGATGCTCGGGACCCGCGGGCGGCCGCCGTGCGCGGCCTGCTTCTGGTGCTGGCGGTAGCGCTCGCGCAGCGACCGGTAGAGGAAGTAGCGCACCGAGGTACCCGGGCGCCCGCCGTCCTGGAGGAGGACCAGCAGTCTGCCGAAGGCCTCGTCGGTGAGCTCCACCGCGAGGTGTCGGCCGGCGAGCGTGGTCGCGGCAGCGTGGACCTGGCTGTGGTGCCGGTCGATCAGCGGCCCGAACCCGCGAAGGTCGCCGGCCTGGACCTGGTCGATGCAGTCGCGATCGGTTGCCGACGAGCATGGCGGAGCAGCATCGTCGGTCTTGGCCGTCGTCATGGGCGTCTCCTCGGCTCTTCCGTCGGCCTCCGTCGGGCGCCGTTGGCGGGCGGATGTCCACCGTGCCCCGCCAAGGGCGTCCGCGGAACCCGGAGAATTGCCTGTTCCGGTACCTGCTCCGGCCAGGGCCTGTGGATAAGCAAAACGGGCGAACGGAAGATTTGCCTAGGATCGCCCCGTGGTGCACGCGACCCTAGGAGTCCAGTCCGGGCTGATCGGACGAGTCACGGAGCTCGCCGACGTCGTCCGTCTGCTCGAGCCCGGTCGTGTTCTCACCTTGACCGGGATCGGCGGTTCGGGGAAGACCCGGATCGCTCGCCGGGTCAGTGCCGACGCCGACCGGTACGTCGATGGCGTCTGGGTCGTCGAGTTGGCCGACCTTACCGACGCCGACTTGGTCGCGGATGTCGTGGCCGAGGCCCTCGACCTTCGGATCCCGGCGGGTGCACCGCACCGCTCGATCCTGGCGTCGTTCTTCGTCGAGCACCCTGGCCTGCTGGTGCTCGACAACTGCGAGCACCTGGTCGCGCCGGTCGCCGATCTTGTCGCCGACCTGCTCGCACTGGTCCCGGCCCTGACGGTGCTGGCGACCAGCAGGCTGCCACTGGGGATCATGCGCGAGACGGTCTTCCAGGTGCCGCCGCTCTCGACGCCGCGTGCTGGTGCCCGGATCGACCTGGCCGGCTCCCTGGAGTACGACTCGATCGCGCTCTATGTCCGGCGCGCGACCGAGGCGATGGCATCGTATCGGCTTACCGAGGACAACGTGGGAGACGTCGCTGCCCTGGCGACCCGCCTGGACGGGATCCCGCTGGCCATCGAGCTCGCTGCTGCCAGGGTCCGGCTGCTGTCTGCCGAGAGTCTGCTCGCCAGGATCTCCGACCACCTCACCCTGCTCGAATCGGACCTGCGCGACCGTCCGGTCCGGCAACGTTCGCTGACCGCCTCGCTCGACTGGAGCTACGACGTCTGCAGTGCTGCCGAGCGGGAGCTGTGGAACCGCCTCTCGGTGTTCGTCGGCGGCTTCGACCTCGCTGCAGCCGAATCGGTCTGCTCCGGTGGCGGCATCGCCGTCGAGGACGTCCTCGGCCTGCTCTCGGCGCTGGTGGACATGTCGGTCGTCGGCCGAGTCGGCCAGAGCGGCACCCGGCTCCGGATGCTGGAGCCGATCCGCCAGTTCGGCGCGGAGCGGTTGGCCGAAGGCGGACGTGCGTCGCTGTGGCGCGACCGTCATCTGCATTGGTACGCCGATCTCAGCCCGCGGATGGAGCGGGAGTGGGCCGGGCCGGACCAGGTCGCCTGGATGGACACGATGAGGGCTGAGCACCCGAACCTCCGGGCCGCGCTGGAGCACGCCCTCGCCCGCCCCGGCACCGCTGCGATCGCACTGCGCATGTGCCACGACCTGCAGCATCTGTGGATTTGCGGCGGCCACTTCGGCGAGGCCCGCCGCTGGATCGAGCGCTCCGTTGCAGCGACCGAGGGTGCGCGCCTAGAGAAGATCCGCGCGCTCCGGCTCAGCGCTTGGTTCGGTGCGCTGCAGACCGATCTCGGCTATGCCCGCGACCGGGTCCGGGAGGCCACGGCGCTGCACGAGAGCGCCGAGGACGAGGACGGTGACGACCTAGCCGATCTCGAGCTGGGCTACCTGCTCTTCGCCGACGGCGTCGTCACGAGTTGGGAGACCGATCTCGAGCGCGGGGTGGTGATGCTGGCCGAGAGCAATGCGGCGTTCTGCCGGTCCGGTGATCTCACCGGGATCATCCAGTCCCAGCTCAAGATGGGGATCGCCTACGTCTTCGCCGGCGACTTCGAGAACGCAGGCCGGGTCCACCGCAGCTGCGTACAGGCCACTGATGCCCTGGGCGAGATCTGCGTCGGTGCCTATGCCCGCTGGTCTCTCGGCCTGGTGGCGCTGATGACCGGCAACCTTGTCGAAGCCGAGGCCCTCGAACGAGACGCGCTGGCCCGTTCGGCCGACCTGGGCGACAACCTCGCGATGGCCTTCGAGCTGGAGACGATGGCGTGGATCGCTGCACTCGACGGCGACGGCGAGCGGGCGACGCTGCTGCTCGGCGGTGCCGGCTCGATCTGGCGGCGGATCAACATGCCGGTCGAGCGGACGCCGTATGTCTGCGACCTGCACGCGATGGGCGAGGCTCAGTCCCGGGCGCTGCTCGATGAGGAGTCGTTCGCGCGCTTCCTCGACCGCGGTCTGCACATGCCACTGCTCGACGTGGTCGATCTCGCCCTCGGGGCGAAGGAGGCCTCTGTCGGACGTTCAGAAGCCGGCCCACTGAGCCGTCGTGAGAACGAGGTGGCTGCGCTGGTCGCCGAAGGCCTGACCAACCGCGACATCGCCGAGCGCTTGTTCGTCTCCGAACGGACCGTCGGCGGCCATGTGCAGAGCATCCTGCGCAAGCTCGGGTTCAGCTCGCGGGCGCGGGTCGCGGCCTGGGTCACCGCACGACGGCATGCCGCGGACCTGCAGCCACGGCAGTAGTCAGCCCCGGGCCAGCAGTGCGTCGAGCTTGGCCTCGAGACGCTCGACGTCGGCACGGGTGGCAGACTGGAGGTCCTCGCGAAGCGTGGCGACGATCGACCCGCCGGGCTCGATACTGACCATCGCGACATCGGCGACGCTGTTCGCGTTCTGGCGCCGGAGCGCCACCTCGGCATCAGCCTTGCGGAGCCCTTCGTGACGCAATGCCTCGTCATCCCAGGCGCCGTCACGGGCGAGCTCGGTCGGCTTCCCCTCGAGCCATCGGGCGACCGTCTCGTTGCGGCGGGCCAGGCGCACCACGGTCGAGTTGAAGGCCACCAGAACGACCGCGCCGATCGTCCCTCCCAGCAGGCTGTTGTCCGGCCCGATGACGGCGTTCTGGACGACGTTGGACAAGAGCAGCATCACCACGAGGTCGAACGCATTCAACTGGGCGAGGTCGCGCTTGCCGGCGAGCCGGATCAGCACGGCCAGGACGAGGTAGACCGCGATCGTGCGGATCACCTTGTCGAGCAGGGAGATGTCGAGGTGGGTCAGGTCGTTCCACATGGTGCTCATCCTGCACCGCCATGGGCGGGACGTCGGCAGCCTGAGACGATGGCACCGTGGAGGACGTGGTGCCGGGACGTCAGGCCTACCAGGTGTGGGCCGTCGCGCTGCTGGTGTACATGCTGGCCGTCTTCCACCGCTCCTCGCTCGCCGTGGCCGGCCTCGCGGCCACGCACCGGTTCGGGATCTCCGCCTCGCAGCTCGCGACCTTCACGATGCTGCAGCTGCTCGTGTACGCCGGCATGCAGATCCCGGTAGGCCTGCTGATCGACCGCTTCGGCGCCCGTGCCGTGCTCGGCACCGGGGCCGTCGTGCTGACGTTGGCACAGTCGGGGTTCGCATTCGCCGACACCTACCCGCTCGCGCTGCTGGCCCGGGTGTTCGTCGGTGTTGGAGATGCGATGACGTTCATCTGCGTGCTCCGGCTTGTGAACAGCTGGTTCGCTCCTCGCCGGGTCCCCGTGATGATCCAGATCACCGGGGTCATCGGGCAGCTCGGTGCGATCATCGCGGCGATCCCGATGACCTGGGGGCTGAGCCATCTCGGCTGGACGAAGTCCTACCTGCTCGCCGCGTCGCTCGGCGTGGTGCTGACCGTCGCCCTTGGCGTGATCGTGCACGACGCGCCGGGGTCGCGGAACTTGCGCGGCCCGGCGATGAACCTGGCGGCGATCCGCGCCAGCCTCGCGGAGTCCTGGTCTCACCCGGGCACCCGGCTCGGGTTCTGGATGCACTTCACCACCCAGTTCAGCGCCACTGTCCTGGGCTTGTTGTGGGGGTTCCCGTTCCTGGTCAAGGGCGAGGGCCTCAGCGATGACACGGCAGGGCTGCTGCTCACCATCATGGTCGTGGCGATCATGGCCGTCGGTCCGTTGATCGGCTGGCGGATCACCGTCCGTCCCTGGCATCGCTCGACGCTAGCGCTCGGCATCGTCCTCGCGATCGTGACGGTGTGGACCGTCGTGCTCTGCTGGCACGGCCCGGCGCCGGTTTGGATGCTGGTGGTGTTGGTCGTGGTCACCGGCACCGGCGGCCCGGCGTCGGTGATCGGCTTCGATCTCGGCCGCACCTCCAACCCGCCGCACCGGCTGGCCAGTGCTACCGGGATCATCAACCAGGCGGGCTTCTACGCCAGCCTGGTCCTCGTGATCGCGATCGGGCTGATCCTCGACTGGCGCACGCCGGGGGGTTCCAGCGACTACACCCCGGCCGCGTTCCGGTCCGCGATGAGCTTTCAGTACGTGCTCTGGTCGATCGGCCTGGCGCAGATCTTCCGTTACCGTCGCAAGGCCCGGGCGCGCTTGCTGATCGACGATCCCGAGACCTGGGGCAGCTACTCGGGGAACACGGTCCCGGGCGAGGCCTGAGCCGTCCGATCCGGCCGCGCGCGGATGACTGCGTCCTCTACCCTCGTCGGCATGCTCCCCAACCGTGCCCGCTTCGCACCTGCTCTGCTGGCAGCGCTGCTGATCGCCGGCGGCGCTGCCGGGTGCGGTGGCGACGCCAAGCACTCGAAGGCTGCCGGGGCCCCCTCGGCCTCGGCGAGCGAGACCGATGCACCCACGGTGAGCAACCCGCTGCCGCAAGGCACCTTCAGCTCAGCCGGGCCGCGCCAGGGCCTGCCGGCCGACTTCCCCCAAGACGACGTGCCGTTGCTCGCCGGCCAGGTCACGACGCAGTTCAGCGGCCCCGCGGCAGGCGAGCCCGGCAAGACGGGCTGGGTGATCGAGGTCGGCGTGACCGAGGACCCGCACCACTGCTTCGCCGACGCGGCGGCGGCTCTTGTCGCACATGGCTACGCCAAGAAGGGCCAGATCGCAGCCCAGGGCACGGTGCAGGCGCAGTTCACGAAACCGCACTACTCGGTGATCATCTCGGCCTCCGACAACGGCAGCGGCGGCTGCACTCTGGGCTACGAGGTTGGCCAGAGCGGTACGCCGTAGGCGTCGTCATCGGCAGGCCCGGCCGCTCGCTAGGCTCCTCCCATGAGCGGTGGCGATCTGAACATCCCCGAGGCTCCGGCGATCGACGGTGCCGAGCACATCCACTCGGGCAAGGTCCGCGACCTCTACCGGATGGTCGACGGCGAGCACGCAGGCCGGCTGCTGATGGTGGCCAGCGATCGGATCTCGGCGTACGACTTCGTGCTGGACAGCACCATCCCGGACAAGGGCACGATCCTGACCCGGATGTCGCTGTGGTGGTTCGACCAGCTCGCCACGGTGATCGAGAACCACGTCGTCTCCACCGACGTCCCCGAGCAGGTGAGCGGCCGCGCGGTGTTCTGCGAGGAGCTCGCGATGTTCCCGGTCGAGTGCGTCGCGCGGGGCTACCTCACCGGTTCGGGCCTGCTCGACTATCGCGCCACCGGCGAGGTCTGCGGGATCGCGCTGCCCGTCGGCCTCGAGGACGGCAGCCGGCTCCCGGATCCGATCTTCACTCCGGCCAGCAAGGCAGCGGTCGGCGACCACGACGAGAACGTGTCCTACGAGGCAGTCGTCGACGCCGTCGGTGAGGCCAGTGCGGCCGAGCTGCGCCGCCTGACGCTCCAGATCTACGCCCGCGCCGAAGAGATCGCCCGCGAGCGTGGGATCGTGCTGGCGGATACCAAGTTCGAGTTCGGGTCTCGATCGAAGCCGGTCGTCGAGCACGGCGGGGCACGGGCCGTTGCCGGGACGCAGATCGTGCTGGCCGACGAGGTGCTGACCCCGGACTCGAGCAGGTTCTGGCCAGCCGATCTCTGGGTGCCGGGTCGGGCACAGCCGTCGTACGACAAGCAGATCGTCCGGGACTGGCTCACCTCGGCCGAGTCCGGCTGGGACCGTACGTCGGGCCAGCGGCCGCCCGCGCTGCCGGACAGCGTGATCGCGCACACGCGGGCCCGCTACGTCGAGGCTTACGAGATCCTCACCGGCGAGTCGTTCTGAGTCTTTTCCACAGGCTCTGGGGCTCCTGATCGCCACGTCCGCGGAGGCGACGTAGCGTGGCGAGCATGAACGACGCCCAGACGTGGACCTCGGTCGGCGGCCGGCTCGCCGTTCTCGTCGGGTTCCTCACCGTCATCCTCCGCAACGTCGAGGTGACGATGGGAGCGAGGTTCGATGCGATGAACAGCCGCTTCGATTCCATGGGCCATCGCTTCGACGCGATCGACACGCGCTTCGACGGCCTGGACAGCAGGCTCGACCGCGTGGACAGCTGGCTGGACCGCGTCGAACTGCGGCTGGATGCGGGATTCGCCCGCCTCGACCGGAGGGTGGACGACCTGGGCCGGGACGTCGCGACCCTCACCCGACGCCACCTCGACGACCAGTGACGGCGCCGGTCGCATTCGGGGTCCCGGCCGAGGCTGCGTTCGACTTCCTCGTCGACCCGGCCAACCGTCCGCTGTGGCAGTCCTCTCTGCGCCGGGTCGAGGACGTCGAGCCGGCGCAGCCGTGTGTTGGTCAGACCTGGACGGACGTGACCGCACCCGGGATCCGGCCGCTGATGGAGACCACCGTCCTGGACCGGCCGCGCCGGTGGACCGAGGTAGGACGCTGGCACGGGGTCACCGCCGAGCTCACGTTGACCTTCGAGCCGTCGCCGACTGGTTGCAACGTGAGGGCCCTGGCCGTGGTCCGTGCGCCCCTGGTGGGCCGGGCGGTCACGGCGTTCGCGCCGTACGCGATCACCGGTGACCTCAAGCGGGCCGCGCGGATCCTTCTCGGGCGTGCGCCCGGGAAGTAGGTTGTGCCTGTTCCCTGACCCAGGAGGCCCCGCCCGTGTACAACCTCTCGATCTTCCTCGAGGACAGCGCCCGCCGGTACGCCGACCGGGACGCCCTGGTCCTCGGCGGCACCCGGTTGACCTATGCGCAGGTGGACGGGGCCGCCAACCAGGTGGCGAACCTGCTGGTCGAGCTAGGCGTCGAGCCGGGCGACCGGGTGGCACTGACCTGCCCGAACCTGCCCTTCTTCCCGATCGTCTACTACGGCATCCTCAAGGCCGGGGGCGTCGTGGTGCCGATGAACGTGCTGAACAAAGGCCGGGAGAACAGCTACTACCTCGATGACTCGGCCGCGAAGGTCTACTTCGCGTTCGAGGGCTCACCGGAGCTCCCGATGGGCTCCGAGGCGAAGACCGGTGTGGACGGTGCGACGAACCCGCCCGAGCTGATCGTGATCACCGCCGACCCGGCGGCCGCGTCGCCGCTCGCAGGGGTCCGCACGCTGGGCGAGGCACTCGCCGGCAAGTCCCCGGTCTTCGAGGCGGTGCTGCGCGACGAGACGGAGACCGCGGTCATCCTGTACACGAGCGGCACTACCGGGCAGCCCAAGGGCGCCGAGCTCTCGCACGCGAACCTGGTGCTTAACGCCTTGACCTGCAACCGCCTCTTCGGCTCCAAGCCGGGCACCGACGTGCACCTGGTGACGCTGCCGTTGTTCCACTCGTTCGGCTCCACAGTGCAGATGAACGCGGGCTTCTCGATGGGCGCGACCCTGGTGCTGCTGCCCCGGTTCGAGGCAGCAGCCGCGATCAGCTTGCTGCAGTCCGAGGACGTCAGCTTCTTTGCGGGCGTGCCCACGATGTGGTGGGGGCTCCTCGGTGCGCTCGACGCTGCGCCGGACGGTCAGGGCGCTGACGTGGAGAAGATCGCGCGCAACATGCGCATTGGCGTCTCCGGCGGCGCCAGCCTGCCCGTCGAGATCATCAAGGCGGTCAAGGCCAAGCTCGGCGTGACGGTACTGGAGGGCTACGGGCTCTCGGAGACCTCGCCCGTGGCGACGTTCAGCGACCCCGACCACGAGCCGCGCCCGGGCTCGATCGGCATCCCGATCTGGGGCGTGGAGTGCAAGCTCATCGACGACGACTGGAACACCGTCGACGGCGCGGACGAGATCGGCGAGATCGCGATCCGCGGTCACAACATCATGAAGGGCTACCTGAACCGGCCCGAGGCCACCGCCGAGGTGATGAAGGACGGCTGGTTCCGCTCCGGAGACCTCGCGCGGCGCGACGAGGACGGCTTCTACTACATCGTCGACCGGTCCAAGGACATGATCATCCGCGGCGGCTACAACGTGTACCCCCGCGAGATCGAGGAGGTCCTGATGACCCACCCGGACGTCTCGCTGGCAGCGGTGGTCGGCGTACCGCACGACTCGCATGGCGAGGAGGTGAAGGCGTTCGTGATCCTCAACGCCGGCGCCACCATCACGACCGAGGAGCTGCAGGCTTGGGGCAAGGAGCAGATGGCCTCCTACAAGTACCCGCGGCTGGTCACGTTCGTGGACTCGCTGCCGATGACGGCGACCGGCAAGATCCTCAAGCGCGAGCTCGTCGATTGAATCGGGGTCACCCGTGAATCCGCACCGGTTCGGCAGACCTCCTGCCAGGCCCGGAGATTCCACCTAGGCTCTCGGGGATGTCCTGGGAGACTCCGCCAGCCCCGATGCACCGAGGCCGGCACCGCGCCCCCCGTCCGGACCAGATCGGGCGGGCGCTGCGTCGAGCCCTGGTGGCGACGATCGTCCCGGCGCTGCTGCTCGGCCTGATCGGCTGGATCTTCGTCCGATCCTCACCGGACCGAGTGCTCACGCTCGCGCTGGACCCCGGTCAGTTCCGGGCACTGGAGGTCGCCGTCGTGATCGGCTGCGTCCTCTGGGTCACCCTCATCCTTGCGACGTACGTCCGCAACCGGGGCCGGGTGGTCACGCCCGGGTTCCAGGCGGTCGGGGCGGCTGGTGTCTTCGTGATGTGCAGCGCCGTGGTGGCCCCGGTGGTCATGGTCGCGCCCGATGCGCATGCCCACATCGACGCGATCGTGACGGTGTTCAACAACGAGAAGAGCGCGACCACCCCGCACGTGACCGTCAAGGACCCCTGGGGCAAGCAGCGCCGCGTCAACGTGCTGCTCCTCGGTGGCGACGGAGCCGTGCACCGCGACGGGATCCGGACCGACTCGGTGATCCTGGCGAGCATCGACACCAAGACCGGCAGCACAGTCCTCTTCAGTCTCCCGCGCAACCTCGAGGACGTGCCGTTCAAGCCGGGCTCCAAGCTCGCCGCGGCGTACCCGAACGGTTTCACCGAGACCGGCCACGAGACCGAGTACCTGCTCAACGCGATCTACAAATACGTCCCCGAGCAGCACCCCGGCATCCTCGGTCGCAGCGACAACGAAGGCGCGGACGCGGTCAAGCTCGGCGTCGAGGGCGCGCTCGGCATCCCGGTCGACTACTACGTGCTGGTCAACCTGGCCGGGTTCTCCAAGATCGTCGACGCCATGGGCGGGATCAACGTCAACGTCAACGAGCCGGTGCCGATCGGCGGCAACACCACCCTCAACATCCAGCCGGACTCCTACATCCAGCCGGGGCCGAACAAGCACCTCAACGGGTTCAAGGCGCTCTGGTACACCCGTGGCCGGTTCGGCTCGACGGACTACTCGCGGATGGAGCGGCAACGCTGCGCGCTCAATGCGATCGTCGCCAAGGCCAACCCGTTGTCCCTGTTCGAGCACTATGCCTCGCTCGCCCGGACGGCCAAGAAGATCGTGCGTACCGACATCCCGCGCAAGCTGCTACCGGCGTTCGTCCAGCTGGCACTGAAGGTCAAGGGGACCCCGATCAAGTCGGTGGGCTTCGAGCGCAGTGCTGTCTTCGACCCGAACAACCCGGACTTCGCTTTCGTGCACGCCGCGGTCCAGAAGGCGCTGCACCCCGCGGCGCATCCCGGGACGACGAAGCCGAAGACGAAGACCCCGAGCACGGCGAGCAATACCGAGGATGACTGCGCGTACCACCCGGACCAGCCGGACGGCTAGTCTGCCCAGAACCCTCCGTCGAACGGGAGCACTCCGATGCCGTCTCCGTACCTGCTGTCTTCCTCGACCCTCGTCCAGGCGTCGCAGGACGCCGCCTTCGCCGGCGTACTCGATGCGCCGCTGGAGAGCCTGTTCCCGCACAGCGCGGGCCCGATCCCCTCGGTCAAGGCCTGCACCGGTCAGGACGGCGGCTGGGACACGGTCGGCAAGACCCGTACCGTGGAGCTGGCCGACGGCACCAGCAACCTCGAGACTCTGGTCGAGTACTCGCGGCCCGGCAACTACCGGTACCAGCTCAGCGACTTTACCGGACCGATGAAGAACCTGGTGGCCAAGGTCGACGGGCAGTTCACCTTCGTGCCGGAGGGTTCCGGGACCCGCGTCACCTGGTCGTGGAAGATCCAACCGACCAATGCGGTCACCCGTCTCGCCCTCCCGGTGGTGGGCTTCTTCTGGCGTCGGTACGCCGCCGGCATGTGGCCCCTGTACGCCGCCGATCTCTCGTCCTGAGCCTGGTCGCGGGGTGCCCGGCCGGCACGCTCTAGACTGACCCCGTCGTCTCCACCCCTGAGCCCAGGAGCTGCCCCGTGGCCCGTGTCGTCGTCGACGTCATGCCGAAGCCCGAGATCCTCGACCCGCAGGGCAAGGCCGTCCTCGGCGCCCTGCCGCGGCTCGGATTTACCGGCGTGACCGAGGTCCGCCAGGGCAAGCGGTTCGAGGTCGAGATCGACGGCGAGGTCACCGACGCAGTGCTGGCCGAGGTCAACAAGATGGCCGAGACGCTGTTGTCCAACCCGGTGATCGAGGACTACTCGGTCTCGGTACTGGGCGCATGAAGGTCGGGGTCGTCACCTTTCCCGGCTCGCTCGACGACGTCGATGCCCGCAGGGCCGTCCGAGCGGGCGGCCACGAGGACGTCGCGCTGTGGCACGGCGACCACGACCTCCAGGGCGTGGACGCGGTCATCCTGCCGGGAGGCTTCTCCTACGGCGACTACCTGCGCTGCGGTGCGATCGCCAGGTTCGCCCCGGTGATGACCGAGGTGATCGCTGCAGCCAAGGGCGGGATGCCGGTCCTCGGCATCTGCAACGGCTTCCAGATCCTCTGCGAGTCGCACCTGCTGCCTGGTGCGCTGATCCGCAACGACCACCGCAAGTTCGGATGCCTGGACCAGACGGTGGCGATCGAGAACAACAGGACCGCCTGGACCTCGGCGTACGAGGCCGGCCAGCACGCGACCATCGTGCTCAAGAACGGCGAGGGCTCCTTCGTCGCCGATGAGCGCACCCTGGATCAGCTCGAGGCGGAGGGCAGGGTGGTCGCCCGCTACGTGGGCAACCCCAACGGCTCGCAGCGCGCGATCGCCGGCATCACCAACGAGGCGGGCAACGTGGTGGGCTTGATGCCGCACCCCGAGCACGCCATCGAGGACCTCTGCGGCCCCGGCACGGACGGACTGGGGTTCTTCACCTCGCTGGCGTCGGTCTCCGCCTGACCTACCAGCGGCCTGAGCCCAGCGCCGCCCAGGTGAGCGCAGCGATGATGCCTTGCGTCGGGGAGATCCGGTTCGCCTTCTGGTAGCCGCTCGCCGCCAGCTGAGTGGTCGTGTCGTAGATCCCGGTGATCGCCACCCGCGAGGACGTCGCCGCGTTGAGGGCACGCTGGGCACGGATCACATCGGCACCGCGGACACCGGGCTTGAGCACGGTCCGGCCGTTGCCGGCGACGAGCAGCGAGACCCAGTCGGCGCGGGTGAACGCGGCGCGCACCGGCTGGTGCACCTTCCGCTGCCATGCCTCCATACCGAGCCTGGTCTTCGCGTTCCAGACGCCGGTGACGCTGCGGTTGTACATCCCGTGCGCCTTGAGCAGGCACTGCAGCGGCAGGGCGAGCGCGGGCTGGTACTGCTTCGAGGTGAACAGGTACGCCGGTCGGTTGATCGCCGCCGTCGTGCACTTCGGATCGACGAGCTTGGCGCCCTCGGGAGTGGGCACCGACGGCGGGACGTAGGGCTTGGCTGCCAGCGACATGTAGCTGCGGTCGATATTGACCGTCACACCGCCCCACGTCTCGTTGTGCCCGCCCTGGTACTGGTGGATCCGACGCGCGGCCCAGCCATCGCTGCGGATGTACGTCGAGGTCGTGGTCGCCTTGCCGTTCCAGTCGGCGATCCAAACCTGGTCCGGCATCAAGATCTTGTTGCCCGGTGTGGCCCGTGCGTCGTCGAGGACCTTGATCCCCGATGCAGCGCTGGAGTAGACGCCGGAGGCGAAGCCATGCAGGTGCAGCTGATTGGTCCAGCCCTGCAGGAACATCAGCGCTGAGGCCTTGCAGGCGGCGTTCTTGGTGCTGAAGGACTCGAGATCGTAGTAGAGCGTGCTCCCCGCGACGATGCCCAGAGCGCCGGCAGCGGTCGCGGCGACGTTCGCTTCGGCTCGGCCCTGGGCCCTGGCGGCGGCGTAGCCGCCCGTCGGATCTGGGTTGATCAGGTCGCCCTTGTAGCGGGTGATGCTGTTGCAGGAGGCCTGAGCGCCGAGGTGGATCGGGAGCAGGTGCCAGCCGGCTGCCAGCTGGGTCGCTACCCAGGTAGGCGTCAGGTTGGTCTGCTTCTGGCAGTACCGCAGCGCTCCGGAGATGTAGATGCCGGCGGCGCGGAACGGAGAGCTCTTGCGCCAAGCCGTCATCGTCGCCTGGCTCGGCGCCTCGCACTGGTCAAAGCCGTAGCCGGTGAATGCGCCCGGGGTGATCGGGTTCGGACCCGTGGGCAGCGTCGTCTTCGAGGACGCCAGCGACAGCGGGTTGAAGCCGAGGGTCGTGCTCGCGACCACGACGGCGGCGACCAGGGCAGAGCCGAGCAGTGCGATGAGCTTACGTCGCAGCCGGCGTGCGGAGGTGTCTCCGGGGGATGTCATACAGGCACTCCTGACAGGGGATTCGAGCCACGATAACCACTCCAGTAACTCCAGTAACAGGGTTGTTGCTAACTACAAACGTGTAGTTCTCCGCCGCCCCGACCTGCGAATGTCGCTGCTGCGCCCGCTGGTCGCCCCAGGGCTCACTCGAGCGACATTTGCAGGTTCTGCGCCTACATAGTCGGCAGGGTGGGTCGCGACCTTCGTCCTTCGGTGCTTCGTCTCGTCGGGCGTGGCCCGCGGGCCTCCGTCGCGCTCGCACCCAGTAGATTTACGCCCGACACCCCTCGAACCCGGAGCGTCCCGTTGTGTGAAGGAACCGCGCGTGCCTGAAGCAAGAAGCAGCCTCGACACCGTCGCCGTCGCAGCGCAGGACCCCGACCGGGAGCAGCCCTGGTCTGACCTCGGCCTCAAGGCCGACGAGTACCAGCGCATCCGCGAGATCCTCGGCCGCCGGCCGACGTCTAGCGAGCTGGCGATGTACTCGGTGATGTGGAGCGAGCACTGTTCCTACAAATCCACCAAGGTGCATCTCAAGCAGTTCAGCGAGATCCCTCAGATCACCCCGGTCGGCAAGATGCTGGCAGGGATCGGCGAGAACGCGGGTGTGCTCGACGTCGGCCAGGGCTACGCGGTCACCTTCAAGGTCGAGTCGCACAACCACCCGTCGTTCGTCGAGCCGTACCAGGGTGCTGCGACCGGTGTCGGCGGGATCGTCCGCGACATCCTCGCCATGGGCGCCCGCCCGGTGGCCGTGATGGACCCGCTACGGTTCGGCCCGCTCGACGCCCCGGACACCCAGCGGGTACTGCCCGGGATCGTGGCTGGCGTCGGCGGCTACGGCAACTGCCTCGGCCTGCCGAACATCGGCGGCGAGGCCGTCTTCGACGACACCTACCTCGGCAACCCGCTGGTCAACGCGCTGTGCGTCGGGGTGCTGCGGCACGAGGACCTGCACCTCGCCAAAGCGTCCGGCGTCGGCAACCAGGTCATCCTGTACGGCGCCCGCACCGGCGGCGACGGCATCGGCGGCGTCTCGGTACTCGCGAGCGAGACCTTCGACGCCAACGTCGATGGAAGCAGTGGCCCCGCCAAGCGGCCCAGCGTCCAGGTCGGCGACCCGTTCATGGAAAAGCTCCTCATCGAGTGCACGCTCGAGATCTTCGCTGCTCGGCTGGTCGCCGGCATCCAGGACCTCGGTGGTGCCGGCCTGTCCTGCGCGACCTCGGAGCTCGCCAGCGCGGGCGATGGCGGCATGCACGTCGAGCTGGACCGGGTGCCCCTGCGGGACTCGACGCTGGCTGCCGAGGAGATCCTGATGAGCGAGTCGCAGGAGCGGATGATGGCGGTCGTCGAGCCTGCCGACGTCGAGGCATTCCTGGCGATCTGCACGAAGTGGGACGTCGAGGCCGTCGTGATCGGCGAGGTCACCGACGGCGACCGGCTGGTCATCGACTGGCACGGCGAGACCGTGGTCGACGTACCGCCGCGCTCGGTCGCGCATGACGGGCCGACGTACAACCGGCCTTTCGCCCGGCCGTCCTGGCAGGACGCGCTGCAGGCCGACACGGCTGAGGCGCTGCCGCGACCGACCAGCGGTGACGAGCTCCGGGACACCGTGCTGCGGCTGCTCGCCAGCCCCAACCTCTGCGACAAGTCCTGGATCACCGACCAGTACGACCGCTACGTCCAGGGCAACACGGTGCTGGCCCAGCCGAGTGACTCCGGCATGATCCGGATCGACGACGAGACCAACCTCGGCGTCGCGGTCTCCACCGACTGCAATGGCCGGTTCGCCAAGCTCGACCCGTACGCCGGGGCGCAGCTCGCTCTTGCCGAGTCCTACCGCAACGTCGCGACCGGCGGTGCCCGACCGCTCGCGATCAGCGACTGCCTGAACTTCGGCTCGCCGGAGGACCCGGATGTGATGTGGCAGTTCGTCGAGGCCTGCCGGGGACTCAAGGATGCCTGCCTCGAGCTGGGGATCCCGGTCACCGGCGGCAACGTGAGCCTGTACAACCAGACTGGCGAGACTGCGATCCTTCCGACCCCGGTGGTCGCAGTCCTCGGCGTGATCGACGACGTCACGACGCGGACTCCCACCGGCTTCACCGAGGCCGGCGACCTGGTCTTCCTGCTCGGAGAGAGCCGCGAGGAGCTCTCCGGCTCGGAGTGGGCACATGTCGTGCATGGTCACCTCGGCGGCAAGCCGCCTGTGGTCGACCTGGCTGCCGAGGCCGCGCTGGCCCGGCTGCTGGTCGGCGGTGTCGGCCTGCTGACGTCGGCCCACGACGTCTCAGACGGCGGCCTTGCGCAGACGCTCGTGGAGTCCAGCCTGCGCAACAACATCGGCACCGCGATCACACTGGACGGCGACCCGTTCACGGCGTTGTTCGCCGAATCCGCCGGCAGGGTGGTTGTCACCGTCGGTCCCGGGGACGGCGAGGCGCTGCAGGCGCTGGCCGCCGAGCATGGGGTCGTGGCGACCGTCCTCGGCGTCACCGGCGGCGACGCGGTCGAGGTCGAGGGCATCTTCACCCTGTCGCTGGACGAGGCCCGGGCCGCCTGGACCGCGACCCTGCCCGCCGCCTTCGCCTGACTCCGAGGCTGCCGCGAGCTCGGCCAGCTCGGCTTGCCACACCGCGGGCCGCGGCACTGATCGGACGGCGCGTGAGAGCGTCGGGATCAGTGCCACGAACGCCGTGATAACCCCGAGGGCCAGGACGGCGTCGCGGACCCCGAGCCAGCCCAGGAGGGCGCCGGCGACGATCGGCGCCAACGGCATCGTCGCCATCGAGGTGAACTGCATCGCCGACTGGACGCGGCCGACCAGGTGAGGCGGCGTGACCGCCATCCGGTAGGCGCTGCCGCCGGCGTTGCCGGCCGGGTTGAGCAGCAGGATGACGCCCAGGGCCGCGGCGATCACGATCGGCGTGCTCCAGAACGCCATCGGAAGCAGCAGCGGCACCATCGTCCAGGCGACCAGCAGGACGAGCCGGCCGGTGGCCATCCGCTCGATGAGCCACGGCGCGAGGAGCGCCCCGACGATCCCGCATACACCGCCGATCACCTCGACGACCGCGATCGCGGACGGTGCGGTGCCGGAGGCGACCAGGTGCAGGATTGCGACCAGGAACAACGCGTTCATGGTCAGGTTGACCAGCGGCGACCACACCAGCAGGACCCGCAGGTAGGGGTGCGTGCGGGTGAAGCGCACTCCGGCCATCAGGTCGAGGAGTGGGCGCGGCCGGGGGCCGGGGCCCGGCTTGAGGTCGGCGCGGATGCGGCCCAGGAAGGCCCACGCGGCGGCGTACGACACGGCGTCGAAGACGAACGGGAACCACCGTGTCAGCGTGAACAGCAGGCCCCCCAGCGGTGCGCCGACGAGGGAGGCGACGTGCTGGCGGGACTGCTGCTGGGCGAAGGCCGTCGGCAGATCCTCGGCGGGTACGACGGTGCCGATGGCGGCCATCTCGGCCGGTGAGAACAGGCCGCCGACGATGCCTGTCAGCAGCGCGACCACGAGCAGCTGACCGATCGTCAGCACTCCGAGCGCCCCCGCCACGGCCAGCGACGCGTACAGCGCGACGCCGATCGCGCAGGAGGCCCGCATCAGGCGCAGCCGGTCCACCCGGTCGGCGAGCACTCCGGCAGGGAGCAGCATGCCGACCATGCCGAGCAGGTAGGCGGCCTCGACCGAGGCCGCCCAGAACGCTGATCCGGTCAGCGCGTAGCCGAGGAGCGGATAGACGAAGCTGCTCACCCGGGTGCCGAGTTCGGAGACCGTCTGACCGGCCCAGAGCACTGTGAAGTCGTGGTTGCGGGCGAGTGCACGGAACGTCGTCATATCCGCACCATAGCGTGCGCAAGATATGTTGCGCAATAGTGCGTGCGCTTTTCGCTATGCTCGCTCCATGAAGGCCGCCGAGATGGACAAGGTCAGCGATCCACGGATCCTGCGGGCGATCGCGCACCCGATGCGTACCCGCATCCTCGGTGAGCTCGTGGCGGCCGGCCACCTGCGTGCGGCCGACGTCGCGGCTACGCTCGACATCCCTGCCAACCAAGCGAGCTTCCACCTGCGCCAGCTCGCCAAGTACGGGCTGGTCGAGCAGGCGCCCGAGCTCGCCCGCGACGGCCGCGACCGGGTCTGGCGTCCAGTTCACGAGCACGGTCTGTCGCTCGACGTGGAGAGCATGGAGAAGGGACCGGGCGGCAAGGCGACGGTCACCGTGTGGCGCAAACAGGCCGCGGCGCAGGCGAAGGACGCGATCGACACCGCCTACTCGGCGCACAAGGACCGCAGCACCCACATCATGATCTGCGACGACTGGATCCGGCTGACCAAGGCCGAGGCGCAGGAGCTCGCCGACGAGCTGCTCGCGTTGCAGGAGCGCTGGAACGAACGGACACGCGCGACACCGCCCGCCAAGGGCGAGCGTCGTACGTACCACGTGCTGAAGGTGCTGCAGCCGGCTCCTGAGGTCGAGTCGTGAGCCAGAAGGAGGAGGTCAAGCGCACCCTCGCGCTGCTCGTCGAGAAGGCGCCCGGCTATTCGGTCGAAGTGCGGGTGCCGCCCTACGGTGCCGTCCAGGCGGTGCCCGGCGGACGCCACACGCGGGGCACGCCGCGTGCCGTCGTCGAGACCGACCCCGACACCTGGCTGGCCGTTGCGTCCGGCGAGCTCGGCTGGGACGAGGCGGTCGCCACCGGGCGGATCCGCGCGTCGGGGGAGCGGACCGATCTCTCGGAGTACCTGCCGCTGCTCTGAGCTGTCTCAGCGCAAGACGTTGGCGCCGGTGTTGGTTGCGACGTACGCCGCCAACCGGTCCTGGCGTAGCGCGTTCCACAGCGCGGCATCGCCGCTCGCGTCGAGCCGGACGGCGTCCTGCCCGTCAACGGTGTACTCGGCGTTCGCCGCAACCGGGACGGTAAGGAACGTGGTGTTCGACGACCGCAGATGCCGCATCGAGAACAGCAGGCCGACCATGCTCGGGTAGCCGAAGCCGTGCTCGACGGTGAGGTGCCCGGCGGTCGCCCGGAGCACCTTGTTGACTCGGAACGGGTTGGTCAGCTTGCCGCCGTCGACGGCCGCGGCCATCAATGCCTTGAGCACCGTCTGCTGGCGCTGGACCCGCTCCACGTCCTTGATCTGCGGGCAGTCGGCGTCGAACGCCATGAAGTCCAGGGCCTGGTCGCCGTCGAGCCGCGTGGGCCCGGCCTGGGTGTCGCAGATCGGCGCCGGCACGTTGACCACGATGCCGCCGACGTCGTTGGTGATCTCGCGCAGGCCGCTCATGTCCAGCGTCATCACGTGGTCCATGCGGATGCCGGTCAGCGTCTCCACGGTCTTCACATACAGCGGCGCGCCGCCGCGACGGAAGGCGTCTGCCAGCTTGCCCTCGCCGCCGCCGGGGATCGGCACGATGCTGTCGGCCGGGATCGAGATCACGAACATGGAGTGCTTGTCCTTGGTCAGGTGCAGCACCATCACCATGTCGCTGGTGGCGAACGCGTGCGGCCACCCGCTGCCGTTGATCGCCGTGGCGTCGGGCTCATCAGGGTTCGCTCCGACGAGCAGGATGTTGGTGCCGGGCGTGTAGAGGCCGGCCTGCCCTGCGACCGCAGGCATCCGCGCGAGCCCGCCGAACGTCCAGGCGAACCACAAGACGCCGAGGACCAGCAGCGCGGCCATGCCCGCCGCCGTGATCTTCAGCGCCGTGCGCACCTTGCGCTTGCGGCGCACGTGCTTGCGGATCTCCTCGTTGCGCAGATGGCGCCGCTCCCGTTCCTCATCCGACATCTGCGGCTTGTCGACCCACGACAGGTCACGATCGTCGATGAGCTGGACGTCCGGGGACCCGGCCGGCTCGGAAGGCTCCCGAGGGGCGGCCTCCGTGGCATCCATCTCCGGATCCACCTCGTGACCCACGTCGGGGGTCGCGTCCGGGGAGGGAGCAGCCCAGCTGGGCTCCTGCGGCTCGTCCGGCGTCACGTGCGTCCTTCCCCCGTCGGTGGTGCTCGCGAAAGACTACGACGGCCGCATCGGCCGGTGCCGGAGAACACCCCACGGTCACGCAGCCTAGGGTGGAACCATGAGTCGCGACCTCTCCACAGACGATCTCCGCAGCCGTGTCCACTCGGTGCTCCCGGGCGTGCGCAGCAACCTCGAGGACCTGGTCCGGATCCAATCGGTCAGCGCCGACCCGGCCCGTCTGAGCGAGGTCGAGCGCAGTGCCGAGGCGGTCCGCGGCCTTTTCGCCGCCGAGGGATTCGACGCCCGGATCTCCCGAGCCGAGGACGGTGCCGCGCCGGCCGTGATCGCGCACAAGCCGGCTCCCGCCGGTGCGCCGACGATCCTGCTCTACGCCCACCACGACGTGCAGCCGGAGAACGACCACGCTGACTGGGACAGCCCGCCATGGGAGCCGACTGAGCGCGATGGGCGGCTCTACGCGCGCGGTGCCGCGGACGACAAGGCGGGCATCTGTGCGCACCTCGCCGCGATCCGCGCCCTCGGGGACGACCTGGCGATCGGGGTGACCCTGTTCGTCGAGGGCGAGGAGGAGGTCGGCTCGGACTCGCTCCCGGCGCTGCTCGCGCGGGAGAAGGAGGCGCTCTCGGCTGACGTCATCGTGATCGCCGACAGCGGCAACTGGGACATCGGCGTACCGGCCCTGACGACCAGCCTGCGCGGCCTGGTCCGGATGGACATCGAGGTCCGGACGCTGACCCACGCGGTGCACTCCGGCATGTGGGGCGGCCTGGTCCCCGACGCGGTGATGACGCTGGCCCGGCTGATTGCGAGCCTGAACGATGACGAGGGCAACCTGGTGATCGAGGGCCTGCACGCGGGCCCGGCCGACGACGTGGAGTACCCCGAGGAGCGGCTGCGCGCCGAGTCCGGAGCGGTGCCCGGCATCACCTGGATCGGCTCGGGCCCGATCGTCGAGCGGTTGTGGACCAAGCCGGCGATGAGCATCACCGGTCTCGACGCGCCGCAGGTCTTCGGCGCCAGCAACACCCTGGTCCCGTCCGCGCGGGCCCGGATCTCGCTGCGGATCGCGCCCGGCGACACCACCGAGAACGCGGTCGCGTGCCTGACCGCGCACCTGGAGAAGAACATCGCCTGGGGCGCCGAGCTGACGATGACCGTCGTCGACACCGGCCAGGCGACGGCGATCGAGGCGGACGGGCCGGCGTACGACATCGCGCGGGACGCGTTCACCGAGGCCTGGGACGGCGTCCGCCCGGTCGACATGGGGGTCGGGGGCTCGATCCCGTTCATCGCCGAGTTCCTCGAGGCGTTCCCAGCGGCCAGTGTGCTGGTCACCGGTGTCGAGGACCCCGACACCCGCGCACACGGCGCCAACGAGGGGCTGCACCTCGCCGAGTTCGAGAAGGTCTGTCTCGCTGAGACGCTGCTGCTGGCGAAGTTGGCCTCGCTCACCCCGTAGGATGAGTGCGTGGCCCGCGGGGATGGACTTCTGACACACGAGATCAACCCGTCCGACCGGGGGCCCCAGGACGCCTGCGGCGTCTTCGGTGTCTGGGCCCCGGGCGAGGACGTCGCCAAGCTGGCCTACTACGGCATCTACGCTCTCCAGCACCGTGGCCAGGAGTCGGCCGGCATCGCGGTGAGCAACGGCCGCCAGATCCTGGTCTACAAGGACATGGGCTTGGTCTCGCAGGTCTTCGACGAGTCGACTCTGTCCTCGCTCAAGGGCCATCTAGCGATCGGCCACGCGCGCTACTCCACGACCGGTGCCAGCACCTGGCACAACGCCCAGCCGACGTTCCGCCCGACGGCTCACGGCTCGATCGCCCTAGGCCACAACGGCAACCTGACCAACACCAGCGACCTGGCGCGGATGGTCGCCGAACTGCCCAGCGACACTGGCGAGCTCGATATCCACGCCCGCAATCTGGAGACCAGTACCAACGACACCTCCCTGGTGACCGCGCTGCTGGCCTTCCACCCGGGCCAATCGCTGGAGGACCGCGCAGCCGAGCTGCTGCCGCAGGTGCGCGGTGCGTACTCGTTCGTCTGGATGGACGAGGGCACCCTGTACGCCGCCCGCGACCCCCAGGGAGTGCGGCCGCTCGTGCTCGGACGGCTCGAGCGCGGCTGGGTCGTCGCCTCGGAGACGGCAGCCCTCGACATCGTCGGCGCCTCCTATGTCCGCGAGATCGAGCCCGGCGAGCTGATCGCCGTCGACGAGGACAGGCTGCGTACCCGGCGTTTCGCCGAGCCCGAGCCCAAGGGCTGCCTCTTCGAGTTCGTCTACCTCGCCCGCCCCGACACCCGGATCTCCAACCAGCGGGTGCACAGCGTCCGTGTCGAGATCGGCCGTCGGCTCGCGCAGGACTTCCCGGCGGACGCCGACCTAGTGATCCCGGTGCCGGAGTCCGGAACGCCCGCAGCGATCGGCTACGCCGAGGAGAGCGGCATCCCCTACGGCGTCGGCCTGGTGAAGAACTCCTACGTCGGCCGCACCTTCATCCAGCCGAGCCAGACGATCCGCCAGCTTGGCATCCGGCTCAAGCTCAACCCTCTGCGCGACGTGATCGAGGGCAAGCGCCTCGTGGTCGTCGACGACTCGATCGTCCGCGGCAACACCCAGCGCGCGCTGGTCCGGATGCTGCGCGAGGCCGGAGCCCGTGAGGTGCACGTGCGGATCTCGAGCCCGCCGGTGAAATGGCCGTGCTTCTACGGCATCGATTTCGCGACCCGCGCCGAGCTGATCGCCAACGGCCTGTCCACCGACGACATCTGCGCCTCGATCGGTGCCGACTCGCTGGCCTACATCTCGCTGGAGAGTCTCGTCGAAGCGACGACCGTGCCGACGGAGAACCTCTGCCGCGCCTGTTTCGACGGCATCTACCCGATCCCGCTCCCGCCGACCGAGCAGCTCGGCAAGCACCTCCTCGAGTCCGAGGTCATCGTCCCGGACCGGGCGCTCGACGTCGATGGTCTCGCTGCCTCCTTGTCCGGCGGCGGCGCGACCGATTCCCTCGAACGACCGTAAGGACCGCATGAGCACCTACGAAGCCGCCGGCGTCTCGATCGAGGCGGGCGACAAGGCCGTCGAGCTGATGAAGGTCTGGATCGAGAAGGCCCGCCGTCCCGAGATGATGGGCGGCATCGGAGGCTTCGCCGGCCTCTTCGACGCCAGTGCGCTGAAGTCCTACGACCACCCGGTGCTGGCGACCTCGACTGACGGCGTCGGCACGAAGGTCGCGATCGCGCAGGCGATGGACAAGCACGACACGATCGGCTTCGACCTCGTCGGCATGGTGGTCGACGACTTGGTCGTCTGCGGCGCCGAACCGCTGTTCATGACCGACTACATCGCCACCGGCAAGGTCGTCCCGGAGCGGATCGCAGCGATCGTCCAGGGCATCGCCGAGGCGTGCCTGGCTGCAGGGTGCGCGCTGTCGGGTGGCGAGACCGCCGAGCATCCGGGCCTGCTGGCGCCTGAGGAGTACGACGTGGCCGGCGCAGCCACCGGCGTCGTGGACGCGGCCGACCTGCTCGGGTCCAAGCTGGTCCGCCCAGGCGACGTGGTGATCGCGATGGCCTCCAGCGGCCTGCACTCCAACGGCTACTCCCTGGTCCGGCACGTGCTGCTGGCCAACGCGGGCCGTTCGCTCGATGAGCACGTCGATGATCTGGGCCGCACCCTCGGCGAAGAACTGCTCGAGCCGACCCGGATCTACGCCAAGGCGTGCTTGGACCTGGCCCGGCGTACGGGCACGCACGCGATGTCGCACATCACCGGCGGCGGGCTGGCCGCGAACCTCGAGCGGGTGCTGCCCCAGGACGTAACCGTCACCTTGGACCGGAGCACCTGGTCGCTGCCTGCGGTGTTCGCGCTGGTGGCGCAGACCGGCGACGTAGCCCGCCCCGACCTGGAGCGGACCCTGAACTGCGGCGTCGGCATGGTCGCGCTCACGCCGGCCGACGAAGCCGACGCGGCGCTGGCGGTCCTGGCCGAGCATGACATCGAGGCGTGGGTGGCCGGGGGCGTCCTCGCCGCCGAGGACAGCGCTGAGCGGGGCGTCGTGCGGCTCGTCAACGATCATGCCTAGGAGCGAGCGGCACTTCATTTCGGCGCCGGACATGATCAGATGGCGAACCCATGTGCGGGAATCATGCCGGGGCGGGTACCGTTGTCCCCACGAGACGATGATTCCGACCGGACGCCACCGAGCGCCGGCCAAGTGTGCGAGGGGGTCGACCCAATGGGACGCGGCCGAGCTAAGGCAAAGCAGACCAAAGTTGCTCGCGATCTGAAGTATCAGACGTTCGAGACCGACTTCGGCGCACTGGCGAACGAGCTCCACGGGGACAGCGGCTCCCCGAGCACGTCCGCACCGGACACCGACGAGAACGACGACTGGGCGGACTACTCGCCCTCGTCCTCGCGAGACTGACCGGCCTTCGACCTGATCTGACGCTCGGCGGCTTCTGGCTACCCGGAAGTCCTACGATGGCGGCCCTGGCGATGCGGGGTGCGCTGCCCTACGATCACAGAGGGGCCTGGTTACGCGAACTCTGCCCCATTTGTGCCGCGGTCTAGACCGTCAAGCCTGTGTCCGTTTGGTCGGCTTTACACGAGTTCCCCCGAGTGTCATGCTCGGTGTGTCGTCAAGCAGTTGAAACACCCAAACGAGGGGCCCACCGATGCAGCACAACTCCGAAACCGAGACCCTGTTGACGCCTGCAGAGGTCGCCGCGATGTTCCGCGTCGACCCCAAGACCGTCACCCGCTGGGCCAAGGCCGGCAAGTTGAGCGCCATCCGGACGCTCGGCGGCCACCGCCGGTACCGCGAGGCTGAGGTCAAGGAGCTGCTCGGCGGCGTCATCCCGACCCAGCGCGGCGCAGCCGACTAGTACGGCGCGCCACAGCCGACCGATCGAACGGCACCGCCGTCTGATCGGTGTCTGGGCGCCCGACTGACACGTCGGTCCAGCAAGCCTTCTCGGGACCCGTTGCCACCAGGCAGCGGGTCCCGAGGCTTGTGGTGTGCGCCCTGTCCCTACGCCCCGCTCGGGGCGGCCTCGACGGCTGACTCCTCGGTGGTCTCCTCGATGTAGGCGCGCGCCTCCTCCGGGCTGAGCCGGAGTTTGAAGGCCATCACGTAGATGCCCACTGACAGCACCAGCAGCAGTAGCGTCGAGACCGCGAAGTTCAGGTCGACCAGGTTGCCGGCCGCTGGCTCCGGGTAGTTGCCGAAGTAGGAGATCACCGTCAGGCCGACGAGCCATGGCAGGACCCAGGCGCCGGCCCGCAGGTCCAGTGATTTGCCCTTCATCTGGCCGGAGCCGGCGAACGCGGCGAGCAGGACGAAGCCGAGCAGGACTGCCACCATCAGCTTCCACACGGTGGTCCAGCCGGACCAGTAGACGATCAGGTTGGCGCCCCAGAAGGCGAGCAGCGGGATCGTGTGGCCGCCGGGAAGTCGGAACGGGCGTTCGGCGTCCGGCACCTGCTGACGCAGCGCCGCGTGCACCAACGGCCCCGAGGCGAAGGACAGCACGGTGGCCGAGGTGATGAAGCCGACCAGCTGCTGCCAGCTCGGGAACGGCAGGAACGCGACCAGGCCGATGATGAACGCCAGTCCGAGTCCGAGCATCGGGACTCCCTCCTCGGTGGTGCGTTCGAGGATCTTCGGGGCGTTGCCGTTCCGGGCCATCGCGAACGAGATCCGCGAGGTGATCGTGGTGTAGATCAAGCCGGTGTCGCCGGGGGAGACTATTGCGTCGATGTAGAGCATCACGGCGAGCCAGCCCAGGCCGAGCGCGGTGGCCAGTGCGGCGAGCGGGCCGAAGTCGTTCTTGAACGCCAGGCCGGCCCAGCCGTGCGACTTCGCCAGCACCGAGGGGCTCAACGAGCCGATGAAGGCCACCTGCAACGCGACGTAGATCAGCCCGGTCAGCACGACCGAGCCGATCACTGCGATCGGTACGTTGCGCTTGGGGTTGTCGGTCTCGCCGGCAAGCTCGATGCCCTGGCGGAAGCCGAGGTAGGAGAAGACGATGCCGCTGGTGGAGATCGCGGTGAAGATGCCGTGGACGCCTGCGGGTGCGAACCCGTGGGAGGAGAAGTTGCTGCCGTGGAAGGCGGTCACGAGGAACGCCACCACGACCAGCAGGATGATGAAGAGCTTCCACGACACCAGGGCGTTGTTGATCCGGGCGAACCAGCGGACGCCGAAGTAGTTGATCAGCACGAACACCGCCATTAAGACGACCGCGACCGCGAAGCCGAGAGCCGTCAGCGTGTGCACCTGCTCCCCGCCGACGGTGTGGGAGTGGGTGAAGTCGGCGTACTTGGTGCCGTACTGCAGCGCGGCCTCGACCTCGATCGGCGCGGTCGTGGCGATCGCGAGATAGGTGATCCAACCGCCGGTGAAGCTGGCGAAGTTGCCGAAAGACATGTGCGGGAAGCGCACGACGCCCCCCGACAGCGGGAACATCGTGCCGAGCTCGGCGTACACCAGGGCGATCAGCAGGATCATCACCCCGCCCAGCGCCCACGAGATGATCGCGGCCGGGCCGGCCGCAGTCGACGCGTTCAGGGCGCCGAACAGCCAGCCCGACCCGATGATCGAGCCGACGCTCGCGAACAGCAGCCCGATGATGCCGACGTGCCGCTTCAGGTCGTGGTGGGCTTTGCCGCCGCTGGGTGCGGGTCTGGTTGCAGTTCCGGCGCTCATCGGTGCCTCCTGGCTCCTCGGGGACCGATCCAGGTCCTGCTGAGGGTTACCCGGTGGCGGCTATCTCATCCGCTGGCGCAGCTCAGTCCTCGAACGATCCGTGCCGGCCGCTGCCCCCGGCGAACCGCGCCGCCCCGTCGAGGGCCTCGGCAAGCACAGTCGGGAGGCCGAGCTCGTACTCGGCCCTGACCGCCTCCGCCTCGCTCAGTGACCAGTGCCCGCGGGCGCTGGTGCGGTCGCTGCGCACGCACAGCTGGGGGAACCCGGCGATCTGGGCAGCGAGCTCCTTCGCAGCGGCGAGCGCCTCGCCGGTCGGCACGACCCGGTTGACGAGGCCGAAGGCCAGGGCCTCCTGTGCCTCGACGGCACGTCCGGTCAGGATCAGGTCCATCGCTCGAGACTCCCCGATCAGGCGCGGCAGCCGGAAGGTGCCGCCATCGATCAGCGGGACCCCCCAGCGACGGCAGAAGACCCCGAGCACGGCTGCGTCGCTGGCCACCCGCAGGTCGCACCACAGCGCGAGCTCGAGCCCGCCCGCGACCGCATGTCCCTCGATCGCCGCGATCACCGGCTTGGACAGGTCCATCCGGCTCGGGCCCATCGGGCCGTCGCCCTCGGCCAGCATCTGGTTGCCGCCCGGCGTACCGACTGCCTTGAGGTCTGCTCCGGCGCAGAAGGTCCCGTGTGCTCCGGTCAGGATCGCGACCGACAGGGTCTCATCCGTCTCGAACCTGCGGAAGGCATCCGCCAAGGCCGCGGCGGTGGGCCCGTCGACGGCGTTGCGCGCCTGCGCGCGGTCGATCGTGATCACGGCGAGGGCGCCGTCGGTGTCATAGCGGACGGTCATGCGGCCATTCAACTACGCCGCGCCCTTCGGCGAGTCGGTCAGGCGGCCCGGCTGAACCTGCCCCAGAAGCGCTGCGTGCGCTCGGCGATCTCTGTCGGCGACGACGGTACGACGGGCGCTGGCTCGGCGAGCCGGTCGACGAGCTCGGCGGCGACCCGTCGGCCGAGCGCGAGATGCTCCGCCGTCCGGCTGAAGTCGATCATCCCGGTGCCGAGATCCGGTGCGGTGAGGTGGTGCACGACGACGCCTTCACCGAGGTCCGGGGCCGGGCGCATCCGTACTGCGATGCCGAGGCTGGCGATCAGGATCTCGATCGGCGTACGGGCCCGTGGGACACGGACCGGGACGGTCGCATCGAGCACGAAGACCCGGGTCGGGCGCAGGGCGAGCACCCCGGCCACCGGGATGATGTCGGCGACGCCGCCGTCGACATGGGTACTGCGGACGCCGTCGGCATCGATCAGCTCGACCGGCTTGAAGACGCCCGGCACCGCGGCGGAGGCGAGCAGCGTCGGCTTCAACAGCCCGGTGTCGTGGTACGCAGCGGCGCATCCAGTTAACGGCGTGGTCGTGATCCGCACCGGGACGGTCAGCTCCTCCAGCCGCGTTACGGGGACCCAGGTATCGATGAGCGCGGCGAGCGCGTCAGAGGAGAACAAGTAGGAGTGCAGTCGCGCGACGTGGGCGAGGCGGACGAGGTTGCCGCCCGGGAAGATGTCGCGGCGGGTGAGCCGCTGCCACGCCTCCGCGAGGAGGTCGGCCCGCTCGAGGCTGGGCTGCCAGCCCATGAAGGCGGCGTTCAGGGCGCCGACCGAGGTGCCGACGAGGCCTGCGGGGACGATGCCGGCCTCGGCAAGGGTCTGCATCATCCCGGCCTGGACCGCGCCACGGGCTGCGCCTCCGGAGAGGACGAACACGTCGTTCGGGGTCTGCTGGACGTTCATGGCACCTCCGTCTACCTGGTGATGCGCCTGCATCCGGTGACCCGGGACCGCCGGTGGTCGCGACAGCTTCATCGGAATTCTTTTCATCGGCTTTCTCATGTCCGAATTGAGTATTTAGGTACTATTGGCACACGCACATCGCCCGTCTGCCGCTAGGACCTGTGAACAGCCTGACGGAGCGCGGCGGCGCGCGGAGGGACCTTGGGGAGGGGTCGACATGAACGAACGCGGAACACTCGCGCAACCGGACGGGGTCGCCGTCAGCACCTGGGACGTCGATGAGACCGTCGCGTCGTACCACGACGAGGTGTGGTCGGCCTGGCTGCACGGCACCGTCGCCGCGGTGCACGACGCCGGGCGACTGCTGCTGCTGGTGCCGGTCGCGATCCTCACGCCGGCCGCCGTTGCTCTAGCGCTACGTCTCTACAAGGTCGGGTCCTTCACAGTCCTCGATTGAGCCTGGCTCGTAAGGTCTGCCCCATGGTCAACCGAGAGCCCCGGGACCGGACCGGCATGCTCGCTCTCGCCATCGCACTGGTGGCGATCATCGGACTGGTGATCGCGGTGCCTACGCTGCTGCCGGCTTCCACTCGGCGGTTGGTGGGTCTGGGACCGCACCGCGTCGCCGCGCCCGTCCCGGTGACGACCTCCGGGCCGTATGCGTTCCTAGGGCACCAGAACGGGGAGCCGGACGTGCCGGTCGGCTACGACCCGTGCCATCGGATCGGGCTGCGAATCAATCCTCAGGGTGCGCCGCCGGACGGCGTCTCCCTGGTGAGGACCGCGATGGCGGAGGTCGAGAAGGTCACCGGCCTGCGGTTCGACTACCAAGGCACGACCGACCAGCGGCCGCATTGGGCGAGTGCCTACGTGCCGACAGTGCTCGGCCGGCCGCAGTCCACTCCTGCACTGGTCAGCTGGGCGACGTCGGGCGAGGTCGACCAGCTCGCCGGCGACGTCGCCGGGATCGGCGGCAGCGTGGCTGTGGCCGACGGCGGCCGGGTCCGCTATGTGACCGGCGGGATCACGCTGGACCGGGAGTACTTCAACTCCATCGACGGCACCGAGCGCGGTCGGAGCGAGGAGCTCGCGATCATCCTGCACGAGTTCGGCCACCTGGTCGGGCTCGCGCACGTGCACGACGACGCCGAGCTGATGAACGCCGACAACGTCGGACTCCGGCACTACGGGCCGGGCGATCTCGAGGGCCTAGCGAAGATCGGCTCGATCTCCTGCAATTGACCCTGACCCGGCTTTCGAGTGCATGAAAACCTTCCGGGTCGAGTACTTCAGATGCACTTTAAAGCCGGGTCGGCGGTGGGGAGGGTCGGCCGGGGCTGCGGCGGCGGCGTACGTGGGCCTGCCAGAGGCCGGCGACGACCAGGATGGCGAAGACGCCGATGATCGTGCCGACCACCGCGGCCTGGCCGAGCGCAGGACCGATGCCCGGCGGCCCGGTCGTCAGAGCCGCGGCGAGCCCCGAGGTGATGGTCAGGACAAGGACCACCGTCAGGGCCCGTACGCCGAGCCAGCGGACCGTTGCCGGCCGCGGGATCCGCTGCTGCCTGCCGACCCAGACGAATGCCCACGCAGCGACGATCAGCAGCCCCACCACGCTACAGCCGTACTGCGCCCACTCGGCTCCGCTGTGCCCGTGGTGCAGCTGGTGCAGCCAGGTGACGTGCCGCGCACCCCAGCGGCCGTTGTGTGTGAACGAGTCCCAAGCCACGTGGGTCAGCGAGCCGACGACGGCTGCTGGTGCGACCAGCAACCACTGCCTGCGGGTGTAGCGGGCTGTGGCCGGCATCCGCTCGCGCACCACTGCTGGCATCAGGTCGAGCAGGGGGTCCCGGATCAGGGCGAACCAGAGCGCGACGCCGACGACGCTCAGGGCCAGGTCGACCGTGAAGACCCCGGCGAGGCTGTGGGTGAAGTCGTAGGCGCCGCGGGCCTTGACGAACATCGGCGCGTCCGGGGCCATCGAGCCGGCGATCATCGCGGAGACCGGGAGCGGCGTACCGCGCACCAGGAGGACGGCCGCCGGGTGGGCCAGGGTGAACGGCACGGCTCAGCTGGCGGCGTCAGCCTCGGCGGCCGCCTTGAGCTTGACCATCGTCTCGGTGAGAGCTGCTGCCGTCTTCTTGCCGAACAGGGTGTGCAGCACGTTGCGCCCGACGGCGCCGTAGTGCGAGAGGTCCCAGGTCTCCGTGACAGCGGTGCCGCCGTCGTCGGTGGGGGACAGCTCGTAGCGCCAACGGTGCACGCCGGCGTGCCGCCAGGCGATCAGCCGGTCCTGCTCGAACTCGACGACGCGGTTCTTCATCTTGTACGGCGCGCCCATCTTCATGCTCATCCCGAACTCAGAGCCGAGCACGAGCTTGTCGGGCCCGGAGACCGCTTCGCGGACGTGGCCCGATCCGTCGATCCGCGGGTGCTGGCGCGGGTCGGACAGGATGGCGAAGACGACCGACGGCGGCGCCGCGATCGTGGTGCTGGCCGATTCGTTGAGGTCGCTCATGGTCGGAGCGTAGACGACCCGGCGCGAACCGTCGTATGCCGTGCGTCACCTGCGGCTCAGGCTCCGCCCTCAGGTGTCGGAGTGTGGCTGGGATCGCCGGGGGTACGTCGTTCGCGCTTGAGGCCGGCCTCGTAGAGGTGCCGGTGGCCGGCGACCAGCCGGACGGCCTCGTCGTCGAGCTCGCGGAACGTCGAGAAGTAGCCGTCGTCGTACTCCTCGACGACCTGGAAGGTCCACCGGCCCGCCAGGATGTTGCGCCCGACCAGCTCCGCGGCGACCCGGTCGGCCAGGTCGGCGTGTCCGGCGCTGCGCAGCATCTCGGCGGCCTCGCCTGCCTGGAAGTCGGCGGTGCCGGTCATCCGGTGGAACTGGTAGAGGTGGCCGCGCGCGGCCTCCGCGGTCTCGAAGGCCTCGGAGAGTTTGCCGACCGCCTCGACGGTTGCAGGGTCGATGCCCTCGCGCTCGAGGATGTCGGCCAGCAGGCGCGGGTCGTCCGGTCCATACTCGATCAGGGGCTCACCCGCTATGGGTGCCGGCGGCTTCTCGCTGGAGCTCACAGTCCCCCGATACCCCGTCGCGGCGGTCGGCACGCGCCCGGATCAGGGGCCCGGCCGGCAGGGCCGAGCCGCCGATGGCCGCCCAGAGCGCGACCAGACGGGTCTGCTCCCCATCGTCGTCCGCCGAGCCGGTCAGCATTGCCAGCGTGCCCGGCAGCATCAGCGCCGCACCGACGCCCTGCAGGGCTCGCCCGATGACGAGCAGCCCCAGGGACGGCGCCAGCGCGCACAGGACCGAGGAGAGACCGAAGCCGGTCAGGCCGGTCAGCACGATGCGCCGGTGGCCGATCGCCGGCAGCGCGACGTTGACGACAGAGACGTCGAGGAGCACCAGGAAGTACCCGGCGCACAGCGCCAGGGTCAAGCAGGTACGGGGACCTCCCACCGCGTCGGGTCCGGGCGGCTCAGCTGCCCGGCCACTCCCCGGTCCAGCGCTGGAACAGCCGGGCGCCGCCACGGTCGACGGCTGCCTTTACCGCTGCGAAGACTGCCCCTTGGACGGCTGCGGCGACGACGACCTGTCCGACGCCGTACCGCGATTCCAGTGCCGTCGGGGCCGCGTCCACATCGGCCGGCGTCGCCTTCTTCCAGACGCGCTTGAACAACTGGCCGGCGACGACGCCGCCGATCACGCTACTGACCAGCCCGACCGGCCGGTAGAGGATCTTCGCCGAGGTAGAGGTCTCGGCGGCGGTGGTCATGCCAGGCTCCGGATCACGTTCATACAGCGCCCCGTACCCACCTCGCGCGGCGTTACGCCCCCGCTGACCGGGTGACTGCCGCCGCGACCGCTCCCGGTACGTCGGGGTGGAACACCGACGGGATGATGAAGCTCGGGTTCAACTCGTCCGGCTGAACCACATCGGCGATCGCCCGCGCCGCGCCGAGCAGCATGTCGACGGTGATCTCGGTGGCTCGGGCGTCGAGCAGCCCGCGGAACACTCCGGGGAAGGCCAGCACATTGTTGATCTGGTTCGGATAGTCCGAGCGGCCGCTAGCGACCACCTCGGCGTACTTCGAGGCCTCGACCGGGTCGACCTCCGGGTCCGGGTTGGCCAGGGCGAACACGATCGACCGCGGTGCCATCGTGGGGATCCAGTCGGGGTCGAGGATGCCCGGAGCGCTGACCCCGATGAACACATCGGCTCCGACGAGCGCGTCCCGCAGGCTGCCGGTGACGGCGCGCGGGTTGGTCACGCCGGCGAGGACGACCTGCGCCGGCGTGAGGCCGTCGAGCTCGGGGACCAGGCAGCCGGCACGGTCTACGACGACGACATCGGTCACGCCGGCGGCGAGCAGCAGCGTGACGATCGCCGTACCGGCAGCGCCGGCGCCGGAGACCACCACCCGTGCCGAGGCCAGTTGCTTGTCCACCACGCGCAGCGCGTTGGTCAGTGCCGCCAGGACGACGATGGCGGTGCCGTGCTGGTCGTCGTGGAAGACCGGGATGCTCAGCCGCTCCCGAAGCCGCTGCTCGATCTCGAAGCACCGCGGCGCAGCGATGTCCTCGAGGTTGATCCCGCCGAAGCCCGGCGCGATCATCTCGACGGCCTTGACGATCTCGTCGGTGTCCTGGGTGGCTAGGCAGATCGGCCAGGCGTCGATGTTCGCGAACCGCTTGAACAGTGCCGCCTTGCCCTCCATCACCGGCAGGGCGGCCTCGGGGCCGATGTTGCCGAGACCGAGGACGGCGGAGCCATCGGTGACCACGGCCACGGCGTTGCCCTTGATGGTCAGCCGCGACACGTCCTCGGGGTTGTTCGCGATCGCCATGCTGACCCGCCCGACACCGGGGGTGTAGGCCATCGAGAGGTCGTCACGCGTCTTCAACGGGACCTTCGAGGCGACCTCGATCTTGCCGCCGAGGTGCAGCAGGAAGGTCCGGTCGCTGACCTTGTGCACCTCGACGCCGGGCAGGGCGCCGGCAGCGTCCTGGAGGACCAGGGCGTGGTCGCCGTCGGCCGCCGAGCAGGTGACGTCCAGGCGGAGGCGGCTGGGGCTGGACTCCACCACGTCGATGCCGGTGACAACCCCGCCGGCCTGGGAGATCGCGGTGGCAACTGCTCCCACGAGGCCATGGTCCGGCGACGTATGCAGCCGCATGGTGATCGAGTAGGACGAGGTCGTCGCGGTACGAGGCACTACCCCAGCGTCGCAGCCGAACGGGGTTACGCGCGAGTCACCTCCGGCAGCGAACCAAGGGCCGAGGTGGCCGGGAAGCACGAGACCCCCGTCGAGATCTCGACGGGGGTCTGACGCTGGTGGTGGCCAGGGGCGGGGTCGAACCGCCGACCTTCCGATTTTCAGTCGGACGCTCGTACCAACTGAGCTACCTGGCCAACGAGCGAGAAGCATACCGGGATCGAATGTTGCTGCCGAATCGGGCGGAACCCCTTGCGTCGGCGTGCCCGGTGCCGTACAACTGGACACCTGTCCGATCAAGTGTCCAGATCTCGATGGGCATCCGCCACCATCGCTGCTCGATCACCGACAAGGGTCCCACCGATGCCCAGACCGATCCATCCCGACCGTCGACCGGCGGTTGTCACCGGCGCCTCCAGCGGCATCGGGGCGACGACCGCGCTGACGCTCGCGGCAGCCGGCTTCCCGGTCGCGCTGGGCGCCCGCCGGGTCGAGAAGTGCGCGGAGATCGTCGACCAGATCCGTGCCGAGGGCGGCGAGGCGGTCGCGCATCCGCTCGACGTCACCGATCAGTCCTCGGTCGACGCGTTCGCCAAGGCCGTCGAGGACGACCTCGGCCCGGTCGAGGTGCTGGTCTCCAACGCCGGCCACGTCTCGCCGGGGATCATCCACGAGGTCAGCACCGCGCGGTTCGCCGACGAGATCGACCTCAACCTGCTCGGGGCCCACCGGTTGGTACGGGCGTTCGTCCCCGGGATGCTGGAGCGGCAGCGCGGAGACGTGCTGTTCGTCAGCTCCGACGTCGCGGTCCGGGCCCGCCCGTTCATGTCGTCGTACGCCGCCGGCAAGTGGGGGCTCGAGGGCATGGCGCACGCGATGCAGATGGAGCTCGAGGGCTCCGGCATCCGCGTCTCGATCGTCCGCCCGGGACCGACCTGGAGCGAGATGGGCAGCGACTGGGAGGACGAGGCAGCCGGCGATGTGCTGACCGGCTGGATCAAGTTCGGTCTGGCCCGGCACTCGCACTTCCTCAAGCCGCAGGCGCTGGCGGATGCGATCGTGAGCGTCGTCAGCCAGCCGCGCGGCATCCACCTGAACTTGATCGAAGTGAACCCCGAAGCACCTGTGGAGAAGAAGTGAACGACGTCTCGACAAGCTCGACGAACGGAAGCGCAGTGACGATGACATCCACGGGAGTCGAAGGGATCCGGGAGGTCTCCCGCCGCTTCCCCAAGTCCGAGCACGGCCATCTTGAAGACCTGCGCGACGACCCGATCGACCTACTGCACCGGGTCCGCGACGAATGCGGCGAGATCGGCCGGTTCCGGCTCGCCGACCGCGACGTGGTGCTGGTGACCGGGTCGGAAGCCAACGAGGCATTCTTCCGGGCACCGGATGAGATCCTGGATCAGGCGGCGGCGTACCCGTTCATGACGCCGATCTTCGGCAAGGGCGTCGTCTTCGACACCACGCCCGAGAAGCGCCAGGAGGCGTTGAAGAACCAGGCGCTCAAGGGCGAGATGATGCGCGGCCACGCCAGCACGATCGAGAACGAGATCAACCAGATGGTCGCTGGCTGGGGCGAGAGCGGCGAGATCGACCTGCTCGATTTCTTCGCCGAGCTGACCATCTATACGACGTCGGCCTGCCTGATCGGGATGCCGTTCCGGTCCGAGCTCGATGGCAGGTTCGCCGAGTACTACCACGAGCTCGAGCGCGGCACCGATGCACTGGCGTACGTCGACCCGTACATGGAGGGCGTCGAGTCGTTCGAGATCCGCGACGCCGCCAGGCTCAAGCTCGTCGACCTCGTCGCCACGATCATCGACAGGCGGCACCTGCGCGGCAAGGTCGCCCGCGAGGACCGCGACCTGCTCGACGTGCTGATCTCCTTGAAGAACGCGGACGGCAGCGACCACTTCACGGCCGACCAGATCACCGGCATGTTCATCTCGATGGTGTTCGCCGGGCACCACACCTCCTCCGGTACGGCGGCGTGGACGCTGATCGAGCTGCTCCGGAACCCGGACGCGATGGCGACGATCGTCGCCGAGCTCGACGAGCTGTACGCCGATCGCCCCGGAGAAGGTCCTGTCGAGGTGTCGTTCCAGGCACTGCGCTCGATCCCGCAGTTGGAGGCCGCGCTGAAGGAGACGCTGCGGCTGCATCCGCCGTTGATCCTGCTGCTCCGGGTCGCGCAGGAGGATTTCGAGATCGGCGGGCACCTACTGCCGGCAGGCACGATGGTCGGCGCCAGCCCCCGGGTCTCCAACCGGATCGGGGAGGACTTCCCGGCCCCGGATGCCTTCGACCCGGGCCGCTACCTCGACCCGAACCAGGCCGACCTGCAGAACCGGTGGACGTGGATCCCGTTCGGTGCCGGCAAGCACCGCTGTGTCGGCAACGCGTTCGCGATGATGCAGCTCAAGGCGATCTTCTCGGTACTGCTGCGCGACTACACCTTCGAGATGACGCAGCCGTCCGAGGAGTACCGCGACGACACATCGAAGATGGTCATCCAGCTCGCCAAGCCGTGCACGGTGCGCTATCGGAGGCGATCGTGAAGGTCGCTGCCGACCTGGAGCTCTGCCAGGGACACCAGATGTGCCAGTTCGAAGCGCCGTCGGTCTTCGGCCTGAACGATGCCGAGGACAAGGTCGTCGTGCTTGACGAGCACCCGTCCGAGGACCTGCGCGACGAGGTCACCGCCGCGATCAAGTACTGCCCCGCAATGGCTCTCTCACTGGAGGATTGATGACGGACTGCACGCGCGCCGAGCTCGAGGAGTTCTGGGACTCCTGGCTCGCCGTCAACCGGGAGGCCGAGCGCATCGGCGACTGGCGGATCATGGCCGAGCACTACGCGATCGACGCGACCTACGGCTGGATGTACGCGCCCGACGAGCACTTCATGGCCGTCGGCCGGGACCAGATCCGCGACTGGGCCATCGGCATCGAGATGGACGGCCTCGACGGCTGGCACTACGACTACCAGGCGTCGCTGATCGACGACGCCAAAGCGATGATCGTCGGCTTCTGGAAGCAGAAGTCCGGCCTGCTCGACGATGCGGGCAAGGAGTTCGAGATCCTCGGCATCGGCGGCTCCTGGTTCGGCGTCGAGCGGCAGACGTCTGGCCCTGATGACGGCCTGCTCAAGTTCGCCTGGCAACGCGACTGGTTCGACATGCCGTCGACCGCGCACACGTTCCTGGAGATCATCAAGGCGAACAAGGCTCCGGAGACGCTGCTCAAGCGGATGTCGGTGAGTGGGCTCGGCGTACCGGGCCACTACAAGCACGAGGACATCCCCTCCCCGGTCTGGCCGCCCCCGGTCGAGGCCGGACATTACTTGACGCAGACGCCGACGGAGGCTACCGAATGAGCACCCCTGCACCGCTGCAGCTGATCGATGGCAAGCTGACGGCGGCCAGTGATGGCGCGACGTACCCGATCCTGAGCCCGGCCACGGGTCAGGAGATCGGCCAGGCCCCCGATAGCACCGCCGACGACGTCGAGGCCGCGATCGCCGCCGCCCGGCGTGCGTTCGACGAGTCCGACTGGTCGACCGACCTCGAGCTCCGGGTGCGCTGCATCCGCCAGCTGCAGAAGGCGCTGTACGACAACGCCGAGGACTTCAAGGCGCTCACGACCGCCGAGGTCGGCATGCCCGGCTTCATGATCAGCGCGGCCGGCTTCGACGGGCCCGTCGACGGGCTGACCTTCGTCGCCGACACCGCGGAGTCCTACGAGTTCGAGACCGATCTCGGGGTCGCGTCGCCGATGGGCATCGCGAGCCGGCGCACCGTACGACGCGAGCCGGTCGGTGTCGTCGCCGCGATCACGCCGTGGAACGTGCCGACGCAGATCAACCTCGCGAAGGTCGCGCCGGCGCTCGCGGCCGGCTGCACCGTGGTGCTCAAGCCCGCTCCGGACACCCCCTGGCTGGCCTACGAGCTCGGACGGTTGGTTGCGGAGCACACCGACATCCCGGCCGGCGTCTTCAACGTCGTCGCACCACGCTCCAACGAGGTCGCCGCCGTGCTCACTACCGACCCGCGGATCGACATGGTCTCCTTCACCGGCTCGACCCAGACCGG